>CAUTMU010000010.1:0-22264 GCA_963539535.1 uncultured Acholeplasmataceae bacterium | reverse complement strand
GAAAGAAAGAAAGAAAAGAAAACCGATAAAGCCAGCAAGGCTCTTAAAGAAAAAAAAGAAAAAAACCAAGAACCTGGAGTAATTATTTTAAAAAACCCGAGTAAAACACTAAAGGGCAAAATCGTAATTTGGATAATTCTAGGTGCGATGGCGCTTTCATTAGTGGCTACTTTTATTTCAATTATCTTAATAGCAAACGGAGTTATTTAGTCAAATTAAATATTTTTTAAAAAAGGTTGATTTATTCAACCTTTTTTTAATTTTCAATCGCTGCTTTGATGTCAGCCAGCGTTAATTTAAAGTCTTTAAGTAGTTCTGCTCTGGTTTTTTCTGAAACCAAACAATTGTCTAAGTTCAAAGGAATAACTTTTTTGTTTAAACTGCGGCGGTTTAAGAAATCTAAAACTAAACCGTAAAGCAGGGAACTTGCTTCTTCAATTATTACTATTTTTTGGTGTTTTTCAACTTGTTTTAAAAAACTAACCTCGTCTTCTATCTGAGAAATCAGTCTTGTATTAACTAGTGTGAAGTCTTTATTTAAGTTTTGATAAATTTCTTTTAAAATCGGGCCATAACTTAAAACCAAGGTGTCTTTGCCAGTTTTCAAAGTTTGCCAAAATGGTTCTTTTTTAAAATTTATAGGAAAAGTTTCAGGGTCTAGTTCTTCATTGAGTGGTAGTTTCGGGTAAGCAATCGTTTTTAGCCCAGGTAAATCAAAAGTAGAAGAAAGTAGTGTTGCGTAATCTGTGTCCAGCCCGCAGGCAAAAACTTTGGTGTTTGGAAAGCAACTAAGTAATTTAGTAAAGTAAGTACCTTGGTGGGTAGAAGGGTCACGATTTGTTAAAAATGCGGAGTTCAAAAGTAAAGTTACATCTAAGTTGACTCTGGCAATATCTGAAAGTAAGTAGTCAAGAGAACGCTGAATAAAAGTTGTGTAATACGGCAATATTACTTTCTTTTTATTCAAGGCTAAACTAGCGGCTAGCATCGCAGAGTTGCCCTCGGCTATGCCTGAGTCTATAAATCTATGTGGGTATTTTTCTTTAAAGTCTTTGGTGAAGTTACCGAGTTCCATACCACTTTCAATTAAATAAAAATCGCGTAGTTTTGCAAACTCAGAAATTACTTTTCCCATGATGTAAGGGGTTTGAGTTTGAGTAGAAGCACTGTATGAATGATACTTACCGCTTACATCTGAAACTGCTTCAACAAGCCCTTTTCCCTTAATTGTTTCAATTAAAAAAACGACCGGTTTTCGCACCTTTAGAACAGTTTTCAAAGTATCTATTAAAGCAATAACGTCATTGCCTTCTTTAAGGTAAAAAAACTGATAGCCAAGTGCTTCAAAGTATGCACGTGCTTTGCTTTGGTCATTTAAAGTGTGTCTAAACGCACCAACATTTTCAACAATTGAGCATTTGTTGTTGTTAATAATAACAGTGCCAGGCAGGCTGTATCCACTTAAAGTATTTAGTCCTTCAAAAGCAATTCCTGCGTTTAGCGCACCGTCTCCAATCACCGCAACATTCTTGTTTAATGGGTTTGTTAAGACAAATCCCGCTAAAGCAGACAGAGACTGAGATGCGTGTCCAGCTTCAAAAAAATCGTATTTAGATTCGCTGTATGCGGTAAATCCAGAGATTTTTCTTTCACTAAAATTAAGAAAACCACTGCCACGACCAGTTAAAATTTTGTAGGTGTATGCCTGGTGGCCAATGTCAAAAAGCAGTCTATCTTTATCTAAGTCAAGTAAATAAACCAAGGCAACGGTTAACTCAATTGTTGCTAAATTAGAACTAAGGTGTCCACCGGACTTTAAGATATTTTCTTTAATGAATTCCCTAATTTCTGCGCAAAGTTTGGGCAGGTCTTGGACTTTGAGTTTTTTTAAGTCAGCAGGTAAAAAGTTAAGTAAATTAAAATTACTGCTCATTTTCGATTGCTTTTTTAGCAACCTCTAAAATAGAGTCGGCTTTTTGAATTAGGTCTTTGGTTTGCTTGTAAAGTTCAATTGAAACCATGATGTCGTTTTCTTGATTTAACTTATCAATGTTTTCCTTTATTTTTGCAAACAGTGCTTTTAATTCTAAGTTTTTTTCTGAATTGTTCATTTTTTACTCTCCTTTTATGTTAGTGATAATTACTTTTAAAGTACCATCTTTTAATTTAATTTCAAGGCTGTCATTACTGTTAACATCTTTTACACTTCTAACCATTTGTTGGTCTTTAAATACCAGTGCATAACCTTGCTCAAGTTTTTTATTTAAGTCAAAGTTGTTAAGTTGCTCTTTAAAAAGTTTTAACTCAAACTCTTTATTTTTAATAATTTCAGGAATATTTGGTAGTTTTAGTTTAAAGTCAGTAATTTGACTTTGAGCAACACTTAAAGTCTTGTGTAAGTTTGGAAGTTTAGTAGCAAGTTCGTCTAAATACTCAACGTTTTTATTGTAAGTGTTGATAACTGAGTTTTGGCATCTTTGCAGAGCAACCGCTAGCGTTGCTTGTTTTTTTGAGTAAAGAGCAGCGAGCATTAACTTCGCTTGGTTTTTAAGCAACATTAGTTCTTGTTGAAGTTTGGTCAACTTACTAATGGGAGACACTCGCTCTAATGCTGCTTCGCAGGTTCTTACTTCTGCGTTTTCTTGGTGTACTTTGTTTTTTAAATTAGTCAAAATTGTGTGGTTAAATTCGGCTAACTTATTTTGAAAATCAGCAGTTGTAATTTGAGTAATTAGAGCAGCGGCGTCTGTTGGGGTAGACGCAGAAAGGTCGGCAACGTAGTCTGAAATTGAGACATCTCTTTCATGTCCAACTGCAGAAATCACAGGGATTTTAGAAAAATAGATAGCATCTGCAACTTCTTTTGTGTCAAACGCCTCAAGGTCTTCTTTAGCACCACCGCCGCGTCCTACAATTAAAACTTCAGCTTTGTTTTCCAAGTTTGCAAGTTCTATGGCTTTTTTAATTTCTCGAGCGGCGTTTTCACCCTGCACTAAAGTGTTGTAAACAATAAAGTCAATTAAAGGAAAGCGTTTATATGCGTTTTCTTTAATATCTCTAAGGGCAGCACCTGTAGCAGAAGTTACTATTCCGACTACCGCTGGGTTTTGAGGAATCTTTCTTTTTCTTTCTTTTTCAAAATACCCAAGAGAGTTTAGTTCTTTAATTAGTTTTTCTTTTTCGCGTTTCTTTTTACCCTCACCGTAGTCATAAACTTGCCAAACTGTCGCGGTAATTGAACCACCTTTTTGATAATAAGAAATAGTGATATCAACTATCACCTGCATACCAGTGTAAGGAATGAAGTCTAGTTTACTTGCAGTACTTTGCCAAATTGCACATCTTAGTGCGCTTTCTTTGCCAACTAAGTTAAAGTAAAGATGACTTTTGGGGTTTTTAGCCTCGTATTCTGAGTAAGTTGCTTTAACTTCACCCAGCACAAAAAAGTGACTATAGCCAAGATTATGTTTAACTAAATCAGCAATATTTTGGCTAAAAAAGTCTACTTCAATAACGTTTTTTTCTGTATTATTTTGTATTTCTACCCCGCTCATTTTAAATTAGCAACGATGTTTTGCAGTAACTTGTTGGTAAACTTGTGTTGTTTTTCGTCATCTAAATCAGAAAACAACTTAGTGATTTCAACCGCTTCATTGATTGCAACCGGCACAGGGGTTTTTAGTTCTCGCATTTCAAAAACTGAGTACTCAACAATTGCTTTATCTAATTTAGAAAGTCTGTCTAAACTGTAGCCGATCAAGGCCTTAGAAATTGTTTCGTCAATTTCGTTTACCTTAGTTAAAAATAGTGAAAAAATCTCTTTTTCTTCTTCTGTTAAGACTAAATTATTTTCAAGTCCTAAGTTATAAAGATAGACAGATTTAATTAAATTTAGCCTAGTTTGTAGTTCTTTTTTCATTTTATTCTCCAATGACATTTTAGCATAATTTAGTGCCTTTTTAGCCTATCGTAAAGGTTTTTGACTTTGATAAACTTGTTGCTCAAATGCGCTCGGTTGATTTGTTTTTTAAAGGTAGAAATGTAGATTGACTGAAGTTCAGAAAGCGAACTATAGGGGTGTTTCAATCTTAATTTCATAACTCGCTCTAGTTCAGGGTCAAGTTCAGTTTCTAAGTTTGCAAAAATAAAGTTGATTTGCTTAATTTGTTTAGCAGCAACCTCAGAAGTTTTTTTAATATTAGCAGTTTCACAATTCACTCGACGTTGCAAAGTGGTCGCTACTTCTCTGTCAATTTTGCAGTTAGTGTAGCGCTCTGCGATTTTGTTTAGTTCTGAGTGATTTAAAAAATCAACTATTTGGTCAAAAGACTTGATATATAGCAAAAGGTGGTCTAAACGTTTTGAAATTCTAGCATCTAAATTGTATTTAAGTAAGGTTTTTTGGACAAAAAAACAAGAGTCTGTGTTTTTGAACTTAAACTCTAGGTGGTAGTTTGCAGAACTTGGTGAGTTAATTGAACCTAGTATTAGAAATAGAGTTTTAAAAAATAAAGGTTTTGAAATTTCTGTAACCACTGAGTTAATTTCTGGTTCAATTTCCAAAAAATCAAGGTGCGTAAAAACTACCTTTTTAGAGCCATAGTTGACAACTGCTTTTATGTTTAGTTTTTTAAAAGCAGCGTCATAGAGTTCAAGTAGTTCGTATGGCACTTTAAACTCATAAAACTCGCTATCATGATTTGCTGGTTTTTTTAAGTAAAGTGCCAACATTAAAAACTGCTTCAACTCTAAAAACGGCAGTTTTAAAATGCAGGCAAAAACAGCCTGCTTGCAGTACTTAGAAAAAGATAGCCCGAGTTTTTTTAATTCATCTGCCAACAGTTGGCTAGAATTAGCCATGGTTTTTTAAGTATTTGGCAATCGCAGAAACTGCAACACCGCCGTCGGCTGCGGCTGTAATTACTTGCCTAACTGCTTTTTTTCTAACGTCGCCTGCTACAAAAATACCAGGAATCGAGGTAGACAAGTCTTCATTTACTAAATAGTATCCCCATTCTTTTTGCAGTTCTGTGTCAAGTAGTGAAGACTCCGGAACTTGGCCGATAAAAATGAAAATACCATCTACAAAAACTGAGTGATTTTGGTCAAACACATCAAAGTTAATTCCTTTTAGTGTGTTGTTTTCATCTAAAATTTTCTTAATTTTTGCGTTATAGATAACTTCAATGTTGGTTTTTTTAAATAGTTCTGCTTGTCCTTTTTTATCAGCAGTTAAGTGTGGGTCTTGAGTGATTACAGTAACTTTTTTGCAAATATCTGCCAAAAAAGCAGCCTCGTCAACAGCGGCGTTGCCACCACCTACAACTGCAACATCTAAGTCTTTGTAGAAAAATCCATCGCAAGTTGCACAAAAAGAAATACCGTTGCCAAGGTATTTGGCTTCGTTTTCAACATTTAGCGTTCTTGGTTTTTGGCCAGTTGCTAAAAGTACAGTTTTGGTTTCATAGGTATTTTGATTTGTAGAAACTTTGAAACCATTTTCAATTTTTTCAATTTTTAAAACGTTTTCAGCAATTATTTTTGCGCCCAAAGACTTGGCGTGCTCGTGCATAGATTTCGCCAATGCACTACCCTCGATTTTACTAAAACCTAGATAGTTTTCAATTTCTTTGGTGTTAATAATTGCACCACCTGGTACTTTTCTTTCAAATACCAAAGCATCTAAGTTTTGTCTTGCTGCATAAATTGCTGCGTTCAGACCAGCAGGGCCTGCTCCAATAATAATTAAATCTTTCATAATTAGTTAAATAAATCCTTTAAATCGTTTAAATCGTTAATCTTGTAAAGTGCGGTTGTAGAGCCGTTTTCGGCAGTATCTGTGCTATAGAAAACTGTTTTTATTTCAATAGCATCCGCTAGTTTTAGCATCTCTTCGTTTTCTGAAATCACGCATGCTCGCTCTTTTCTCATCAATTCGTTTGCCAAAAACGGATTGACTTCGTCTTGCAGATACGAATTTCTAAATGAACAATATAAAGCGCTTTCAGCCAAAGTTTGTTTTAAGTTAAGTTTAGAGAAAACAACTGTTTTGATTCCAAATATAGAGTTATATAGTTTAAACTTCAAAATAGCCTTATAACCCAGTTTTAAAGCAAGATCTGCGTCTAGTAAAAAGTAGGCAACTGACCCAACTTTCTCACCTTTTTCGTTAACTATATAGCGTCCTTTTTTACCAGGGTCTAGGTAAGTTTCGTAGTGATAAGGTGTAGCCTCTGTGTAGTAGGGAATGTGTGTAAAGTAAAGATACTTAACACCAAAGTAAATCAAACCACCTATTACAAAGAGTACAGAAATTAACACATTTTGTTTAATCTTTCCAATCCAAAGTGGATCTTGGCGAAAAGGTTCAATTAAAAAGCCACGAATTAAGCCATAGGCTACGGTGTATATTCCAAACATATCACCAACTTTAAGTAGTTTAAAACGACGAACTACCAGCAGCAAAATTAAGATAAATAAATTAGCCGAAGACTCATATAAGAAGGTCGGATGCCAGTAGCCAAGTTGAGTTGAGTTGTTTCCACTAAAGTGCATTTGCTCGCGTATAAAACCTGGCAAGAAATTCAGATTTCCAGCCATTGTGCCATGAGCCTCGCGGTTGATAAAATTGCCCCAACGGCCAGCAATTTGGCCGATTAAGAAACCAATTGCTACAATGTCTAGAATCAAGAGCATATTGATTTTTCTGACCCAGCAGTAAATGGCTGCCGAAATCATTGCGACAATTATTGCACCGTGAATTGCAAGTCCACCACTTCTAAAATCAAAAAACGAAGAAAGTGAAGCATTTGGGTCAAACAACAGGTAGTAAAGTCTAGAGCCCAGAATTGAAAGTGGAATAATTATTAAAACTCCGTCTGTGGCGTGTGATACCGATATATTTGATTTCTTAACTTCTTTTAGTGATGTGTAGACTGCGGCAAATATTCCAAAAGAAATAAAAACAGCATACCATCTAACGTCTTGGCCAAAAATAGAAAAAGCCGTTTTACTGAAACCAATTGCGCTGTCAGGGGTGCGAAAACCATTGGTAGCAAGTGCAAGAAGTGCAATAAAAATCAAGGTTAGCAGCGGAAATGTTAAAGTTTCCCAGTACTTGTTGGTGAACTTAAAAAACTTAGTTTCGCGGTATCTTGCTGTGAGTTTTTGTATTTTTCTAATCATATTTTTAACACCTTTCTTAAATATTTTCCAGTCAAGGAGCGTGGATTTTCACAAATATCTTGAACAGTACCTTTCGCAACAATTTCACCGCCTTCATCACCACCATGTGGCCCTAAGTCAATTATCCAGTCTGCCTGTTTAATGACATCTAAGTTATGTTCAATTACCACCATAGTGGTGCCTTTATCTACTAGTTTATGGAGAACCTGACAAAGTTTTTTAACGTCTTCTTGGTGAAGTCCAGTGGTTGGCTCGTCTAAAATAAAGATAGTTCCAGGCCTGATTTCTTTGTGCAGTTCAGAGGCTAACTTAACGCGTTGAGCCTCACCACCAGACAAGGTATCTGAGGCTTGACCTAATTTAATGTAGCCAAGTCCAACTTCCTGCATCACGCTTATGCGTTTGTGGATTTGCGGGAAGTTCTTAAAAACAGAAACCGCTTCTTCCACTCGCATCTCAAGAACGTCTGCGATGTTAAAGTCTTTGTATTTAACTTGCAGGGTTTCTGAGTTGAATCTAGTTCCGTTACATAAACTACACTTAACATAAACATCTGGCAAGAAGTGCATTGAGATTTTTTTAAGTCCGTCACCCTTGCACTCCTCACAACGCCCACCTTTGACGTTGAAAGAAAACCTACCTTTTTGATAACCTCTTTGTTTTGCTAAAGGGAGTTCTGCAAAAAGTCCACGAATATAGTCAAACACACCGATGTAAGTTGCTGGATTAGAACGCGGGGTTCTACCAATTGGGGCTTGAGAGATTTCAATGATTTTCTTTATCTTTGAAAAATCTTGTACCCACTCAACTTTAGGTTTAGTTTGTTTAGTGTCACCTAATTTAATTTGCAGAGATTTTAACAAGACATCTTGCACTAAACTAGATTTACCAGAGCCAGAAACTCCTGTAACTACAGTTAAAACATTTAAGTAAAATCTAGTGTCAATGTTTTTTAAGTTGTTTTCGTGTGCTTTACTAATTTCTATATAGTCAAAATCACTGATTGCTCTGCGTTTTGCTGGAATTGGCACTTCGGTTTGTCCAGACAAATAATAGCCAGTTAGTGATTTTGGTTTTTCAATAAAGTCTTTTGGTGTGCCTTCCGCCACCAACTCACCACCAAAATCTCCGGCTTTTGGACCAATGTCAATAATCCAGTCAGCGGCTTCCATGGTCTCAGTGTCATGTTCTACCACCACCAAGGTATTTCCAAGGTCGCGCATTTTACAAAGAGTGTTGATTAACTTTGCGTTGTCAGCCTGATGGAGACCAATTGAAGGTTCGTCAAGCACATAAAGTACTCCCGAAAGTTTTGCGCCAATTTGTGTGGCTAGTCTAATTCGCTGCAGTTCGCCGCCAGACAAAGTAGCAGCGGAACGATTTAAATTAAGGTAAGAAAGTCCAACGTCGTTAAGGAAGTTTAGACGGTCTTTAATTTCTTTTAAAATGCTTAAAGAAATCGCGTTTTCTTCTTCAGTTAAAGTTAAGTTATTTAAAAACTCAAGTAGTTTTTTAACCGACAGATCAGAAAGTTCAAAAATATTTAAATCTTTTATTTTAACCGAAAGCGCAGATTGATTTAAACGTTTACCTTTACATTGTTTGCATACTGATTCTTTTGCAAACTTACCTAACCATTCGCGGAACCACTCAGCGGTTGTTGTGTCAAAACGTCTTTGATAGTGATTGACAACTCCTTCAAATGACTCTATTTTTTTAGTAATGCGCCCGCTTTTTGAAATTAAATTAAACTCAATTAGCTCAGGACTACCAAAATACAGTTTTTGGAGTTTTTCTTTATCCAGTAGTTTTAGTGGGGTGTTTGTGTCAATTTGAAAAAAGTTAGCAGCAATTTCAAAAACTTGCGACTGTAGATTATCTTCGTTATTATTTTGAGCAGGAATTATTGCGCCTTCCTTAATTGAGAGTTCTGGGTCAAAAACTAGTTCAGGCTCAATTGTCATAATACTGCCTAAGCCTTTGCAGTTTGGACAAGCACCAATTGGTACATTAAACGAAAATAAACGCGGTTCAATTTTTGGAATTTCAAAAATTTCGTCTTGATAGTGATAGTGTTCAGAAAAAGGAGTAAGTTCGTTTGTCTCGGTGTTTCTAATGTAGATAACTTTGGCGTTTTCTTTAAATGCAGTTTCTATAGTTTCAAAAATTCTTGAAACTTTGTCATCTGAAACCGTGATTGTTGAAATTATGACATAGAGAAAATCTTGGTTAGTTTCTATTTTTTCTTCGTCAATTCTAATGACCTGACCATCTAGTAAAACACGGTTATAACCTTTCTTTTGAATACGATTGAGAAAATCTAGATTATCTTCATTTGGCAGTTTAGTTTCTTTGATTAAAATTTGGATTTTACTATCAAGCAACTTCATTGCGTAAGCTGTAATTTCTTGAATTGTTTCTCTTGCTAAAGGTTTGTTATCTAATGTAAAGGGTTTACCGATTGACGCAAACAGTAGTCTGATGTAGTCGTAAATCTCGGTTTGTGTACCTACTGTTGAGCGAGGGTTAAAAACTGAACTTTTTTGGTCAATTGCGATACTTGGCGAAAGTCCTTCAATCTTGTCAACATTTGGTTTTTCAAAGTTGCCAAGAAACTGACGAGCATATGAAGAAAGTGATTCAATATATCTACGCTGTCCTTCTTGATAAAGGGTATCAAAGGCCAGTGTAGACTTACCAGAACCAGAGACCCCTGTTACTATCACTAACTTGTTTTTAGGAATAGATACATTGATGTTTTTTAAGTTGTTTTCTTTAGCGCCATAAACGTTTATGTATTTAGTGATATCGCTCTTCATTTCAACAATTCCTCAAGGTCTTTTTCGTAAACCAAGGTTGTGTTAAATTGTTTGGCTTTGCTTAACTTAGAGCCTGCGTTTTCGCCAACTATTAACACATCTGTTTCTTTGCTAATAGAAGATACTATATTAGCGCCTAGTTTGGCCAAAATGTCTTGTAATTCTGCTCTTTTGTAGTTTTGAAGAGTACCAGTAATTAACACTTTTTTACCACTAAAATAACTGTCTTCAAACGCAAGCTCTTCTTCTGTTAAAACAAAACCATTAGTTTTTAAAAACTCAACTAATGCTTGGCCTTTTGGGCTGTTAAAATAACTTACTAAAGAACCTGCAATACTAAGGCCGATTTCATTAATTTCGGCGATTTCTTCTTCAGTCGCCAATAGCAGAGCATCAATATTTTTAAAGTGTTTTGTAATCAAACCTGCAACTTTTTTTCCGACATTTGGAATGCCAAGGGCAAAAAGCAGAGTTCTAAAAGGCGCTTTTTTAGATGCTTCAATTTCTGTTAAAATTTTGTCAACAGAACGGTCTTTAAAGCCTTCTAAGGCTATTAACTGACTTCTAAACTTATGGAGAAAATAAATATCTTGAATGTTTTTAATAAAACCTTGATTAAACAAAGTCTCAATAGTTTTTTCACCCAAATCCTGGATATTCATGCAAGTCCTTGCACAAAAATGAATTAAACTGTTGATAACTCTGGATCCGCATTCTAAGTTATCACATACCCAAAATGCCTGTTTTTTTATTAGTTTACTGTTGCATGCAGGACAAGTTTTAATCATTTCAAAAGGCTTAACGGTTGCTTGTCTTTTTTCTTTAATTACTTCGGTAATTTCTGGAATGATTTCAGCTGCTTTATAAACTAAAACATAGTCTCCTACTCTAATGTCTTTCTCTTTAACAAATGCTTCAGTATGCAGTGTTGCTCTTTGCACGTAAGTTCCTGAAACAAAAACGCGGTCAAACTCAGCGACTGGCGTAACTGCGCCAGTTCTCCCGACTTGGTAGACAATTTTGTTAATTTTAGTTTCTACTTTTTCAGGTTCAAATTTGTAGGCAATAGCCCACCTAGGCGATTTTACAGTAAATCCTAAACTAGCCTGCACTTTAAAGTCGTTGACTTTAAAAACAATTCCGTCAGTTGCGTAGTCTAGATTTTTTCTTAAGTTATCATAATAAACTACACTATCTGTAAGTTCGTTTAGTGTTAAAGTTTTGTAGTTAGGATTAACTTTAAACCCTAGTTTTTCAAGGTATAAAAGAGCCTCAATTTGGCTGTTAACATTATACTTTTCGGCGTCCACTAAAGTATAGATAAAAATGTCTAGTCCACGTTTTCTGACAATTTCTGTGTTAAGTTGACGAATAGTTCCAGCTGTTGCGTTTCGGGGATTTGCAAATAAGTTCTCACCAGTTTTTAAGCGTTCTTCATTGATTTTTTTAAATTGAGAGTTTGGCATAAATATCTCGCCACGAACAGTTAAGGTGACAGGCTCAGTTAACCTAAGTGGCAAAGAATTTGTTTTAATTACGGTTTTAGTTACGTCTTCGCCAACTTGCCCATCACCGCGGGTAGATGCTTTTTTGAAGTATCCTTTTTCGTAGTCTAAGTTAATTGCCAGACCATCAATTTTTAGTTCAGAGACAAATTTAGTGTTGGGATATTTTTCGTTAACTTTAGCAAAAAACGCAAAAAGTTCATCTTGCGAGTATACGTTATTTAATGACTTCATAGGCACTGGATGCACAACTTTTTCAAAACCTAAAAGAATTTCTCCGCCTACTTTTAAAGTTGGAGAATCTGGTCTTTTGAGTTCAGGAAAATCATGTTCAAGTTGTTCAAGTTCCTTGACTAACATGTCATATTCAAAATCAGAAATCAAAGGTTTATCTAATGTATAGTACTGTTTTGCAGCCTCGTTAATCTGCTTAATTAAATTGTCAATTCTGTCTTTTTTTGCCTTTAAATCCATACCTAGATTATAGCATTTGACCAAAATAAAAATACTTGCAACGCTTTTGAGTGTTTAAATAAATTGTTCAAATTACTAAATTTAAAAAAGATGGCTTTGAATGCAAAAAATAATTAAAATAATCACCTGTTTTGTATAATTTTTATGTGCGAAATTTAAGTTTTTAAGACTGAAAAAAGGAGTAAAAATGCAAAGAAAAATTTATCTAGCAGGTGGTTGCTTTTGGGGAATGCAAGCATATTTTTCTAAACTAAAAGGACTAATTTCCGAAGTTGGTTATGCAAATGGCAATACTAAAGAAACGAATTACAAAATAGTTTCAAATACTAATCACGCTGAAGTTATTAAAATAATTTACGATGACCTTTCAATTAGAACTGCAGAAATTATTGATAGATTTATGCAAATCATTGACCCTTTTTCTTTAAATCGTCAAGCCAATGATGTTGGAACTCAGTATAGAACTGGAATTTTCTTTGAAAAAGGCGATTTATTTACTAAAAAAATTGCTGAACTTTTTAAAGCATATGTTGAAAAAATTAACGGAAAAAAATCACATGTTATCATCGAAGAAATTAAAAATTATGTCAAAGCTGAAGAATATCACCAAGACTACTTAAAGAAAAATCCAACTGGCTATTGTCATATCAACCCAAACACTGTTTTTAATTCGCTTAGCAATTTTAAAAAGTTAGATACAAAAGAAATTCAGAAACTAAACTTAGATAAACAAAGTTTAGGTATTATGCTAAACAAAGAAACTGAATACCCGCATTCAAGTGAGTTTAATTTAAACGACAAAAAAGGTATCTACATTGACAAAATTTCAAAAGAGCCACTTTTCTTAAGTGAAGATAAATACGATGCGGGCTGTGGTTGGCCTAGTTTCACCAGACCAATTTTCCAAACTGCTCTAAACTATTTTAAAGACAATACACTTGCAGAAGAGAGAATTGAAGTGACTTCAAAAATCCAAGACTCACACCTTGGACACGTGTTTCCTACGCTTGCTGTAAAAACAGAAACAGGTCTTAGATATTGCATAAACGGCTTTGCGCTTGAATTTATTGAATTTAGTAAGTTAAAAGATACTGTCTACGAAAAATATCAGTTTTATTTTACAAAGTAGCCATAAAACTTTCTAAATGAAACTCACTTCTTAATATTGGCAAACTAGGCAATTTTAGTCTGGTTTTGTTATAATTATTTTGCTTACAAAAAGAGGTTGTCATGATAATTTTAATCGGAAAAAGTGCATCTGGAAAAACTGAAATTGCCAAAGAACTAATTAAAGAACACGGTTTCAAAAAAGTTATTACAACTACTACTCGTAAGCAAAGAATTGGTGAACAAGACAAAATTGACTACTATTTTATCTCAGAAAGTGAGTTTAAAGCCAAAATTCAGTCAAATCAGTTTATAGAATGCTCAAAATACGCAAACAACTACTACGGAATTACAAAAGACGCAATAATTTCAGATGGTGTCGTTATTTTGGACCCATCTGGTGTCAATGCCTTGCTTGATTTTCTGGATTTTAATGCATTTGTTTGCTTTGTTGAAACTCCTAGGTTTGTGCGCAAGCGTAGGATGAAAAAAAGAGGAGATGACAACAAGTCTATCCAAAGCCGTATTCAAAGCGATGACTTGATTTTCAATAAGTTGTTTTTAAATCAGGTAAATTTAAGTTTAAAAAATTGTGGACTATTTTCAATTAAAAGACTGACGAATAAACTAATTAAAAAATATAAAAGTTGGCAAAACAAAATTAAATAAACGAAAAAAATGACCATCAAGTTATGATGGTCATTTTTTTAAACAAGTCTAAGCGTCTTGTTAAATAAACTTTTTTTTATCTTTTTGCTGCAACTAAACCGTAGACTTTAGCAACATCTGTAAAGCCATAGTCCCCTGTTTCTTCAATGTATCTAACTAAATTAAGATTAGTGCTTTCTTGAGTTGCAGTCCACCAATATTGATTTGAGTCTACAAAAAACTGTGGCATCCAGTTTTCGTGGTTGTAGTTAAGCGGTCTAAATTGAGATAAGTTAACACCGCGGTAAACTACATTCGGTCCGCTAACTTTGCCAAGTACAGCAAGCGCAAAATCAGTTGGATTTTTAATTAGTTTAAAACGGTTTGCAGGACTATCTGCAGTTTTTTTAACACCAAATTCACCATCGTCTGCTGTAACTGCAAACAGCTCTGTTTTCATGATTTCAGAAATTTCGTGTAGTAAACTTCTAAAAATAGAATTGACAAATTCAGCGACTTCCGGTTTGTTGTCTTGATGAATACTAAACGGAACAAAGTCTAAAATCTTTTTAGTAAAATATGCCCTTTTGTCTGGAATTGGGTCAAACTCAACTTCTTCAAATTTAAAGTATTCTCCGTTTAATTTCTCATATGCATCGCCAGAACTGGTGTAAACCACAGTTCTTGTAAATTGAGCAGTTAACACTCTGCCAACTGAATTGAAAGTTGCAGGAGTTTGAAAAACAATTTCTTTTTGAATGTCACTTTGATTAAGTTGAACTTTGGTTTGTGGATATAAGTTTACACCTTCTACTATTGTGTGTTTGTAGTAAACTGTGATTTTTAAGTTTTTTACAACCTTTGTTTTAAAAAGTTCTGCTTTAGTAATAGGCGTGCCGTTTAACTCAATTTTAGTAACTTGGAAGTGTTTATCTTCTGGGAAGTCTATGTTTTTAATTTCTTCGCTGTGCCTACGAGTTTGCGCATCTATTTTTTTATTAGCACCTTTTGCTTCAAATTCTAAATTATAAACCTTTCTTTTAACATCAATTGTTACGTTGTTTTCAGCAGAGTCTGCAGATACAACTAAACTTTGTCTGCTAACTTTTGGTGTTTGAAAGACGTTTTCGTCTGGATTTTTAAAGTTAACTTGGTGAGTTGAGCCAATTTTTGCATTTACTTCATGGACGTTAGTAATTATTTGGCCATTTTCATCTTCTGTATTAACAATATATTTAACCTTAGCAGTAGAAGAAACAAAAACAGGTTTGATTTTAATGTTTTTATTGAATGCCGAGTTAAAATCTATTTTATTTCCGTCTTCATCAACATAGTGAGAAATCACATGTTCCATACCCGATATAACTTTTTTAACATTAAAAAGATGTTCTTTTATAGTTTGGCTTAAAGCATGTGAATACTTAAGTTCATGTATTTTATTAAGGTCAGCGTGAATTGTGCCTTGTTTGATTTCAGGGTCTGTAAAATCAAAAGTAACTGTATATTTTTTTAACTCAAAATAAAATACTAATTCTTGGCTTGGTTTGTTTACGTCTACTGTCAACACTGCTTTAGAAAGTGTAGGGTTAAAGTCTATGTTGTGATTTGAAAAATCTTGTTCTGATTTTAGCGCAGTCCAAACTTTTTTAACTTCATCTGACGTTAAACTTACAGTTTTACCGTGTTCAAATTCGCCAACTGTGCGGTATGCACTTCTATCTGCATTTTGGTTGTTTAATTTTTCAAAAACTAATTTAACACCAACAACAGTTTTATTTTTATCGTTGTTAATTTGCTTATTAGTTTTACGAGTTGCTAGTACACTTGTTAAAGTAATTGTGAAAATTAACAGAAATACAGTTGTGGCAATTATTGAATAAATAGTGATTTTTTTCTTTTTTGACATATTCTTCCTTATTTTAAAGCGCTTTATCGTAAAGTGCACAAATATTTTACTATAAAGACTTTATTTTTAAGTAATTTAAAACCCCCTTCTAATTTAGAAGGAGTGTAGGTGTTATTTCTTACCAACAACAACACCAAAAACATTGTAAACTGGGAAATAAGACCAATCCATTTTATTGTTAATATCTTTTCTATAAACGAAATACGCCTTAGGATCAGCGTCACTTTGTTGAGTAGCAAGCCACCATGAGCCAAGATGGCCAGGTGCATAATACGGTATCCATCTATCGCTGTTGTAGTCTTCGGGTTTAAAACTGCTAATGTCTTGAGCACGCAATGACATGTATCTAAAGACTTTAGGTTGTTTAATTTCCGACATTAAAATTTCGGTTGCATAGTCAGTTGATTCTTTTCTAAGTTTCTCAGGTTCTTTTCTTGCAACATCATTTACTCCAAACACTTTGTCGCTTTTATCAAAAGTCAAAGGGTGCAAGTTTGTAGTTCCAAAAGTTTTAGAAATGTTTTGAAAAAGACCTTTAAAGATAGAGTTTTCGTATTTAGAGTTTTCCTTTACATCTTTTTTGTAAATATTAAAAGGTGTGTAGTCAATAATTTTTTTAGAATAAAATCCAGTGGCATCAGGAATTTGGACAAACTCAACTTCTTCTAACTTAAAATATTTGCCGTTGAATTTTTCGTATTTATCTGCACTATTTTTTCTAAAGACATATGTGCGAGTAAAATTAAATTTATGAGTTTTGCCATCTGATTTAAACTCAAAACTTTGCGGTTTGGTTTCTTCTCTCAAAATATCTGATTGCGTTAAATCTACTTTAGTTTGAGGATATAAATATTTAGGAACAGAAACTACAATTTCGATTCTAACTGGGCCGTAGACTATATAGTTTTCAACTTCTGCTTTGGTTTTTTCGACATTACCAATATAAAAATTAAGGATTCTGTCTTTGTATAAACTATCTGTGTCTATTGCACCGACTTTTGCACCATAATACACGCCTCTGGCAGGTGGCACAACAGTAGAGTTTATAACAGTAAAAGAAACTGTAAAGTAGCGGCGTTTTAAAGTAATGGTTACTGTGTTTTCAGTGTTGTCAACGGATACTTTAAAGGTAGTTCTTGTAAACTCAGGGTCAAAATAAATTATTTTGTTGTAAGTAAAAGAAACAGTGTGAGTTTCACCTATTTTTTGCTCTTGTGTTTGATAAGAGACATTGTAATAACCATGCTCATTTTGACTTTTAATTATGTAAGTAATTTTACGAGATTGAATCTCAACTTGAGCATACAAGTTAAGTTCATTTACACCAACTATATGCTTTGTTTGAATTGGTCCTGAAACAGAATTAGCCCAGCCAAGCAAAGTATAGCCGGTTTTTGGCTTAACTGAAGGATATTCAACTGCTCTAGTCTGCTTAACAAACTTGGTTTTAGGACCAACAATATCAACACTATCATTTCCAATAAAATTTACTTTAGTAGTTTTTAATCTATAGTATTGTTTTAAAACAACTCGCGTTCCACTTTTATTTAATTGTGCTGACAATAAGTTACCGCTGTGTGCGGTGTCTTTTTCGTATTTAGTTTTATCCAAAGCACTATATTCTGTATATTCAACTGTTTTTAAAACTTTGTCTTTCTTTACTTCTTTAATTGCTTCAAAAGTGTTGTCAAGAGCACTGCTTTCACCTTGCTTTTCAAGCAAGTGCATTACTGTATATTCTACTTCTAAGGCTGTTTTAGTAAATACTGGTTTGATTTTTAAGTCTGTGTTATATGCTTTTTCAAAGTCTAAAATCTTGCCGTTTTCAAGTACAAAGTGAGAAAGTGTGAACTTGTGTGTTTCGCTGTCTTGCATTTTAACTGCAAACAATGCTGTTTTAATTTCTGCGGGTATTTTGTTTGTGTACTTTAAGTTAATCGGTTGTTTTAAGATATCTGAAACAGTAGATTGGTCAATTCCGCTTTCTGTAAAATCGAAGGTAATGCGATAAGTTTTGGCTTTAAAGTAAAGTAAAAAATATTGCTTTTCTGAGCCAGACTGTACCTTCAAACTTTGCGTTGACTTTGCTAAATCTGGTTTAGTTTCGTGGTTTTCAGAAACTAAACTCTTTAATTTAATCTCAATTTCTGGGTGGGTAATTTTCAGTTCAGTACCTACTTTAAAATCGCCAAGTTTAATTTCTTTTTCAAAGTCAGCAGAACTGTCTAAGGTTTCATAAACTGCTTTTAGGTAAACCGGACTCTGAGTTTGAGTATTTGGATTCGGTTTATTATTTGCTTTGCTTTTAAAATGCAGCGGTAAAGCAATGGAAAGTGCGAGGATAAAGGCAAGCAAAAGTATCAATAGAACAATTAAAATGTGTTTCTTTTTAATTTCCATATATCTCCTAATTAAATTAAGTTATAGTGACTCAAAACATATAAAAAGTCGTTAAAACTTTTTGTGTTTCTAATCTCTTCAATGTTTTTGTTTAGTTTAAGTGTATTCACACTATTTTGAGTTTTTATAGTTAAGATAATTCCTGCAAAAGAAATTTCGCTAAAATGGCTAGGTGAAATTAAATAAACAATGTTAAAGTCAGTGGAGTTTACTAACTTAAACTTAAGGTCTTTAGTGACTGCAAAAATGTAAGTGCCAGGTTGAACAGTTAAATTTTTTACAACCAAAGGTGTCTGAATTTCTGCGTCAAAAATTTCGCGTTCGTGTTCTAGATAAATTTGGGCTTTATCGCTGTTTTTTTGCTCAATTGTGTTAAAAACTAAAGTCAAAATAATAGTAATACCAAAGAAAGCACCTGAAAGCGAAATTAAAATAATATAGACTAACTTAACGCGAAAGTCAGCAATTAAAAAGAAAAAACCAACTAAAAATAAAATAAAGGCAACAATAGTTAAAACAAAATTAACAATTCTTTTTGTCTGCATTATCTTAAGCAAGGAACAGTGTGAGCACCGCTATAGTGTTGTGCAAAATATGAAGAACAGAAGTTACTACCACATTTCGCTTTGAGTAAACGTAGACTAAAGAAAAGGCCAAGCCACCTACTAAATACGCAAAAATGTTGTAAGCAAATAAAGTAAAGGAAGGCTCGTTGACTACGTGAATTGCGCCAAACACTAAGGTTGAAACTAAAACTCCTGGCCAGTTGGTTTTAAACAGTGAAAATATCGCTTTTCTGAAAACTAGTTCTTCAATAATTGGCCCAAAAATGCAGACTGTGAATATCAAGAACCATTTAAACTCCCCGCGCATCGCCGTTTCTATGGTTTGTTGGTTTAGAGATTCACGGGAAAGCGCGTATCCATAGAACCCGTCAATGCCTGTGCGCATAGATTGCACAACAAATCCACCGACTATTGAAACTCCGAAAGAGATACCGACTCCAAATAGTAAAACTAACCAGTTTTTATTTAAAGAAAGGGCGTCTTTTTTAATAAATACAAAGTTTAGTCCAAAAATAGCGGCAAATCCGACTGCCATGCCGATGAAGTTAAATAAAGCAAAAGCGTTGACTTGCGAAGTTATTTTTTCGGCAAAAAATACATCGTGTTTAAGTAGGGATGCAGTTTCTAGTTCATAGTTTGTATTTTTACAAAAAAACGGTAGTTTTTGAATGTTTTGATCAATATACACGCGTTCGTAAACATCTCGTCTATCTGCACCCGCAAGTGGAACATTGGCAAGAATCCTTGAGTAAAGCACAGGATACAGGTCTTTTTGAATTTTGAAAGTCAAACCAATTAGTCTGCAGGTTTTACTAATGTAAATATCTGGAAACTCAGCGCTTGGTGCTTCTACTTTTTTATATCCTTCAATTTGAATGTTTTTTTGATGCTTGCGCACAACTACTGTGTATTTATCTAATTTAACGTCTTTGATGTTAGAAAAAGTGCTAATAATTTTGCGGTCTTGAGAATCGGCGTAAATTAGTTGTGGCAAGGTTATGCCAAAGCCAGCGGTTTCTGCGAAATCAAAGAAAACTAAGTGATTCAAAATTTTGTTTTCTTTTTTGGCTTGTTCAAAATTATTTAAAGTGGTTTGTTGCTCAGGAGTAAGTGTTTTAGTATTGTCTGATTTAATTTTAAGAATTTCATTAATTTTTGCTTTTTCAGCAAGTGTATGGATATACAAGTTTTGAAGTTCAACTAGGTTTGCGTAAACTACGCTGCTTTCTTTGCTTTGAAAAGTTGTGTATTCGCTAAAAGTTTTAGAAACTAAGTTGTATTTATTTTCAAGTTCTTTAATTTTATTAACATCGCTAATTTTATAAATCCCGATGTTGGTTTTGGAGTGTTTAATTTGTTTAAAAAAACTCTCTTCTTTAGTAGTTACCTTAGAAAGGATGTTGCTTTTGCCCTTATTGGCTTTTTGAAATATAGCCATAATTCCACTAACTAAAACAAACATAAAGAAATAAAGTAAGAAAGTTAAAACTGCCCAAAGCACAGTTTTTTTAGTAACTTCATAGCGTTGTGGTGCTTTAGTTTTTTTAACTGGTTCAAACTGTTTTTCGTAGTCTGGTCCAAATTGATCTGCAAGATCGGTATTTGGTTTAGTTTCTTTTAATTCATCTGGTTTCTTTTCAATAATTTCCATTATTAGCGCTCCTTGACATCTGAGTTTTCTGGCTCTTTTAGTGCTGCTTCTGTATCATTTGTTTCTAGTTCTTCAGTTTCAACTTCTATAACTTCGCTTTCATTTGATTGGCTTTCAACGACATTTGAATCTATATTGGTAGTTTCAATAACTTCAGGTTCAATTAAATCACTTTCAGCCACTTGGGGTTTTGCTTGTTTATATGTATTCATTAGTTGTTTTTCTCTGACCTTCCAGGTTGTAGTTAAACAAAAAGGAACAGCAATAGCGATAGAAGAAATACCGACTATAATAAACGCGATTGCCAAAATTAACGAAAAAGTCTTAGTTGGGTCAAATAAATTGATATAAAAAGGAATTAACATCAAAAATCCCGCCACTGAATATAAAATATCGTCCATATTTTTTTCAAACTTATAAAAATAAAGCCCAATAGTAGTGGCAATTAAGTTAACTCCAAATATAGACTTGGCAACTATATAGCAAATTAAAAGGTTATAATTAGTTGGACTTTTAATAAAACTGAAGCCGATTGTAACTGCCAAAATTATTGATGTGATTAAAATATAATAACTTCTTTTTTCTTTAAACATATCAACTAATTATACTAAATAAACTTAGGCTTTGTTATAATATAGCCGTCTTTTTAATTTATTTTGAAAGAATCAAATTGAGGTATTTATCGTGAAAAAAACTATCTTAGTAGTAGGCCTTGATAATTTCGGGCAAACAATTTGCAAGGACTTGTCTGAAAACGGACATATCGTTATTGCGCTTGACCAAACTAGTGAAAAAACTTTAAGGGTTGAGCCTTTTGTTGAACACGCGGCAACTGGCGTTTTGACAACCGCAGACATATACAAGGACCTTGGACTTGGACACGCTGACTGGGCAGTTGTTTCGTTTCCAACTCACTTTGACACTGCGATGATTATTGTAACTATCTTAAAAGATTTGGGAATGACAAATATAATTTGTCAGGTTACCAATGAATATCAAGAGCGAATTGCCAAAATGCTTGGAGCCTCTGTGACTATTTATCCCGATAACATCGCAAGTAAACAAACTGTTCGCAAAATCATTTGGCAAAACGTGCTTGAACACTACGCACTTGACCAAAACTACGGAGTTTACGAAGTGATTGTCAATACTAACCGCTTTGATGGAATGACTTTAAGAGAACTACAGTTTCCCGAAACTTACTCTGTAAACATAGTCCTAATTCGCAGAGCAGGTGTGACTAAAATGCCTTCTAAAAATGAAGTTTTAGCGAAAAACGACGTAGTAATAGTGCTTTGTGAGCAAAACAAAATTAGTAAATTCCAAGAAATCTTAAATGACTAAACTGCTTTTTGCAAGTCATAATTTAAATAAAGTTAAAGAAATTAAAGCGTATTTTTCTGATACTAATTTTGAAATAATTTTTTTAACAGATTTAGACGACCAAACTAAAATTGAAGAATCCGGAAAAACTTTTCAAGAAAACGCGTTAATCAAAGCGCGTTATTTTTTCAATAAGTATCATTTACCAACAATTGCCGACGACTCAGGACTGGAAATAGAAGCCTTAAAAGGATACCCTGGTGTTGAAACTAAAAGAAAAGAATTAGAAATTTTTCAAGACCAAGGAAAAAATTTATTTAAAAAACTTGCGGGTTTGAGTAAAAAAGCCTTGTTTAAAGTAGTGCTTTGTCTTTATTTTAACGGTGAGGCTAAGTATTTTGATGGTGAAATTAAAGGCGAGGTCAAACCGCGTACTGAGTTTGTAAAAAATACTTTTTTATATGACAACATTTTTTGGCCACGCGGTTCTAAGCGTGCTTTTTGTGAGTTTTCTTTAAGCGAAAAAAATAAAATTTCGCACCGCGGGCAAGCAATTTCTAAGTTAATAAAATCAGTCAAAAATAAGACTTTTTTATTTGATCCTGAAAAAACTGCCTGCGCATTTATTAAAGACACTTTTGGTCTTGAACCTGAGTTTATAGAAAGGCTAGGAAAAGGTC
>CAUTMU010000009.1:0-22795 GCA_963539535.1 uncultured Acholeplasmataceae bacterium | reverse complement strand
TAGACGTACCGCCAGCGTTAATCCTGAGCCAGGATCAAACTCTCCATTGATTGTTTAAGAGTTTAAATTGACTCTAATTAGTTTTATTCTTTAAAAGAATTGGTGTATATCATTTTCATATTTAGTTTTCAAAGATTTGTTGCCTTTTGGCACACTTAAATAATTATATATTAAATAAAAAAATATTTCAACAAGTATTTGTAAAAATATTTTTTTAAAACAATATATAAAAGATGGTGGGCAGGGACGGATTCGAACCGCCGAAACCGGAGGTAACAGATTTACAGTCTGCCGCGTTTAGCCACTTCGCTACCTGCCCAAACACTTGTTAAAGTATATAATATGTGGTTTAAAAATGCAAATAAATTAAAATTAGTTTTATTTTGTGTCTTGGTTTCAGTTGTAAGTAAGTTAAGAAAGTTAGGTAGTAGAAATAGTATTGTTTATAATTTGTAGCAATAAGTTAGAAAGTATAGGTTTAAACATTGCAAAGAATTCAAAAGATTATCAAAATTAACAAAATAAAAAAACACCCGACTAAAGACTTTTATTTTGTCTTTGGTGTTTTTAATGGGGTTTTTGAAAAATATTTGATTAACTCAAAGAAATACAGTAAGTATGGAGATATGCAAGTGGGTGAAAATTATACGGTGATAGTGTCTGGCGTTGGTTATGTGAATAAAAGTCAAATTATCCATGGTTTTAAAAAAATAGATGATGGCGTTGATGCTGAGAGGAAAGAAAAAAGTGTCGTTTTTGAAATTTCTGAAAGGAAGGTTTTTGTTCAAGAGTTGGAATTATTTTTAAGACAAAAAAGTAATTTGTCTAGTTTGCAAATTAAAGAAATATGTGCGTGGGTTTATTCAAACCACGCAAAATTTAAAGAAAATCCTTATTTGCTTTTGAAATTAAACTTGGATTTAAGTTTTTTAGATATCGACCAAATTGCTAAGTTTATAGGTTTTTTGAGTAACTCAAAAGTCAGAGTTAAGGCTTGTTTAGATTTTTGTTTTAAGCATGGAATCAACAACAGCGCTTTGATTCTAAGTCGTGAGTTGTTTAGGTCGTGTTTTGATTTACTTAAAGCGGTTTACAGTGATTTTCAAGATGTTTTGCAAGTAAGGACTGTTTTAGTTGAAATGTTAAAATCAAAAGAAGCTAGAGAATTAAAGATTAAAGGAGTGGGTGAGTTTTTCATCCATTCTTGGTATTACCATCAAACCGAATTGTTAGTAAAAGAGTTAAAAAGAAGAAATAAGGAAGAGGATAAGTTTATCCAAGATGTTGTGATTGATAATACAAAGGGTGATTTTCAAAAGTGTTTTGAGAATGCTTTGAACCGCAAAATAAGTTTTATTACAGGACCTGCTGGCAGTGGTAAGTCATATATGTTAAAACTGCTTTATAAAACCTTTTCAAATATGTTAAATAATGAGAAATATAGTGAAAAGGTTGTGGTTTTAACACCTACTGGCAAAGCCAGTGCTAGACTTAGCACAGACTTAAAAGTCTTTTCATCTACAGTGCACTCAGCGCTGGGTTGGTGTGCAAAAAGTAGTGTAATTGATTTAAACAATTACTACAGTTTTTCTTTTAACTTTAAAGATAAGTTTAAAAATACTAAAGTGGTTTTGGTAGATGAAAGCACTATGTTGGAAGATGCGTTAGTCTGGGTTATGCTAAATAGTTTTCCTGAAAACTGTCATTTTGTTTTTATAGGAGATTCCAATCAACTAACAAGCATTTTGCCGGGTTCCTTTTTTAAAGATTGCGTTTCTTCAAGGATTTTTCCGACGCATTATCTTAAATACAACCATAGACAAATCAACACTGATTTGCCTAAGTTGCTTAACCGAGTGTTAATTGGCAATAGAGATTGCCTTAACTACAGGTATGAATCGACAGTTATTAGGTATCTTTCGTATAAAAATTTTCTTCTTAAATTGAGTTTGCTGATACGCAAACTCAATCAACAGACAAATAGTTTTTATGTCGATTTTCAAATTTTACTAGCAATTAAAAATCCAGAAAGAGGAGTAATTGACCTAAATAAGTTTATCCAAAGTATTTTTATCAAAAATAAAGAAAACTCAGTTAGCAGTAGTGTTTATGATTTTTATGTTGGCGACAAAGTTATTCAAGTTTTTAACAGCAAAGAAACCAAAGTACTAAATGGAGAAATTGGAATTATTAGAAAAATTGTTAAAGACAAGGTTACAGTTGAGTTTCAAAATGGCCAAGTTTGTGAGTACACAAAAGAAAATATTTCTGAACTTGAACTTGCCTACGCCTTGACTGTACACAAAGCACAAGGTTCTGAGTTTAAGTATGTTGTTTTTTATGCAGATAAGAATTCTTACAGAATGCTTAATAAAAATTTAGTCTACACTGCTTTTTCAAGAACAAAGACTAAGTTGTTTGTGTTTGGTGATATTGACAGAATTGCAGACTTTGTAGGAAAAGAAAATACAGGGTTTAGTTATTTTAAGTATTTGCTTGAAAAAGAAGACGACGAGTAGTCTAAATAAATATTTTTAGTGTCTCTAGTTCTTTTTCTTGGTTTTCTTTTCTCCTTAGTTTTTCAACTATTGACTTAAGTAAGTAAAGTCCTTTGATTGAAGTGTGCGTGTTTAGTTCTTTTTTCAAGATTGACCTATATGCGTTAAAAACAGAGTAAGCATGCAGATAATCTGTTTTACCTGCTTTAAAAAGCAGAATTTCTTTAGCTATTTCCTTTTTCGCTCTTAGCACAGTTGAACGTCTAAGTTTAATTTTAAAAATGGGTTTATTATCAGACTTTCGTCTGGCGATAAAATAAGTGTAGCCAAGATAAGAAACTCCGTTTGCCATTGGTGCCAGTCTAGTTTTTTGATTAAAATTCAAATTAAGAGTTTTAATAAACTCATTTAATCGTTTTAAATGAGAGTTTAACTTATCTTTAGTTTCACCAAAAATTAGTAAATCATCCATATAACGGACATAATGTTTTACTCTTAAAGTTTGTTTAATGAAGTTATCAAGCGGAGTTAATATTAGGTTTGCCAAAAGTTGTGAAACCTGATTGCCAAGTGGCAAACCTTTTTCTTTTAGCGGGATATTATCTAAAAGAAAAGTAGTGAGGTCAATTTTGGGCAGCTTCTTTTTTTCTCTAAACTCATTTTCTTGTTTAATTTGTTTTTCTTTATTGTAAGAGCCTAAAATTGTTTTAATAATTTCAAGACTCTCTGGATGGTCTTTTAGAATTTCTTTAGTTGCATTTAAAACTAAAGTGTGTGCGATATTGTCGTAAAACTTAGCGATGTCTAGTTTTAAATAATATTTGTTTTTAAGTTCTTTAGAGGTGTGTTTTAAATAGTAGTTTTTAACAATGTCTCTGGCGTAATCTGTACCTTTGCCGATAATACAAGCACAGGCCGCTGGATTTAGTTTATCTGCAATTAGCCGATAAACTAAATTAGTGCAAAGCGCCATTTGCACGACCCTGTCTGCAAAAGTTGGCGCGGATATCATTCTGAACTTAGGGTCATAAATATAAAAAATTTTGTAAGCAAGCATTTCGTATTTACCGCTCAGCACCTTTTTGTGAATTTCCATGATAAAATCAGATATTTTAAAAATGCTGACAGCAACGGGCTTTTTGTCTTGTTTGCCACGAAGGCAAGCAAGTGTTGCTTTATGCAAATTAAGCACTGAAAATATTTCGCCAAACGAAATTAACGTGTTTTGGTTTTTTTGTTTTAGCGCTTGGTCTTTTTTGGTTAGTTTAGCCATTTTTTTAACCTCATTGTCTTGGTTTCTTTTAAACAAAATAAAGGCTGCTTTTAAAAAACAGCCTTTATTTTGTTTGTAATTTTAAGTTTTTTAAATAGTTTGAAGGCAAAAAACTTAAATAAAAAAACCAACTAAAGCAACACAACACAGGTTTAAACTAAAAATTAGTTTAGCGGTGTATTGTAGTTTTCATTTGCTTTATTTAACAGCGTGTGCTGTGGCTCTGGATTAAGCTTTTAGGTTTAAAAAGCTTTAGTAAATGCAAGATAAGGATTTCCTTAAGTTTGCTTTATGTAAGTTTTTTGACCTACATCTTAAATAAAAAAATTATTGAAAGGGGGAATTAAGCTTTTGGTTAAAAAGATTTATGTGAGAAAGCCACGCAGTGGGAAAATCTCTAAAATGAAAATAAAAGAGAGGACCTGCGGCAAGCGGTAAAGAGACTACCTAATGCAAACTACTACACCGAAAACGTTGTTCACGTTGTTCCAGTTCAGGTTGCCGTTGGAGTTGATGTTGCGTGCGTTCGGGTTAGAGTTAGGATACTGTGTACCAAGCCACCAGTTCTGATGGTTGCTACTGTTGTAATAAGGCATTGACTTTCTTAACACATCCGAGCCATTTTTTTGCTTATTTTTTTGAAATGTATTTAAGGTATCTGTCGTCGTCAGAAATTATCCAACCTTTAAGTGAGTTTAGAGTTTTTAGATGTATGGTTGAAAGTACTGAAAACTCATGTGGACTAAGGGCGTTTTCTTCTAGGTAAATTCCAAAAGTTACTTCTTGAACCATTAGAATCTCAAGGGCGTTTTCTTGATAACTACGTCTTTTTTTAGGCCTTGAATATAAGTTGACAGCATTTGCTAGAGTAATTTGTTTTATTAAAAGAAGCAGTTCACGCCGTGTCTCTGCAAGCAGTGAACTTCTCGTGTTTTTGTCTTTTTTGTGATAGTACATTTTAAACTGTCTAAACAGTTGTTTTGCATTTTCCAAAACTTCCAGTTTTGGATTTGAAAACTCAAATAAAGAAAGAACTTCTTCGTGAGTTTGAGTTGGAAACTCTTCGTTAGGTGAGTTATCACTGTCTAAGACATTTGCGTATGTTTCTTGGAATAATTCTTTGTTGGTTTTTGGGTTTTTGCTGTTGTTGTCTTGATTCATATTTTTTTATGCTTTCTTTGTTTGTTTTGCCTTTGGTGTAAAAGAAAACTCAGATTTTAGTATGTAGGCAAAACAAGGGAGTTCTGTGTTTTTAAGAATAGCAACTTCGTATAGTCTTTTGTCTATATGTTCCATTACAAAGTAGTTGCCTGCTGAAAACATTTTTGTGTGTTTAAGTGCTTCCCAAGTTTCAAAAATAGAGAAGAACTTACCAGTTCTTTTGATTTCATTGATTTCGTTGAAAGTCAACGAAATCAATGGCAGAAAATTTTTAAAATTGGTTTGCGAAAGAGTTTTGCTAAATATTGGCATGAACTGTTGGAAAAACAGTTGTAGTTCTTGTTTTTGCCTAAAAATTGTTTCAATTTTTGTGTCCTTAATTTGCAAAAGTTCTAATTTGGCGGTATTAAAGTTTTTTGGAGTGTACACGGTAATACCAGATTCTTTATTGAGGTCAAGTACACTTTTTTCAAAATCAGTTACAAGCAACTTAAAGTTTTGAAAAGTAAGTGATAGTTTGATGAGTTTTTGTTTAATTAAGTTAATTTGTTTTGTATCTGAAATGAATGCAGAGTATAGATTGACAATCGCCAGGTCATAGGCAAGGATAGGAACAAGCAAAATGTATTCATTCATTTTGCCTTTAATTGGAGAAGGCAAGATGAAAGGCATTGCAAATACAGGCATTAAACGGTCAGTATCTCTTTTAAATAGAGAGTAAATTAGCGGAGTTATTGCGGGGATTGTGTTGATTTGAATATTTTTGTGAACAAACTTACCAATTTGACTAAGTTCATACTTAGTAAGGGCATATAAATTAGTTGGAGAGACTGCCAGAGGTTCAAAAATCAACGCTGACACTATTGCTCTTAAGTTGCGCTCAAGTCTATAAATTGTGCCATCGTAGCCTTTGTAGTCAAAAGAATGGAAATTAAGTGCTTTGTGGTTTGCATAAATTAAGCGCTCACCTAAAAACTTAGCACGTCTGGTATTGTGGTAGTCAAAAGAAATGTTTGCATTAATTTCATTTATTGCTTTATCGCCTAATTGAGCGGTATTTTCCGATTTAATTATTTCAGTTAATTCATCGGCTAAGTCAAATTCATCTTTATCTTGATTTAGTTTACTGTTGTTCATTTTTCTCCTTCTTTTTTTAAAAAGTTATCCACATTTTAAAATTCGACTTCGCTGCGCTTCGCAACAGCGAAGCGCAGCGAAGTACCCCCTAACTAGAATTAACTTAAACTGCTAATGAGTACTCTAAAAATCGGAAGATGGCTTTTTGAAAACCTTTCGGTTTTCAAAAAGCTGATTGCCCAAATTAACGGATTATTCTATGTGAGAAAGCCACGCAGTGGGAAAATCTCTAAAATGAAAATAAAAGAGAGGACCTGCGGCAAGCGGTAAAGAGACTACCTAATGCAAACTACTACACCGAAAACGTTGTTCACGTTGTTCCAGTTCAGGTTGCCGTTGGAGTTGATGTTGCGTGCGTTCGGGTTAGAGTTAGGATACTGTGTACCAAGCCACCAGTTCTGATGGTTGCTACTGTTGTAATAAGGCGCAACATAACCAGATTCAAAAAAATTACTTAAGTCAACACCACGATATTTGCCAATACTTTGACCAGAATAACTACCCAAAATTGCTTTCGCATAATCAGTAGATTCTTTTTTTAACTCAGAATATAAACGGGCATCGAAAGCAGGTTTAACTTGAAAATCACCAGTATCATAAGTTGGCATATAAACTTCTCCGTCAAGTACTTTTCCAATATCTTGAACCATTGCTTTAAAAATAGAATGCTCTGGTTTTGCGTTGTCAGAATAACCACTGTAATAAATGTTGAACGGTGAAAAGTCTATGATTTTTTCGGTAAACCAAGTATTTAGTTTAGGAATTTTCACAAAATCAACAGGTTCTATTTTAAAGTATTGATTGTTGTATTTTTCGTATTGATTACCATCTTTGTCTTGCCAGTAACTACGAGTAAACTGCATAGTGTGATCTTTGCCTTTTGAGTTAAACTTAAGTTCGTGTATTTCATCTTTTGATTTTTGAATGCCGGCAGGATTGTCAACTTTAGTTTGCGGGTATGCGCCAAACTTCTTAGTAGGTTTGCCAATATAAAGAGTTACTTTATGATTTTTTTGAACTAAGTAATTTTCAATTACTTTCTTAGTTTTTTCTTGACCATCTAGTTCTGCTTTTCTAATACCAAGTCCTGAAGCCGCAAACTGACTTTCATCAATCTCACCAATTGCAGCACCATGTCTGATTGTTCTTTCAGCAAAAGAAATCATATGGTTTTTAACTTCAAAGGTAATTTTGTAAACTCTTCTAAGTATAGTAACAGTTAATTTATTTTGAGTTTTATCTGCATTAACTGTAAATTTTTCAACACTAAAAATGGGTTTTTGATAAACAGATGCGTCAGGGTTCGCGTACTCAACTGTGTGAGTAGATGCAATTTTGCCGCTCTTACTTATCATTTTTTCCACAAAAGTACCATCAGTATTCTCTTTTTTTACAGTGTATGTGATTTCTCTGTCTTGATATTCAGTTCTAGCATGTAATTCTAGACTTTCTATGTCTTTTGCGGCAACAAACTCAGTTTGCACAGCACCATCTGGAGCATAAGCCCAACCAAGGAAATTGTGAGTGTCTTTAAGGGTGTAGTTAGGTAAAGTGATACTTCTGGTTTTTTTAACTTTTAGTGTTTCAAAAGTTAAGGCAGCAATACCTTCGCTTTTCTTAAAATTAACTGTGACTTCTTTTAATTTATAGTATTGGCGAACCTCTGTTGTGTTGTCGCCTGCGGTAAGTTTTGCTGTTAATTTATTGTCAGGATGAGTAGTGTCTTTTTCATAAAGTTGAGTGTCAAGGTTAGTATAATCTTGGTAAACAGCATCATCTTTGACATTTTGGTTAGTTTTGATTTCTTCAATTTTTTCGTAAGTATTGTCAAGTGAACTTTCTTTTCCTTGCTTTTCAAGTAAATGAACTACCTTGTAGCTGACTAAAGAATTTTCTTCATTGCTTTTAAAAACTGGATACAGTTTAGTGTATTTTTTTGGCTTTAAGCTCAGTTATATATGTTTTGCTATTTTGGATATTTGACCAACCAAGAAATTCTTCATTTTTCGCAAGTTCAAGTTCTTTGTTTGAAAAAGATACACTAATTTTTTCATCTAATTTGAACTTTCTTTTAGCTATTTCTTTTCCTGTTTTTGAGTGAAAAGTAATTTCAACATGACTGACAGTACGGGCATTTTTACTTTTTATGCCAAAAACTGTTCCTAAAATAATTGCCAAAATAGCAACTATAATGACTAAAATACTAAAATATAAATATAATTTATTTTGACTAATTTTTTTCATTTTTATCCTCACCGATTAGTTAATTCTAATCTAATTTTGTTAGTTTCAAATTTTTTTAAGTTAATTTAAAGACATCAGCTAAGCACTTAGCAACTCCGTCTTCTTTGTTAGTGTGCTCAGTAAATAACTTGGCGTGCGGGTACAGCACTTCGCGACTATTTCGCATAGCAACGCCATATTTTACTAATTCAAGCATCTCAACATCGTTAACATTGTCGCCAAAAGCAATCGAATGGTTTAAATCAACATCTTTTAATTTTGCGAGTTCCGATATTGAAATTGCTTTGCTTTGTCCTTTGATGTGAACTTCATAAAGTGGGAAATTACCGTTTTCTGTAAAAACATCAAAGTAATATCTAAATCCAAGGCTAGCAAAGTTTTTGGAAATGTTTTCTTCAAAAATCTTGGCAGTGTCTGGCTTTAAAAGCACCAGTGCTCCTGGAAAATCTGGTAAAGAACCACTGACTTCCTTGGTAATTTCAATAATTTTAACCTCAGATTGACCAGCAAAAAAAGAAAATCTTGCCAGTCGGTCGTCATAGTTGTAGACATAACATAAATTGTCAACATTAAATAAATAACTTTCAACTATATTTGCATTTCTATCAACTAAACTCAAAAACAGTTCAGGCTTAATGTAGTTTCTAAACACAGTTTTTCCTGTATGCATATCAATTAAAGTAGCCCCGTTGTCAGCGATTATATATTTTGACTTAAGCGCTAAGTTTTTATAAATATAGTCAACACCAACCTTTGGTCTACCTGATGCTAAAATCACTGTATGTCCGTTTTTTTCAACTTTGTGCAAAGTCTTTTTCGTAAATTCAGAGTAATCTGAACGTTTTTCAAGCAGCGTACCGTCTAAGTCTATAAAAATAGTGTGCTTAGTTTTAGGGTCAAAATGTTTTAAAAGTGCTTCTGCTCTCTTGTTTGTCTCACTAATTTTTGTAAGTAAAACATCGCTTTGCTCAACGCTACCAGTCAAAAGATAGCCAGTGTCTTTACTTTCATTTACTTTGTTGGTGTTTTTAATTAGTTTTTTATAATTTTTATTTGGGTTAGCTTTTGCTTTTTTAACTGAATAAACAATTAAATAAACAACTAACGCTAAAAAACCAATACTAATAAAAATATCGGCGACATTACAGTTAAACGCCAGTTTGCCTTGAATGAAGGGAAAAACTATAAAGTCAGTAACTCCTTCTGGCAAAAAAATACGTTCGAACGCATTGCCAAGTGCTCCACCTGTGAGCATCGGCAAGATAAAGGCGGCCATTATTTTATTTTTTTTGTAAATAAAATAAGCCTGAGCAAACAGTAAAGTAGCTAAGCCAAGTAGAGTAATTATCACTAAAAAAACTCTGCTTTGACTAAATGAACCGTAGGCAGCACCTCTGTTTTTGATGTGCGAAAACTCAAGTAAATAAGGAATGATAATTTTGCTTTCACCAAGTGGTAAGTTAGCTGCAACTAAGGCTTTAGAAATTAAGTCAAAAGTCACAACACTTAACAAAAAACTAAGTGAAACTAAAGGAATGGTTAAGTTGCTAAGTATCTTACTTTTCTTCATTTAACACAAAATGTTGAACTTCAATGCCAACTGCCTCTGCCATTTTCTTAGAAGCAGCGGTTTGTGGAGAGTCCGGCATATACATCTGTTCGTAAATTACTTTTTTAATTCCGGCTTGAACCAAATGCTTCATGCACTCAGAGCACGGAAAGTAGTTAACATAAACTACGCAGTCTTTAACTGCGGTAATTGAGTTAAAAATTGCATTCATCTCGGCGTGCACAACATAAGGATACTTAGTGTTTTCATAAGAACCTGAGCGTTCCCACGGAAAATTATCATCAGAAATTCCACGCGGAAATCCATTGTAGCCAATTCCAACAATTCGTTTATCTGCATTAACTATGCAAGCGCCAACTTGGGTATTGGGGTCTTTTGAGCGTTTTGCCGAAAGTTTGGCAATCCCCATAAAATACTCATCCCAAGAAATAAAGTTTTCTCGCTTCATTATTCTTGCTCCTTAACAGCAATTCCAAGTTCTTCTAGTTGCGTGTCCCAAACTGAATTTGGCGAATCGTTCATTAAGTCACGAGCAGACTGAGTTTTAGGGAAAGCCACAATGTCTTTGATATTTGTGGTATTGCACATAATCATGACAATCCTATCTAGACCAAGACCAATTCCACCGTGCGGAGGAGTTCCATATTGGAAAGCCTCAATTAAAAAACCAAACTTTTGTTTGATGTCTTCGTCGCTAAGACCTATTGTTTTAAAGATTTCAGCCTGTAGATTAGAGTCATGTACTCGAATTGAGCCAGAGCCAAGTTCGTATCCATTTAGCACTAGGTCATAATGTCTGGCTAAACATTTTTTAGGGTTTTTCTTAAGCATCTCAGGGTTTTTAGGCTGAGTAAAAGCGTGGTGCATTGACTCAAGAGCTTTGGTCTCAGGATTAACTTCAAATAAAGGAAAGTCTGTGACCCAAAGAACTTTAAAGTCATTTGGTTTAACTAACTCAAGTAAATTAGCGATTTGCACACGAACTGCACCTAAACCCTTTGAAACTTTTTCGTATTCTCCAAGTCCAAGGAAAATAATTTCACCTGGTTGTAGATTTAGTTTTTCAATTTCTTTATCTGTTAGTTCTTTTGCTAAAGACCCACTTACTTTGCCGTCAGCTGCCTTTAAAAATGCAGTTTTTGCAAGTGAGTTTTTTAAGGCTAAAGCGCTAAGTTCATCCAAAACTTTGCGTGTAAACTTATCATTTGCTTGAAAACGAATACCGCGAATTGATTTAAACGAGTTAATAAAAGCAGAGCCAGAAGTTTTTAGCCAAGCAAAGTCAGTAATTTCTAAGTCGTATCTTAAGTCTGGTTTATCTGAACCATACTTAGCAATTGCATCTTTAAACTTTAGAACTGGGAATTTGCGTGGTAAATCAAAGTTAAGTACATCTTTAAAGAGTTTTTTAAACATCTTTTCAACCATTTGCATGATTTGCTTTTCGTCAACAAAAGAAGCCTCAATGTCAATTTGGGTAAACTCAGGTTGACGGTCTGCACGTAAGTCCTCATCACGGAAACACTTAGCAATTTGATAGTATTTTTCAAAACCTGCAACCATTAAAAGTTGTTTATAGATTTGCGGAGACTGAGGAAGCGCAAAAAACTGACCGTGATAAAGTCTACTTGGCACTAAATAGTCTCGTGCTCCTTCTGGGGTAGATTTAGCTAAAATTGGCGTGTCGATTTCCACAAAATCCATGGCCTCTAAGGATTTTCTAACCGAGCGCACGATTTCTGCTCTTTTTAAAATGTATGATTTTTGCACAGGTCTCCGCAGGTCAAGATATCGGTATTTTAAACGCACGTCTTCCAGAGCGTCGGTTTTATCTGCCACGATTAGCGGTGGGGTTTTGGCAGTACTCAAGATTTTTAAAGTATTAACTTCAAGTTCAAAGCGTCCAGTATCCAGATTTTTGTTTTCAGATTCACGAAGGGCTAAAGTGCCAGTTGCTTCAATTACAAACTCATTTCTAAGGGTTTCTGCAACTTCGTAAATTGGATTTTCTGGTCTGACAATCAATTGAAGCAAACCATAGCGGTCGCGAAGGTCAACGAAAATTAGGCCACCTAAATTACGTTTTTTAGCAACCCAACCCGCGACGCTAAGTGATTTTCCAATTAGTTTATCCTGAATTTGATTAGTTTTTACCTTCATTTATATGCTCCTTTGCAAACTTAGCAAGTTTGTTTGAATCAAAGATAACGGTTTCTTTAGATTCAGCGTTTTGACAAAAAATAGTTTGAGTGTCTCGTTCATGTTCACCGATTGTCAAAATATATTTAGGGTTAGTTAAATAAGCCTGCTTTAACAATGCAGAGATTTTTTTATTTTCATAGCTAATTTGCGTGCTGTAGCCCAAAGACCTTAACTCTTTTAAGATGCTAAGGGCAAAAAAAGAATCTGTACACGCATTGATAATAAAAAAATCAGGACTAGTTTCTTTGGCTAAAAAGCCAGATAAACTAGCAACTTCTAAAAGCCTTTCAAAACCAAACGCGAAACCAAGAGCGCCGGTTTGCGGACCACCTAGTTCGTCAACTAAGTTGTCGTATCTACCGCCTCCACAAATAGTTGCAGCGTTGCCAAGGTCTGCAAACTCAGCCTTAACTTCAAAAACAAGACCAGTGTAGTAGTCAATTCCTCTGACTAACTTATGATTAACTTCTGCGTTAATTTTAAGTTTACTTAAGTTTTGAACTATTTGGTCAAAGTATTTTTTTTCATCTTCTGGCAAAATATCGTAAACTTTAGGGGTTTTTAAAAACAAATCAAAGTTAGCACAAACCTTGCAGTCAAGTACTCTTAAGGTGTTCTCTTGAACTCTGGTTTGACAGTCTGTACAAAGTTTATATAAATTTGGAGAAAAATACGCTTTTAGAGCATCAGCATAAGTTTTTTTAGTTTTCTCACCACCCAAACAGTTTAAATGAATTTTATAGTTCTTAATTTTTAAGTCCGACAAAATTTGGGAAATCAATATAAAAACTTCGGTGTCTGCAACTACTGACTTTGGCGTGAAGTTTTCAACTCCAAACTGAAAAAACTCGCGGAAACGACCTTTTTGTGGGCGTTCATAGCGATAGGCTTTACCAAAATAGTAGTATTTCGTTTGTTTAGTTGCATATAGTTTATTTTCAATGTAGGCACGAGCAGCAGGGGCTGTCATTTCAGGGCGAAGCGTGATTGCGCGGTCTCCTTTGTCTTTGAAATCATAAGTTTCTTTTTTGACCATGTCAGCAGTTTCGTTTGCTCGGTGAAAAAGTTTTGAGTCTTCAAAAATAGGGGTTTCTAAAAAAGCGCAGCCCATGGCCTCAGCGTTTTTCTTTAACACCGAAAATACAGCCTGGTGTAGTTTCGCGGCCTCACCAAATAAATCGTAAGTTCCTTTAGGTTTATTCATATTTTTTCCTTTCTAGTTTTCAAGCAAGAGAGTAAACGGACCTGAGTTTGTCAAAGTTATTTGCATATCTGCGCCAAAACTACCTGCTTGGGTGTTAAAATCTTGACTTAAATAATTAAGCGTTTCCAGATAAAGTTTCTCAGCCTTCTTAAAGTCAAGAGCGTTTGTAAACGAAGGTCTGTTGGAGTTGTTTGCATCTGCATATAGAGTGAATTGAGAAATTACCATCAGTTCAGCATCAACATCTTTTAAACTTAAATTAGTTTTACCAAAACTGTCTTCAAAAATGCGTAGTTTCTTTAACTTACTGCACATTTTTGAAACATTTTCTTTAGTATCAGTCAGGCAAAAACCAACAAAAATAAGTAAACCCTTGCTGATTTTAGAAATAACCTGACCTCCAACGACACATTCAGCATATTTTACCCTTTGAATTAGTGCGCGCATTATTTAACAAACCTTTCAACTTGAAAAACTCCACTTAGTTTCTTTAAGTTCAAAATTATTAAATTAAGTTCATGGGTGTCTTTAACACCAATTTTAATTTTGTAAACTTGAGTTAAAGAGTTTGCTTGCAGTGTTTGAAACTCAGCAATAGAGGTAGAAGTTGAGTTGATAAGCGACACAATTTCAGACATCATGGTAGTTGTGTTTTGGACTTTTAATCTCAACCAGGCAGCAAACCGACGGTTTGGTGATTTTCCCCAAAACACCTGGATTTCTCTGTTTTGATCTAAAGTTTTTAAGTTCACACAATCTTTTAAATGAACAACTATACCTGAGTTTTTAGAAACATAGCCTCTGATTTCATCATCGTAAACTGGACTGCAGCAAAGTGCTAACTTAACTTGTGGTTTGTTTAAACCTTCAACAATTACACCAGTGCTGGAAGCCGCTTCAAGACCTCTGGCGGCTTTTTTAAGTTGGGCTTCCAGGGCGCCTTCTTTAGTTAGTTCTGTTCCATTAATTTTGGCAATTACTGTTTTTGGGGAAAGCAAGTTCTTGCCAATTTCAAAGTAAAAGTCATCTAAAGTTTGGAAACTTTGCTTTTCAAAATTCTTTTCAACAAAGTCCATATCCAGCGTAAAGTCAGTAATTTTGGCTTTAACGAGTTCTCGTTCTAATTCTTCTTTGCCAGATTTTATTAGTTCATCTCGGTAATAGGTGTTTAAGAAGTTCTTAATTTTGGTTCTAGCACGCGAAGATTTAGCAATTTTTAACCAGTCAATTGATGGAATTGCGTTTTTCGCGGTTTTAATAGACACAATGTCGCCAGTTTTTAACTTAGTGTCAATTGGCGACATTTTATTGTTAATAGTAGCCCCAACCATAGTAGTGCCGACTTGCGTGTGAATTGCGTAGGCAAAGTCAATTGGCGTAGAGCCGTTTGGCAGTTCAATTACCTTGCGGTCTGGAGTAAAGACGTAGACATTGGCGTTTAAAATGTCTTGTTTGATGTTTTCAACGAACTCAGCGGCTTCTTTTTTAGTTTCATCTGAGTCTTTTGAAATTTTAAGTAGATCCGCGTACCATTTAAGTTTTTCGGCTAACTCAAATTGTTCGCGTTCTTTTGAATAGACTTTGTTTTCTTTGTATGCCCAATGAGCAGCAATACCCAGTTCTGCAACCTCGTCCATTTCAAAAGTTCTAATTTGCACTTCAAAAAGTTGACCCATTGAAAAAAGCACCGTTGTGTGTAGAGACTGATATAAGTTGGGTTTAGGCATAGCAATGTAGTCTTTAAAGCGCTTTGGAATTGGTGTGAAGTTCGCGTGAATTAAACCTAGAACCGAATAACAATCGGCAACAGTTGGAACAATTATACGAACCGCCAAAAGGTCGTAGATATCTTCAAAGTCTTTTTTTAAGATAACTAGTTTTTTATAAATACTGTAGATATTTTTAATGCGGCCTTTAATTTCAAACTTGATGTCGGTGTTTTTAGTTAAAACTTCGGTAGTCGCAGCTATTATTTGATTTATTTCCTTTTCGCGTTGATCTTTGGTGTTGTTAAGAAGCGATGAGATGTACTTATATGTGTCGTTGTCGGTGTATTTCAGTGCTATGTCTTCAAGTTCTGCTTTAATTCTAAACATACCAAGGCGATGGGCGAGTGGGGCGTAGATATCTAGGGTTTCTTTAGCAATTGCAGCCTGTCGGTCTGGTTTTTGAAACTTAAGTGTGCGCATGTTGTGCAGGCGATCGGCGATTTTTATGATAACTACTCTGATGTCTGTGGCCATTGCGATTAGCATTTTTTGCTGATACTCAACTTGAGTGGTGTCGGTTTTAAACTCAACTTTAGAGATTTTAGTCACACCTTCAACAAGATTAGCAATTTCTGTTCCAAACATTTGGCTGAGTTCCGCCTTTGGCAAGTCTGTGTCTTCAAGCGTGTCGTGAAGCAAACCTGCGGCTAAAGTCTCTGGACCTGCGTGCATGTCTGCTAAAATCTGAGTGACTGCAATTGGATGCGTAAAATACGGATCTCCGTTTTTTCTAAACTGATTGTCATGATATTTTTCGCCGACTAAAAAAGCCCTTTCAATTAACTTTAAACTGTCTGGGTTTTTTATGTATGTATCAATCGTGTTAATTAAGTTTTGATATAGTTCAGCGAACTTTGTTTCAATCATTTTAAAAAAATTATTTATTAGTATTCAAGTAAAGTAAAAGTTTTGTAGTTTTTAAGAAGTTCACGGCCTTTTAAGTCTTTAAGTTCAATTAAGAAGCAGCAGCCAACTACTTTGCCACCTAGTTTTTCAATCATGTCAATTGTGCATTTAACGGTGCCACCAGTCGCCAAAAGATCGTCAACTATTACCACTTTGTCGCCTGGTTTAATGGCGTCTGCATGAATTGACAAGGTATTAGTGCCGTATTCCAGTGAGTAGGCCATGTCTAGAGTTTTTCTTGGTAGTTTTCCTGGTTTTCTAACTGGGACAAACCCAATATTTAACTTATAGGCAACAGGGCAACCAAAAATAAAACCTCTGGCCTCAGGTCCGCAAATTATAGTGGCGCCGTTGGCTTTGGCAAACTCATACATTTTTTCAATAGCGGTTGCAAAAGCATCACCATTTTGCATTAAAGGAGTGATGTCTTTAAAGTCAATTCCTGGCTTTGGAAAATCTTTGACAGGTGCTATATAATCGGCTAATTTTTTAATTTCCATGGTTTAAACCTCACTTTATAATTATATATTATATAAAAGCATAAAGGCTTTAGACTAACTGTCGGACGAACCAAAGCCTCCAGTTCTTAGTTTAAAGTTAGTTTTTTCTTTAGTTTTTTTGTAGTTAATAAAAATACCTTGGGCGATTTTTTCACCTTTTTTTAGTAAAATATCGGCTTTACCAAAGTTGTAAAGAAGGACTAAGATGTGGCCTTCGTTAATTTCGTTGCCGTAGTAGTCTGCGTCAATTATTCCAACACCATTTGGCAACATTAAAGTTTTTTTAATTGGCAGTGAAGAACGCGCAACTAACATCAGAAACTCATCTTTAGGAAAACAGGCTTTGATGCCAGTTGGTACTTTTTTGATTTCACCAGCTTTAATTATAGTGTCTTTAGCCACGGCAAAATCATACCCAGCAGAAGCCTTAGTTGCCCGAACAGGTATTTCGATATTTTGGTTTTCATATTCAGTTACGACTTCGAATCTTCGCATATTTTACCCTCCTTTCTGGCGTTAGCTTTTTGAAATTGTTCAAAGACTAGTTTGTCTGAAACCGCTGTGTAAATTTCGGTGGTTTTAACATTTTTGTGTCCTAAAAGTTCTTGCACAGTTCTAATATCTGCGCCATTTTCAAGCATAATGGTAGCAAAAGTGTGTCTAAGCAAGTGGGGGTGGACATTAAAAGTTTCACCTGCTTTGTCAACCAAGGTATTTAGAATTTTTCTGACACCACGAGCAGTGAGTTCTCCTCCTTTATAGTTAATAAAAACGTGTTTGGTTTCAATGATATTGCCTTTGTTTTGTAAAACTGGTCTGGTATATGCAAGATAAGTTTTAATGTCAGCAGCTAGCTCTTCAGATAAAAAGATTAGTCTTTCTTTGTTTCCTTTGCCGGTAATTTTAATTTGGAGCTGTGCAAAATCCAGGTCTTGAACAGAAATATTTATCAACTCAGAAACACGCAAACCAGTTTCAAAAAGTAATCTAAGTAAAATAGCGTTTCTAACGCCAAGTGGTTTGGTTTGATCTATTACTTGAAACAAAGCAGAAACCTCTTCTTTAGTTAAAATTTTTGGCAGTTTTTTGGGAACTTTTGGCGGTTTAATGTTTTTTGCGATATTTGTCGTGATCCTACCGCTTTCGTGTAAAAATCTGTAGAATGACTTAAGTGCAGAAATTTTTCTAGCGATAGTTTTCGGAGTTTTTTCAATGTCAGCAAGATGAGAAATAAAGTATCTAAAAATGCGTTCATTGGAAACATCTGAAAAAGTTTCGGCAAGTTTATTTGCTTGCAAGTAAAATAAAAAATCTTCCAAATCTTTTTTGTAGGCTATCTCTGAGTTTTCAGAATAGCCTTTACTTTTTAATTCTTCAAGAAATTCAGTTAACTCATTCATTGCTGTAACCAATTGATTTCAGGTAAGTTATTTTTCTTTAAATACTCATTCGCTTTTTTAAAAACATTTGAGCCATAAAAACCTTTACTGAAAGAAAAGAAACTAGGATGACTAGTTTGCAAAACCAAATGCTTTTCTTGGTCAATTAGACTTAAAAAATTGGCTTTAGCAAACTCACCAAACAACATAAAAACTATTTTTTTTCTATATTCGTTTAAATAAGAAATTGCATTTTTAGTAAAAATATCCCAACCAATATTTTTGTGAAAAAGTGGTTCTCCAACTTTAGTTGTTAAAAATGTATTAAGTAGAAAAACGCCTTGTTGGGCTAAATAAGTAAGGTTTGGAGAGATATTTTTATAACCATATTCAAACTCAATTTCCTTAAAAATATTTCTTAAAGAAAGTGGAATTTTTGGGCCATTTGCAGAAAACGCAAGACCGTCTGCAACTCCTTTTTGAGGGTAAGGGTCTTGGCCAATAATCACTACTTTAATGTCTTTTAAAGGGGTACTAAACGCAGCGTAAATATCTGATTTTAAAGGAGTAATTTCTAAATTTAGATAGTCTTTATCTAGTATTTCTTGAAGTTTATAAAAATATGGTTTCTGTTTTTCGCTTAAAAAAAAGATTGACCAATTCTGTTCTTGCATAAAAATTACCTCCTTTATTGTTTAAAAAAAGGCGAGTTGTGCTCGCCTTTTTAAAAATGTATTGTATTGAATAAACTCGGACTTAACTTATTTAGTTAAAAGTGCAAGTTTTTTAAGAGTACGAACAAGTTGCGAAACATAGCTGTTTTCGTTGTCATACCAAGACATTACTTTAACTAATTGTTTACCGTCAACATCAAGAATTTGAGTTGTATGAGCATCGTATACAGAACCGTAAGTAGTGCCGATAACGTCAGATGAAACAATTGGATCTGGTTGGTAGCAAAGTGTCTCAGAGTGAGCAGCCTTGAAAGCAGCGTCGATTTGTTCAAGAGTAACAGATTTTTTAAGTTCAACAGTTAAGTCAACAACTGAACCGGTAACAGTTGGAACACGAAGAGCAGTTCCGTCTAATTTACCTTTTAGTTGAGGTAGTACTAAAGAAATTGCTTTAGCAGCACCAGTTGAAGAAGGAACGATGTTTTGAGCAGCACAACGTCCGCGACGAGAATAAATGCCTTTTTTGTGTGGAGAGTCCATAAGTGATTGGTCAGCAGTAAAAGCATGAACAGTAGTCATGAAACCTTTAACGATACCGAATTTATCATCAAGAACTTTTGCAATTGGAGCAAGACAGTTAGTTGTGCAGCTTGCACCTGAAACGATTTCTTCGCTTCCGTCTAGTGTATTGTCGTTAACATTGTAAACGATAGTTTTAACATCACCAGTTGCAGGAGCTGAAATTAAGACTTTTCTTGCACCTGCTTCAATGTGCCAGTGTGCTTTTTCTTGAGAAGTAAAAAGACCTGTACATTCAAGAACAATATCAACACCTAGTTTTTTCCAAGGTAAATTTTTAGGATCACGTTCAGCGATAACTGGAATTGTTACTCCATCAACAATTAAATTATTCTCTTTAAAAGAAACTTTGTCTTGTAAGAAACCGCCTTGAGCAGTGTCATATTTTAGTAGGTAAGCAAGAGATTCTGCGTCTGTTAAGTCGTTAATAGCAACAACTTTAAAATCTTTGCTTTGAGAAATTTGGCGGAACGCAAGACGTCCGATTCTACCAAATCCGTTAATTGCAACTTTAATAGCCATATTTTTCCTCCATATCTATTACCTAATAATTTTAGCACAACGAGCCATAACAAGTGCGAAAAATGCTGTTTTTCCCGTATTTAAATTTACAGCATCAGATTAAAATAAAATAAAAATATTGATAAAATAAATATAGAGGCAAAAAATGACTGAAAACCTAGAAATTGAATTTAAAACTGAATTAAGCAAGCAAAAATATACTGAATTGTTGGCAAAATATGCAAATTTAGCAGACCAATTTACACAAATCAATTACTATTTTGACGATTTTGCGATGAAACTAACTAAAAATAAACAAACTGCTAGAATCAGACATATTTTAGATAAAAATACTTATGAACTGACAGTTAAGTTTCCAGATAAAAATGGAACATTAGAGAAAACAGAAATTTTAAACGAAGAACAAGCAAAGAAGTTTATTAAAAAAGGTTTTAAGTTCAAATTTGACACCATAGTGTTCCTAAGTAATAAAGGAAAATTAAAAACCAAAAGAGTTGAGTTTAAATACAAAACTGGAACTGGATTTTTGGATTTTTCAACCTGGGGCTTTTTGAATTTAAACAAAGTATATGAATTTGAGTTTGAAGCAATTAGCCTTAAAAAAGGCAAGGCTGAGTTTGATGAGTTTTTAAAAGAAAATGAAATTGAATATAAAAAATCTCAATCAAAGGCTAGTCGTATACTTAAATTAAATGAAAATAATAAATAATATAAAGGCTTTATTAAGCCTTTTTATTCTATTTTTTAAAGTTGGTTTAATCACCTTTGGTGGTGGTTATGTTATGTTTGGAATTCTTGAACATGAACTTTGTGAACGCAAAAAAATCTTATCAAAAGATGAAATGATTACGCTTTTAGCAGTATCAGAAACTACGCCCGGTCCGTTTGCCATTAACGCAGCGACTTATATAGGACACAAGAAACTCGGATTTTGGGGAGCAGTGTTTGCAACAATCGGTGTAGTTCTTCCGTCTTTTATAATTATCATTTCATTAGCATTCGTGTTAAAGAAATACAACACAAATGTTTATCTAAAAGGATTTTTAACTGGAATTAAAGCAGGGGTTATTTTACTGATTTTCAAAGCAGGTATTAAACTTCAAAAAGGGATTTTAAATAACTTAGCTAATATTTCTATCTTTTTAGTGTGTTTGTTTTTAACTTTATTTACCGAACTTTCTTTAATCTACATAATGGTTTCACTTATTTTAATTTCAGTAGCAACCTATAAATTAAACGAAGAAATAAATAAATCTAAAGGTGGTGTATTTTGAAAATACTGACCTTATTTTTTCTTTTCTTAAAAATATCTGCGTTTACTTTTGGTGGTGGATATGCCATGATTCCACTTTTGAACTTTGAACTTACAAAACGCGGATACATAGACAGCGATGAACTTTATACTTTTATTGGGATTTCTGAAAGTACACCAGGTGCTTTTGCTGTCAACATAGCGACCTACATTGGCTTTGAACAATACGGAATTCTTGGTGCTGCTTTGCTTAATTTAGCAATAGTCTTGCCATCATTTTTAATCATTTTATACATTTCTAGCAGCAACATGTTAAATCAAAATCTTTACATTAAAAGAGCAATTTCTTTTTTAAAACCAGCAGCGATTGCCTTTATTTTTACAGCAGCGATTAAAATTTCTTTAAAAGTTTTCTTTGAAGTCAATAGTTTACTTATTTTAACCTTCAAAGCCAATGCTTTTACAATTTTGATATTCTTGTTTGTCTTTTTAATAAGTCTACTTTGGGAGATTTTCAGCCGTAAAAAAAGACCACTTAACCCAGTTTTAATAATTTTGCTTTCTGGTTTTAGTGGCCTGCTGTTAACGCTATTAAATTTAAATTGAAACTTCGCTAAAGTCAGTGACTTCTAGTTTAATAGTAGGAATTTCTTGAGTTTTCTCATTAGGCACTTCTTTAACGCTAATTTCTTTTATGTAGTCATCACATTCAAAATCAGGACTTTCCATAATTTTTGCGCGAATATCTTTAGGAATAAAAATTCTTATTTCTTCATCGTTGTAGCCGACTTGCATTTTTTCGTTTTCAATAATAATTGGGCGTTTTAAAATTGCAGGGTTAGCCAAAATCCAACGTTTAAGTTCGCGAGTAGTAAACGAGTCTAAATCAAAAAAATCATTTCTAGCGGTTTTTGAGCGAGTTGAAATAATTGAGTCAAAGCCATCGTCTGCTAAACTAAGCATTAAATCTAGATCAGACATTTGTACTTCTCCTGCCAAAATATTGACCTCATCATAATTAATTCCGAAACTATCTAGCCATTTTTTGGCTTTTCGACAAGATGAGCAAGATGGAGTTGTGTAGATCCTTAATTCAGTTTTTTTGCTTTTTTTCTCGTTTTTCATATCTATGTAAGTATAACAAAAAAGTTTTTAAATTCAATACCAAAAACGAAAAAACCATGTTTTTTTGAAATTAAACTACCGTAAAAGTTTTATAAATTTTATTATTTAAAGTAGAATAAATTTTTAAAATAATTGAAGAATTTTCGGTATTTTGTTTAGTTATTTTAAGTTCAGGAATATTTTTTAGCATGTTTTGAAGAGTTTCAAAAACCTTTTGTGAGTTATTATTAGAATCAGAAACTGACCTGAAGAGTTCAGAAATTCGTTCTTTTGTTATTTCTTTACTTACTCTGTATTTACTTATCTTAGCAGAACGTTTCAAGTAAACTATTTGTTTCTCGCGAAAATTATTCAAATAAATAAAATAACAATTGTCTTGATTTTTCTCAATTTTAGCAATGTTTTTACCAAAAATATTTATGAAAATAGCCTGTAGTTCTTGCTTAGTGTAATCCAAATCTTTATTTAAATAAAGCATATAAGTGTTTAAATTAGTTTGCATAGCAAAGTAGTCTTTTTTAAAAAAGTTATAAGCGACTTTAAAAGTTTTGTTTAATTCTCTTAGCACAAAGTTTTCACTTTCCTTGTCGAACCATTGTCTTAGATATTGATTAGCTGTTTTTAAGTCATACCAACTAAACAAATCTGCCACAACATTTGCAAAAGCTAAGTTTGAAGACAGAAAGAATCTAGTGTATTTTACATCTAAAAAATTATTTAAAACTTTTAAAGGTACTGAATTGCCGTATCTAATTTCTCCAAAAAAGTAAACAGAATATACATTTGAATACTTATCCTTT
>CAUTMU010000008.1:0-26345 GCA_963539535.1 uncultured Acholeplasmataceae bacterium | reverse complement strand
TCTAATGTGTATTTAAATTGGAAATTTTTAGTCAACAGAGAAATTAACTATTTTGAAAATGAAACTTATGAAGATAAATACTTTAGTGTTTTATTTGATTTATATTATTTAAAAGAAACAAAATAAAACCTGAGTTCAGAAATTTAGCACAAGGTTTTTTAAATAACTCTGTGTTGTCTTAAGATAATAGAGACAAAAGCAGCGATAAAAGAAAATACCATTCCGAACAACAAAATCCAAATTAACGCTCTTCCTCTAATAGGTTGTTCTGGGGTTGTAGTAGAAACATCTAGTTCTTCTTCTTTGTTCTTTTTTATCTTTACTTTCTTCTTTTCTTCTTTTGTTTTTTCAAGTTCATCTTTAGTGTTTTCAAGTTTTTCTTCTTTAGGCATAATATCCACCCCATCCACCTTTTAATTTTGCCTTATTTTAATGTTCAAAGTAAAAAAACCTTATTTTTATTTGATTTAGGAAAATTTTCTTTACCTTTGTATGCCAAGAAAATAAGTTTTTAAAATTACTTTCAGTTTTATAAGTCTAAAAATCGCCGATACCTTCTGCATGTTTACATATATGCGATAGGCACAGGGAATAGATAAGTATTTGTCGTAGAAATAGCAAGGTCTTAGTGTGGTATAATTTCCCTAACAGTTAAATAAAAAAAGGAGCAAACAAATGCACAATAAACAACCTAAAGTAAGTGTTTTTGCTCTAGGCGGACTCGGCGAAATTGGTAAAAACTGCTACTGCATAGAGTATCAAAACCAAATTTTTATCATTGACTGTGGTGTGTCTTTTACAGACGAAACTCTGCCAGGTATTGACTACGTTGTTCCTGGTTTTAAATATTTATCTGAAAATCAAGACAAAATAGTTGGACTTTTTATCACACACGGACACGAGGACCACATTGGTGGGATTCCTTATCTTTTGCAGTACGTAAAAATCCCGGTAATTTACGCCTCTAAAATGGCTTATGACCTAATTGAGAAAAAAATCGGCGATAAAGGCAAAAAAATTACCAAATTGATGCTATACACTCCAGATACCATCTTAAATTACGGAGATATTTCACTTTCTTTTATACGAGTTTCGCACTCTATTCCAGATGCTTTTGGAATTCGCGTTAAAACTCCACTTGGCTCTATTTTTGAAACTGGCGACTTTAAGATAGACATGACTCCAGTTGGTCCACATGCAGAGTATGAAAAACTAGTTGAAATGGCCAACGATGGCTGTCTGCTTTTAATGCCAGATTCAACCAACGCAGAGCGCACTGATATGGTGCCTTCTGAAAAAGCAATTGGCCGTTCAATTTCTGAAATTTTTTCAGGAATTCAAGGAAGAATAATCATCGCAACTTTTGCATCAAACGTCTACAGAATTAAACAAATTATTGACGCTTCTTTTCAAAATAACCGAAAAATTTTAATTTTTGGTCATTCTATGGAAAATATTGTCGAAGTTTCTCGCAAAAACAAGTTCATAGACATCCCAGATGCTTTCTTTTTAGACCCAGAAAAAGTCAACGACACAGACGACTCTAAAATGACCATACTTTGCACAGGTTCGCAAGGCGAGCCAATGGCTGTGCTTGCGCGAATTGCTAGTGGCCAACACAAAAAGATTAAAGCCAGAGCCGGCGATACCGTAATATTTTCTTCATCTCCAATACCTGGTAACTTTCAGTCTGTCAATAACTTAATCAATCAATTTAATAAACTAGGCGTGAACGTTATTTCACACGGCGCACTTTACGAAACCCACGCTTCTGGACACGCTGAACAAAATGGACTTAAGTTAATGATCAATTTATGTAGGCCGAAATACTTAATGCCAATTCACGGAGAACACAGAATGCAGGTGATTCACTGCGGACTTGGTGTGGAAGTTGGGATGCCCAAAGAGCATACTTTTGCGCTTGCAAATGGAGACGTCCTTGAGTTTACCAACTCTGGCGCTGAGGTAAAAAAAGCCAAAGTTGACGCAACCCCACTTTTAATTGAAGGCAATTCTGCTGCACTTTTTTCAGATGAACTAATCGCAGAACGCCACTCTATCTCTGCAGACGGTGTATTTGTGCTGTTTGTCCCACTAAACTCAGAAAATAAACTAAATGGAGATGTGTTAACTGCGACTCGTGGCTTTATGTCAGTTTACGAAAACGAAAAAACAATTAAGACAATTGCCCAAAAAGCAACTGACTACTTAAATACTTTTTCAGCAGAAGACAGAGAAGGGGCAACCAAAGCGTTGACAGAAATTACACAAGAAATCATTCAAAACGCCTTCGCCCGAGTTCCGCAAGTTTTTGTTGAGTATTTAGTTGCAGACTAATTTTTTAATTTATTTAATTAAATGACAAAACAAGTTAATAATTTTTTTAAATCGCCAAAAGTAAAGGCTTCACTTGAATTTTTCACCAAGTCTTACGCTCGCATGTTTTTACTTATCTACTTGGTGTTTTCGCTAATTGGTGCTTTGGCGCTAAAGATGCCAATTGCTTCTAAAACCCCGCTTAAGTTTGTAGACACTTTGTTGCTTTCTGTATCTGCCATGTCTACAACTGGACTTAGCTCCATAAACTTCGCAGACTTGACCTTGTTTGGCCAAGTTGTCTTGATTTTAATTATGGAGTTTGGTGGTATGGGGATATACATGCTATTTGCTTTGTTTTTGACAAACTCAGGTAGCAAAATCGGAGTTGAGCAAAGAGTGTTTCTCGCAAACGAGCAGAACCTGCCTTCACTTAGAGGAGTAATTCGCACCACTAAAAAAGTTTTCTACACTCTTGTTTTAATTCAGTTAATTGGCGTTATTTTTTGTACTTCCTACATTTACTTTGCGATGCCTGAATTTCAGGAAATAAGTTTTACTAAAGCGCTTTTTTACGGTGTATTTCTCTCAGTTTCTCTGTTCATGAACGCAGGGTTTGTACCGCTTCCGGTAGACTTTCCGACTTTACTTTTAAACGGACACATTGTGTTTTTCATAGGCTGTGCATTTTTGATATTTTTAGGAGGTCTGGGATATATCCCCTTGATTTCTTTAGCCGACTACATTAAAGCAAAGGTCAAAAAAACTGACTTTAGGTTTTCCAAAATCGCCAAAATTTTGTTTTTTGCGCATGTTTTGCTTTGGATTTTTGGCTTTGTGGTTTTAACTTCCCTTGAGTTTAACTCACCAGCTCTCGCAAAACTAAATGGCCCACAAAGACTAACTGCAACCTTTTTTACCTCAATTTCTGCGCGTTCTGCTGGTTTTAGCGTGATACCTCAGGCTAGTCTAGCCAGAGAAGGCAGTATTATCGTAATGATAATCTTAATGTTTATCGGAGCCTCTCCAAACTCAGCCGGCGGTGGTGTTAGAACAACTACTGTTGTTCTAATAATTGCTGCGATTTTTAGCCATATCAAAGCAGAGTCTCAAACTAAGCTGGGCAAAAAACTAGCATTTAAGGAAGATACTGTCAAAAAAGCCTTTATTGTCGCGACAGCCGTTGCATTAGTGTTAATTATTTCTATTTTCGTCGTGGCTGTGGCAGAACAGAACTATTTTGAAAGTCAACTTCAAATCGCAAAAACCTCTGCTCTTAAAGGTGAGCACTTCCAAGAACCACTTACTTTTAGTTTAAAAGACATAGTCTTTGAGTTAGTATCTGCATTTGGTTTAGTTGGATATTCTCGTGGCCTGACTTTTGGCACTAAACTTTTGATTACAAAATGGGCGATTATCTTTATGATGTTTTTTGGCCGTGTCGGCCCGATTACCTTCCTGCGTGCATTTTCTTTTAAACAAAAAGTCACTCAAACTTACAAAATTAGCGAAATTGACTTAATTATTAGTTAAAATAAATTAGAGGATTAGTTATGGGAATTTTTTCAAAAATATTTGCAAAACTTAAAAAAAATAAACCACAACAACTTGGCTTTAGCAGTCAAGTTCGCTCAGTTTCTGGACTTGCCGATATTTTTTTAAACCTAGAAAACTTAACTTATCCTGATTTTATTGAACAACTTGAAGAAGTTTTAATAATGGCAGATTTTGGTGTGCAAACTACTTTAAAAGTACTAGAAACTTTTCAAAAAAGTGTAACTCACAAAAACTTTTTAAAAATTGACGAAACTAAAGAAAAACTACTGGAAGCAATTTACTCAGTTTATGAAAATCAAAGTGTAGATGCGAACAATTCTTTGGCTAAAGAAAACCCACTGACTGCCTACATGTTTGTCGGAGTTAACGGCTCTGGTAAAACAACAACTATCGCAAAACTTGCTGCGAGATTAAAAAAACAAGGCGAAAAAGTACTATTGGTCGCTGCCGATACCTTTAGAGCAGGTGCTGTTGACCAGTTAGTTGAATGGGGAAAACGCCTAGGCATAGACGTATTTTTAAACCCCAACACCAAAGATGCTGGCTCAGTTTGCTTTGATGGTCTTGAAAAAGCAATTAAAGAAGAATATACCTATTGCTTAATTGACACCGCAGGACGTCTGCAAAACAAACAAAATCTAATGGCTAAACTTGCCAAAATTAAAAAGATAGTTGTCAAAAAACTAGGCAATGAACTAAGTGAAACTATTTTGGTAGTAGACGCAAACCTGGGTCAAAACTCATTTGAACAGGCGAAATCCTTTAAAGAAATCACCGATATTTCAGCGCTTGCTTTGACTAAAATGGACGGAACTTCTAAAGGCGGTATCATTTTTAGAATCAAAAGTGAACTTGGAATTCCAACAAAACTAATTGGAGTTGGCGAAAAGGAAAACGATCTTTTAGACTTTGAACTTGAGCGCTATATGTCCGTTGTTTTTCAGGAACTTTTTTCAAATGAAACCGCTTGCTAGTAAAGAACACTTAATTTCACTTTACATAACTTACTCACCTCTGCTTACCAAAACTCAGGCAGATTACTTTCATGCACACTACTTTTTAGACCATTCGCTGTCAGAAATTGCGGAAAACGAAGGTGTTTCTAGGAATGCTATTTTTCTTTCACTTAAACAAACTGAACGCAAGTTAGTTGATTTTGAAATTAAGTTGAAATTAGTTAAAAAGGCTGAAAATCTACACAAAAGAATTAAGAATATATCAGATAAATATCAAATTCCATTAAAAGAGTTTGAAGATATTGAAGGAGTTTGATTATGTTTTTTTTTAAAAAAACTATATACTAAAATTAAAATTCGCTGGGAAAATAGAAAAATTCGCTATTTAAAATATTGTGAGCTAGCAAAAAATAAGAAATTAAGAGAATTCTTTGGTTGGAAATTCAATAAACTTACACCAGAAGAATTAAAATTAGTGTATGAGTTTGATGGCGGTGAATGGTGGGACGAATAATTTTGAGGTTTAATTATGTCACTTGCAGATAAAATACAAATGGCCCTACGTAAAGTAACTGGCACTGCTAAGTTATATGAGGGTGATATTGAAAAAATGATGAAAGAAATTAGGCTTTCTTTATTAGAAGCCGACGTTTCTTATGCAGTTGTAAAGAAATTAAGTACTGCAATTAAAGAAAAAGCACTAGGTCAAAAAATCTTAAAAGGTCTAAATCCGGGCGAACAAGTTGTAAAAGTTGTTAAAGACGAGTTGACTGAAATAATGGGTGCAAACCCGCGTCTACTTGAGTTTACCGCTAACCCTACTTTGATAATGCTAGCTGGTCTGCAAGGTTCTGGTAAAACCACAACTTGTGCTAAAATTGCTAACTTAGTTAAAACCAAAGAAGGTAAAAACCCACTGTTAGTTGCTTGCGATATCTACAGACCGGCAGCCATAGAACAACTCAAAACTCTTGGCTCTTCAATTGGCGTTAAAGTCTTTGAAAAAGGCTTAACTAACCCACTTTCAACAATTAAAGAAGCACTTGCTTACGCAAAAGAAAACCTGAATGATGTGGTGATTATTGATACAGCGGGTCGTCTGCAAATTGACGACGTGCTAATGCATGAACTAAAGTCAATTCAAAGTAATTTTAAGATTAACGAAACCATTTTAACTCTAGACTCAATGGCTGGCCAAGAGGCTGCAAACGTTGCTAAAACCTTCATGGAAAATATTTTTGTCCAAGGTGTTGTTTTAACTAAAATTGACGGAGACTCCAGAGGTGGTGCTGTGCTTTCGGTTAAAGCAGAGTCTGGTGTCCCAATTATGTTTCAAACTTTTGGCGAAAAAATTGAGGACATTGAGGTATTTCACCCAGAGCGCATTGCTAACCGTATTCTTGGCATGGGCGATTTGCTTACCTTAATTGAAAAAGCAGAAGAGAGTTTTGAAGAAAAAGAGTCAAAAAAACTAATCGATAAAATCAAAAACAACACTTTTGACTACAACGACTTACTTAAACAATTTAAGTCTATGAAAAAAATGGGATCAATCGCCAAAATTTTTTCATTTATCCCAGGGCTTTCGCAAATCAAAAAAGCCTTGAGCGAAATAGACGATGCTACTTTTTATAAATACGAACACATCATTCAGTCAATGACTAAGCAAGAGCGCAAAGACCCGGACTTAATAGCCTACTCAGACACTCGTCGTATGCGAATTGCCAAGGGTTGCGGGATGCCAACTCGCGAAGTTCGCAAACTAGAACAGGCTTTTTCAAAGCAAAAACAAATGATGAGACAAATTTTTGCCAATAACTTAGACTTAGACCTAAACGAAGCCCCAAAAGAAGATGAACTTGCCAAAATGTTTGAAGAACTACAAAGCAAACTACTAAACGGCCAAAGTCAAGGACAGGCTAAAAAAGGTAAGGGCAAAAACAAACAAAGAAGGTGGTTTTAAATCATTATGTCTAGGCTGATTTTAGTAGACGGAAACTCACTTATCTTTAGAGCCTACCACGCAACTGCGTATACTGGCGAGATTTTAAGAACATCAAAAGGTGTGCCAACCAATGCCTTGCTTGCGTTTATCAATATGTTTAAAAAAATTCTTGCCAAAAAACCCACACACATCGCAGTTACTTTTGACTTAAAAGAACCAACCTTTAGACATAAGGTGTACTCTGAATACAAAGCAGGTAGAAAAGCAGGTGACCCTGAACTTTTTGTGCAGTTTGACTCAATTAAAAGATATCTTGCTCTGCAAGGAGTTGCTTGCCTTGAAAAACCAGGCTATGAGTCTGACGATATAATTGGCTCAATTTCTAAAAACTCACCTGAAATTGACGAAGTTATAATTTATTCGTCTGACCGTGATTTACTACAACTGGTTGACACGAAAACAACAGTTTCTTTAATCAAAAAAGGAATGGGCGAAATAATTGAATACACTCCTGAGGTCATATTTGAAGAATATGGTCTTGAACCCCTTCAGTTAATTGACCTAAAAGCACTGCAAGGAGATACTTCTGACAACATCAAAGGAGTTGCTGGAATTGGAAAAGTCACTGCACTTAAACTAATTCAAACATACGGCTCTGTTACTAATTTATACGCGCACATTTTTGAGTTAAAAGGAGCGCAAAAAACTAAGTTAGAAGACGTCAAAGCAGACGCTGAGCTTTCTTATTTTCTTGGAAAAATTTACACAGATAAGTTATTTTCAGTGGAAGTAACTCAAAAACAACCAGCAGACGAAGCTGGCTTGCAAAACTTTTTTCGTGAGTTTGAGTTAAATCAACTCTACAGAGAAAAAGCAGTTTCAAACAACACAAGCACAACTATTCAAAGTTTTCACTATGCAACTGAAGAAAAAGAAATCGCTGAGTTTTTAAGAACTCCTGTCACCTTGTTTGCTGAGTACACAGATAAAGATGAACTAATTCACCTGGTTTTATTTAACAAAACCAATTACTTGTTTTTAAAAAAAGAACAAGTGTTTTCTAGTCCTGCATTTTTGACATTTTTAAAAAGCGAAACCAAAACTGTTGTCTTTAACTTAAAAAGATTTATCAAAGTTTTACTTAAAAACCAAATTGAGTTTAATTTCGCTAAGTTTGACTGCGCACTTTTACTTGCCTACTGCAAGGACGCAGAAAACGGCACACAATACTTTAATTTTCTTGCAAACAACGAGTTTGATGATTTAATTGAAGTGCCAAAAGCCTATGAAACTAAGTCTAGCACAGACCTTGGCTTAAACACTCTTAGTAAAAAAGTTAAGTTAATCGATTTAGCCTTTACTAAGTTACAAACTGAACTTAAAGACACAAAAAGATATGAACTATACCACTTTATTGAACTTCCGCTTTCTTTGGTTCTCGCAAAAATGGAAAACACAGGAGTACTCATAGACACTGCTTACTTAAAAGAACTTAAAGCAGAGTTTGAAGTTATGTTAGCGGAACTAAAAGCAGAAATTAACCGACTTGCAGGATACGATTTAAACCCACTTAGTCCAAAACAAATTGCTAAATTGCTATATAAAGACCTTGGACTAAAACAAACTAAAAAAACTGCAAAAGGAGCGGCTTCCACAGACTCAGAAACTTTGACTGAGTACTCAGAAGTTTACCCTATTGTAAAACTTATTTTAGAATACCGAACTTACGCCAAAATCTTGCAAACTTACGCAGTTGGGCTGCTTGAATCTGTAGACAGCAAAAATACTGTGCATACAACTTACAACCAAACTCAAACTGCAACAGGACGACTTAGTTCCTTTAATCCAAACTTGCAAAACATCCCTACGCACTCAGAACTCGGAAGTAAAATCAAAAATGCTTTTACTGCGAGAACTGGTTTTTCATTTCTTTCACTAGACTACTCACAAATTGAACTTAGAGTTTTAGCCACAATTTCTAAAGACAAAAATATGCTTTCAGACTTTTCTTTAAACAAAGACATCCACACTGCGACCGCTATGCGTATTTTTAACACAAACGAAGTTGATAAAGAACAAAGACATAAAGCCAAAGCAATTAACTTTGGACTAATTTACGGAATGTCTGCCTATGGTCTAAGTAAAGCACTTTCTTTAGACATTAAAACAGCAGATCAGTACATTAAAACTTACTTTGCAGCTTACCCTGAAGTCTTGCCACTGCAAGAAAAACAAATCCAAACCACAAAAACTAACGGATTTACTGAGACTATATTTGGACGTAGACGCTATTTAGACCCAGAAACTCTTTATTTTCGTCGCAACCCAAAACTTTTTGAAAGACTTGCTGTAAACTCACCAATTCAGGGAACTGCTGCCGATATTTTGAAAATTTCTATGCTAAAAATCAGTAAGTTTTTAAAAGAGCAGCAAGCTGAAAGCAGAATGCTCATGCAAATTCACGATGAGTTGATTTTTGAAATTAAAGAAGGAGAAGAGCATTTAATTCCTGAAATTAAAAAAATAATGACTGATTTTGATTTAAATGTTCCGCTTGTAGTTAGTGAAAGCAGCGCAAAACGCTGGATAGAGGTGTAAATTGCCTGAACTTCCTGAAGTTGAAAACGTCCGAAAATACTTAAGTCAGTCTATAGTTGGCAAAAAAATTGAGGCTATAGATAATTTTTCTAATGAAAAAATTATTTCCAACGACGTTATATTACAAGTCTCAAACACTACAATTAAGTCCGTTCGTAGACACGCAAAATACTTATTTTTAGACTTAGATAACAACATGACTTTAATTTCTCATCTGAGAATGGAAGGCAGATATTACTTAAACTCACAAATTAACCCACACACCAGAGTCCGTTTTTACTTTGAAGGCAAAGAAACTCTGGATTTTGTAGATAGACGAAAATTCGGCAACTTTGTTTTAGTTAAAACAGATTCAATTGACAACTATCTTTCTGATAAAGTTGGAAAAGAACCTTTTGATTTAACTGCCGATGAGTTGGTTTTAAAAGCCAAGCGCAAAAGCAGTTTAGTCAAGGCTTTTTTGCTTGACCAACACAACATCGCAGGTCTTGGCAATATTTACGTTGACGAGGTTTTGTTTGCAAGTAAAATCCTGCCAACAAGAACAATAGATACATTAACTAAAGCAGACTTTGAAAAAATTTTAGAAAACTCAAAAATAATTTTAAAAAAAGCAGTAGAACTGGGTGGTTCTACTATTTCTAGTTTTGAAATTGCCGAAGGTTTAAATGGTAGTTTTCAAAATTATTTAAAAGTACACACTAGAGTGGGGAAACCTTGCTTGGTTTGTGGCACTGAAATTAAGAAAATGAAGGTTGCAGGAAGAGGTAGTTATGTCTGTGAAGTTTGTCAAAAGTAAGTTGATTGCGATCACTGGCAATATTTGCTCTGGCAAAACTGAGTTTTTATCTGCACTTAAAAAACAAGGATATGAAACTATATCTACTGACGAAATAGTAGACACACTTTGGCAAGATAAAAACAACCTGGCAAAAATTGCCGAAACTTATTCGTTGACACTGTCACCTGAACTTAAAGAAACTGTTAAGAAACTAGTTTTTAGTCAACCAAAAAAACTAAAACAACTGGAAGATATTTTTTTTCCACAAGTTTTTGCAAAACTAAAAGAAGCTCAAGTAAATTCAAAAAACACATACATTTTTGTTGAAGTTCCTTTGCTTTTTGAACGAAATTTACGCGATAAATTTGACTTTGTAGTACTAGTATATGCTGATTTAGAAACTTCTAAAAACAGATTTTTAGCCTCCCGAAAAAACAGCGAAAAAGAGTTTTTTTCTATCTTAAAACACCAGATAATTAACGATGAGAAATTGCTTTTTGCAGATTATGTAGTATATAATAATCGTATGAATTTAAGTTTAGAAAACGAAGTTTCTGCTCTATTTTCAGTCTTAAAAATGCATTATGGCAACTAAAATCACAGTTTATAAAAAATCACAATTAACAGCAGAACAAGTAAAAGTTTTAACTTATCTATACTTGCCAATTTTGGGCAAAAAAGCCTATTCGCTTTATCTTTCCTTTGCACAATTGGTGAATTTTTCTGTGGGCAAATCTTTGGATTTTGACCACAATTTTTTTGTTAATTTACTAAATATCTCGCCCCAAAAATTAACAGAAACTAGACGCAAACTAGAGGCAATTGGACTAATTGACACTTATGAAAACCAAGATAACTTAATTTTAATTTTAAACAATCCACTTTCTGCAAATTCTTTTTTTGGAAACCCTAACTTGCATGTTTTACTACAAAAAAATATTCCAAGTTTAGAAACCTATAATTCAATTAAACAAATTTTTCACACCAACTCATTTATTCCAAAAAACTACACAAACATTACTGAAACTAACTTAGTTAAAACCTTTGGAGCGTTCGATCCTAAAAAAGTAGCAGTAGCCGAAAGCTACGGAATTGACAAAACCAGAGTTCCTGAGTTTATATCTGAGTTTGATTTTGTTGAGTTCACAGGTTTTTTAACTAAATCAAAAGTCCCTTTTTCTGGTACTGAACTTGAAAACGGAAGTTATAAATCACGACTTATTTCTTTGGCTTTAAATTTTTCATTAAAAGAAAAAGAACTTGCAGAAATTTTTATAGCCAACATCAAAGACAAAAAAGTACCAAATATTGATGTTTTAAAAGTTGCAATTTCAACATACCGTTTTAGTCAAAAAACTAACGAAGACAGTGCTTCAGAAATTACTAAATGGTTGAGTTCAATTGATGTAAAATCGCTTGTTGAAGCGATTAAACAACAAACTAAAGTCACTAAAATTGATGCAAAAGAATTTGTACAACTTATTGACTTTATAGAAAAACACAAAGAAAATGTCAATCTTGGTGTGCTAAATATGTTAATTTTGCATTCTTGTAAATACCAACAAAAAGAATACGCAGATCGTCTACCTACAAATACTTTTTTAGAAAAGGCCCTAAACATTTGGATAATTGACTATAAAGTAAAAACTACGAAAGACGCAGTTTTACTTTCACAAAAACTAGCCGAAAGATTAACTTCAAATACACCAAAAAAGACCAGAAAAACAAATTCAACCAACAGTAGTTTTTCGCCTAGTTGGGCAGAAAAACTAGTAGAAGGGTTTTAATTATGCAAGCCGAAATTAAAACAATATTAAAAAAATATCCAGACCTTAAAATTGACTTAAACACTTTAGATAAACAAACAATTTTATTTTATATTAACTATTACTTAAGTCAAAATAAACCTGCTGAACTCTACAGAGATAAAAACAACGCACTTAAAATCAGACCAATTGAAAAAGTAGCATCAGCTTCTATTGCTGGTAAGTTTATACAACCAGACGCTGAACTTAGTGGTTTTCAAGAAAAAATGCCTGGCCAAAAAAATGCTAAACTTCACGCAGACCGAGTAATTTCAGAAATTACTGCTGAACACACTCCCTTTGGTTTTATGTTAACCGGTCAAAATGCGGTTGGTAAAACTTTTTTACTTAGGGCTCTTGCCACTGCTTTGCGCCGCAAAAACACTGAAGTTCTGCATGTTTTTCCAATAGACTTATTTACTTATGCTAATCCAGTTGAGCCAAACAACCGTAAATACTTAGAGTTATTTAAAAACACACCTGTTTTAATTCTTGACGATATCGGTACCGAACAAGGTGCAGACTGGTTGTACAAATCTGTTTTAGTGCCGATTTTAGAGCACCGTTTAAATTATAGGCTCACGACGATTTTTTCATCTAATTTTAACTTAAAAGAATACTATAAAAAAATTAGTGAAAAAACTGGCGATGTACAACTTGCTCTACAAATTTGCAGTAAGATAAAAATACTTACTGATAAAAACATTGTTGAAATCGCCTAACCCACATAAGGAGTTTAAAAATGAAAATAGAATTAACTTTTCCTAATAAAGACAAAAAAGAGTATGCTCTTGGCACAACTGTTTTAGAAGTTGCAGAAAGTATCTCGCTTTCTTTAAAAAAAGCCATAGTTGGTGCTAAACTAAACGATCGTTTGATTGGTGCAAACGAACCAATTTTAGAAAGTGGTGAGTTTTTAATTTTAACTAAAAAAGACGAACTTGCTTTAAAAATTCTAAACCACTCAGCCGCACATCTTTTGGCATACGCCATTCAAGAACTGTATCCAAATACTAAATTTTGGGTTGGACCCGCAATTGAAGAGGGTTTCTACTACGACATGGATTTAGCAGGTTCAGTGATTTCAGACCAAGACTTTGCGCTAATTGAAAAGAAAATGCATGAACTTAGTAAGTCTAACTTTCCAGTTTTAAGAAAAGAAGTGACACTTGATGAAGCCAAAAAAATCTTTAAAGCAAATCCATATAAACTAGACTTAATTGAAAAACACGCAAGTGAAGGCTTAACTGTCTACACAGAAGGCGAGTTTTCAGACCTTTGTCGCGGTGGACATGTTAAGTCAACTGGGGAAGTTCAGTTTTTCAAATTACTTTCAGTATCTGGTTCTTACTTTAAAGGTTCTGCTAAAGAAAAACCACTTACCAGAATTTATGGCTGTGCTTTTTTTACGCAGAGTGACCTAGACGCTTACTTAAAACTACTGCAAGAGCGAAAGGATCGCGATCACCGCAAGGTCGGAAAAGAACAAGACATTTTCTTTATTTCCAAAGAAGTTGGCCCAGGTCTAGTTTTTATGCAACCAAAAGGGGCAACTATTCGCCGCACAGTTGAACGCTATATTACTGATAAAGAACTAGCACTTGGATACTTGCACGTCTATACACCAATTTTAGCAAATGTTTCGCTTTACGAAACCTCTGGTCACTTTGCTCACTACAAAGACTCAATGTTTCCAGTATTAGAGTTTAAAAGCGGTGAAAAAATGGTGCTGCGTCCAATGAACTGCCCGCATCACATGCAAATATTTTCACAAAAACTACGTTCATATCAAGAACTACCACTTAGAATTGCTGAACTTGGAATGATGCACAGATACGAAAAGTCAGGTGCGCTAACTGGCTTGGAAAGAGTTCGCGAAATGACTTTAAACGATGCTCATATTTTTGTTACTCCGAAACAAATTAAGCAAGAGTTTAGTCAAACTGTAAAACTAATTTTAGATTGCTACAAAGACTTTAACATCAAAGACTTTAAGTTTAGATTGTCATACCGCGATAAAGAAGATAAAGAAAAATACTATCCAGATGACAAAATGTGGGACATGGCCGAAAAATATCTAAAAGAAACCATGGACTCACTAAAACTAACCTACTTTGAGGCGAAAGGTGAAGCTGCTTTCTACGGACCTAAACTAGACGTGCAAATCAAAACAGCAATTGGCCATGAAGAAACGCTTTCAACTGTTCAACTAGATTTCTTACTTGCCAACCGTTTTGGCCTAACTTATGTTGACAAAGACGGCAAAGAAAAAACACCAGTGGTAATCCACCGTGGTGTGGTTTCTACAATGGAGCGTTTCATTGCCTATCTACTTGAAGAGACCAAAGGAGTTTTCCCACTTTGGCTATCGCCAGATCAAATCAGAGTAATTCCTGTGAACAACGAGTTTCACTTAAGATATGCAAAACAAGTTGTCGCTCGCCTAAGAAAACAAGGTTTTATTGTTAATCTTGACGCTTCTTCTGAAAAACTTGGCTACAAAATCAGACAATCGCAAACTCAAAAAGTTAACTATACTTTGGTAATTGGTGACAACGAAGTTCAAAACAAATCAGTAACTTACCGTAAATACGGAGAAACTAAGCAAACCGAAATTAAGACTGGTGACTTTATTAAACTACTTAAAAAAGAAATTAAAACTAAAGGCTTAAAATAAATGATTGAGTTTAAAAATGTTAGTTTTTCTTACAATAAGAAAAACTTAGTTTTAACTGACCTTAGTTTTACTTTAAAACCTGGCGAAATAATGGGCTTACTTGGCGCCAACGGATCTGGTAAGTCTACTACTTTTAGACTACTAACTGGGCTGATTAAACCAGTAAGCGGTTCCATTTCTATTTTTGGAAAAGAGCCTGGATACGCACTTTCAAAAGACATTGGTTACATGCTTGAAGAACGTAGTTTAATTCAAAATATGAAGGTTAAAGACTACGTTTACTACCTTTGTATGCTAAAAGACATGTCTAAAAAAGAAGTTGAGTTAGAACTTAAAAAACACCTTGAGTTTTTTGGACTAAAAGACAAGTTTGAGTCAAAAATCCAAGAACTTTCCAAAGGTATGCAACAACGCTTGCAATTTATTGTAGCTGTGTTAAATAAACCCAAAATCTTAATCTTAGACGAACCGTTTACAGGTTTAGATGTTTTTAACATTAAATTATTTATGGAAGTAATAAACGACTTAATTAAGTCTGGCACAATGGTTATATTTTCTTCACACCAAATTGATCAAGTTGAGTCGCTTTGCTCAAAAGTTTTAATTTTAAATCAAGGTAAAACCGTCGTACAAGGCAATTTAAACGAAATTAAGCAAAACTTTTCTAAAGTTTATCTAAACATTGATGCTCCTGAAATTGCCAAGCAGTCTTTTTCTGGACTTGATGGAATTTGTGAAATTAAAGAACTTTCTTTAAACCAAATTAGACTAACTTTAAAATCAGAAAACTACAGTCAGCCGATTTTTAACTTCTTAAAAGAAAAAGTAGACATCAAAAGATATTCACTAGACTACGCTTCTTTGAAAGAAATTTTTATCGCGAAGGTTAAGAATTATGAATAGTAAATTTGGTAAGTTGTTTTTATATAATTTAGCAAGACGCCTAAAGACTAAAACCTTTTTGTTTACTAACTTAATTTTGTTCTTTTTAATCTTTATTTTAAGCGCTCTGCCTAATTTAATTGCTGGCCGTAAAAACAAGGCAGAACTTGTTAAAAGTAAAGTTATTGTCAACACCTTAAAAGACGGTGCGTATGGCAGTTACTCAATTGCTGATTTTAAGAATAAGTTAAAGGACCGTCTAGTTGGCAAAGACCCTAAAAAAAGTAATTTTGAACTTGAGTTCATCACTGACTTTAATTTTAAGTTAAATCAAGCAAGTTCAATTAAGACTTTCCTTGAAAACAAAAAAGCCACTGCTTTAGTTGACTTTAAAATGAAAAACTCTAAGTTAGTCACAGAAGTTTACTTTAATCAAACCAAACAAAGCGTTCAAACTGAACTAAACGCACAACTTCGTAAGTTTGCTGTCTATGATTTTTATAATTTAACAGAAGATCAAGTAAACCCACAAATCAATCAAAACATGTTAACTCTGGACACCAAGCGAATTGCCTTTATTTTACTTGTTGCAATGTTTACCGTATTTATTTTTGCGTTTGCCTTTACTTCTCAGTTGTTTTCGGCAGATATTTTTAGCGAAAAACAAAGTAAAACAGTAGAGTTAATCTTTCAGTCAATTTCTCCGCGTCAGCACTTCTACACTAAGTTTTTAGCAATAATTGGCTATATCTTAATTCAGTTTGCACTGCTTTCTGTCTACTCTACGCTAGCTTCTGCGTTTTTCGGGCAAAGCATCAACTCAGGCGTGCAGTTAACAGGACTTAAAATCACCTCTGAATTAAAAGCAGCCATTACCACTCCGCTAACCCTTGGTTTACTTGGTTTATTTATGTTATTGTTTGCCTCCATTTTGATTTCCGGAATTTTGGCGTCATTTGCACATAATTCTGAGTCTTTTCAAAATATTTTTTCAGTCTTGATGCTGATTTTCATTGCTCCTTTCTATGTGGTATTCTTCACCTATAACTCAGAGTCTAGTTTCGCACAAACCTTAATTCACGTCTTTGCATATTTTCCACTTACCGGACTAATCACTGCACCCGCTTTGATGTTAGCAGGCACTATCTCAATTATTGAAACCTTAGTTATTTTTACCCTAAACACAATTTGCGTGTTTGTGCTATTCTACTACGCACCGCAGATTTACCGTTTCTTTATTTTAAGATACGAAAAAATTAAACTTAGCCAAATTTTTAAAAAATCACAGAGGAAAAATTTAAAAAATGAAGAAAAAAATTAAAAGAATTTACAAACATTTTATGAGTTATTTGTATGTGCTTCTTGGATTTGAATTGGTAGCAATTGTTTTTTTTCCGTTCCTTTTCAAAGAAAAAAACATGCAAATAATATTTGGGATTTTTGTTTTTGCGCTAGTTCCTTTACTTGTCGTAATGTTGCTTTTTTATTTAAGGTATTTAGAGTCACTATACTTAAAAGACTTTTTTAAGTCTAATGAGTTTGAAGAAGTTAGTCTAAGAATTAAAAACAAGTTAGAACTTACCTACGCACCAGAACTTAATTACTCACCTGAATACAAAATAAACAAAAAAAGTAATTTGAGTTTAGCAAACCAAGAAACCGGAATTATTTTAACTGAATTTAAAGAAAGCGCAATTTTCTCAAGACCTTTAGTTAGAGTTGAGTTTACTAATTTCTTAACCGAACTTCCTGACTTTGCTATATTTAACCACTATGCTTTAAATAAACCTAAAGTCAATCGTCAGTTTTTAGTCAAAAACCTACCCACACCTTTTAAAAATAAATTTAAACTCTACACTAAACAACCAAATTTGTTTGCTGAGCACACATACACACAAATCTATAGTACTTTTGCTAAGTTCAACTCAGTGATTTTGGTCAAAAAACTAAACACATTAACTATTTTAATTTCAGACAAGGTGCTTAGACTAACTCCAAATGTTTTAGAAAAAGAAGACGAATACTTAGATAAACTAATACCTTCTTTAGATTCTTTTAAGAAAATCTTTAGTGAAATAGCAAAATTAAAACAAGCATAGTATAATTTTGCTTGAAATGTTTTAAAAAAGGAGTAATTTATGAAAAAAACTTTAATTGTTTTATTAACTTTTATTCTAGGTTTTCTCTTTTATTCTTGTAAACCAAAAAACCCAGAAAAACCAAAACCTGTGCCACCAAAAACCTACACAGTAACTTACGATAAATACATTAAACCTACTATTGCTGGTGTTGAAAAACCAGTTAGCCCACAAACTGTTTCAGAAAAAACTTTAGTTAAGTTTGAACTAGATTTAGAGGCTGCAAAAAAAGACAACCTTAAAATCATTGGCGTTGCTTTAGATAAAAAAGAATACTTGCTTTCAGATAAACTGCTTAAAGACATTATGAAACTTGGCTTTGAAGTTACAGCAAACTCAACAATTGAAACAAAAACTGAGTTTATCTTTCAAAGTGAATTGAAAAATCTAGAGACATACGGCGTTGAGACTAACAAACTTATTGACCAACTTCCTTATTTAGATGAGTTTAGTAAGATTGCCAAAAGAATAGATAGCCTACAAGAAGTTTGGCAAATAATTTTAAATGCCTTTAAAGTAAAAGATCTTAATGAACTTAAACAAAAACTTGAAAAAAATCCACTTGCAACCATTACTGAATTTTTGAAATCAGACATTAAATTTCCAAATCACCCTGAATTAAAGCCGCTTGAAGAATTTATTGAAACCCTAAAACCAAAAGTTTTATATTTAGCATCACTTGCTTACGCTAAAGAAATTAAAATAGAAAACTTTATCAATTTTGCTGATTTGTCTAAACTGGGAACTAACTTAAAAGCAAATTTACTCAAAGCTTTAAGCTACACTATGTTTGTTAGAAACCCAAAAAGAACAGATGAGCACAAAGCTGAGTTAATTAAGCACATCAATAGTGAATCTTCTCAAAAATATTTTGGTCTTCTTGACAAAATTGGCGCACACATTTTGAGTTTTACTCAATTAAAAGATATTGATTTCTCTCAATTTGAAAACTTTGAAACTGCCGTGAAAGCATATCAGACAAATTTTGCTAAAATTTTTGAACTTAAAAATAAGATCAAAACAGAAAAAGATTTAGCTAAAAAAACAGAATTAGTTAACGAAATTAAAGCCCTAATTTCTGCAAATGCAGCAACATCAAAAAACTTAGCCGAAATTCTTTTAAAACAAAAAGAGCAAATCACTAAAATAACTGATTCTATTCAAGGATTAGTTAAAGAACTTGCTAGTTTAAGTGAATCTGAACACCAAGAATACACAAAAACTTTAAGTGAACTTCCGCATTTCTTACTTGAGTTAATTTATAAATTAGGAGAAAAAACAGCGCGTGCTTTTAAAAACGAAGCTGGTATTTCGGCGCCTGAGTATGAAGCAGAAAAATACAATAAATTCTTTTTATTTTGCGACGGAGTTAATAAAATTTTAGCGTATTCTAAAAAAACAAGTGACCCTAAAACGATACATCCATCTGTAAAACAATTAGTTGATTTGTTTTACAATGATTTTGTAAACGTGTTAGTAAAAGACTACAACAAGATTAAAAATCTAAATGAATTACTTAAAAAACAAGCAAGTGGATTGACTAAGTTAAGCAAAAATTTAGATAAGTTAATTGAAAATTTAAAATTAAATAAATAATAATAAAAACGCCTTATTAGGCGTTTTTATTATTATTAAACTTAAATTAATTTCTCTTCTATAAACAAGTTATTTAGCTTTCTTTTAGAACTAAAAGTGGGTTTAAAATGTCCGCTTTCCCACCTTGATATTGTCACGTAAGTGACGCCTAGGATTTTAGCAAGATCGGTTTGTGACAAAAAGCGACGGTCCCTTAGTTCTTTGATTAACGCAGAGTAATTCATTTCTCCTCCTTTTTTAAACTTTAGACATGCGAATTATAAAAACAATTAAAAAATGTTTTAAAAAATTTTTTCAAAAAACTGAATGTTTTTAAGCACTTTTGCGATGGGTTTTTGACATTTATTTGAAAACTGCCAAACAAATCCCCTAACTAACGGAACAACCAGTCTTTATCAAACTTAAAAAACTTTTCACCATATTATTCAAAACAGCGTTTTATATAACATAATAGGCTAATAATGCCTTGTGTGTGGTATAATTTTTTGTGTTTATTTAACCCACGGAGGACATCGATGCTGAAAAGAAAAAAATATGAAAATGCTGCTGGAAAAGTTCATCCTCTTGCGTATGTTGTACTTGCATTTTTCTTAGTTTTAATCTCAATTACTATAGTTTTTATCACTCCAAGTGCAAAAACTAGATTTACCAACGAAATTCAAAAAAACTACTCTAATTTAAAATTTGGTCGTCAATTGGCAAACTCAGATAAATACACACGATACTTGCCAACTGAAAACATCTACACTCCAATTTCTCAAAGAAAACTATATTCAGTGTTAGAAAAATCAAAAACTGCTACTGAAAGCCTAGTTTTTGCCTACTATGGAACTAGAACTCACAAAAACACTTTGGAAAACCTAGGACCAATTAACGAAGAGTTTACTCGTTTATTTGATGGTTACGAAAATGCACAAACTAAAGTAGAAAAAGACGAAGAGTTTGCAAAAGTTACTGGCAAAAAAATTTACTTCCTCGATTTACTTAAAAAACCAGTTGAAATTGAAGACGAAAAATACTACTATCCTGACTACAAAAACTTTAAGAAAAAATACCCAGGTCTGTATCAACCTAAATACAGCCAAACTATGTTAGTTTTCTACAAAGGTGAACTCCTTGATTTAAGCGCTGAAGAACAACTTAAAACTACACTTGAATCACACTCAGACATTCGTCTTGAAGTTCAAAGATTTATTGAACTAATCGCTAAAAAAACTTTTAGAAAATAACTTTAAATGATTTTAAATCAATATATTAAACAAATTCAGGCAGCAGCGTCTGACTTTGACTTGAGTGCTCTAGACATCTCTAAAAACCCTGACTTTGACTTAGCCTTACCGCTTTTTAAACTGGCTGCTTTAACTAAGCAAAAACCTACCGAGATTTTTCTTGCAATTGAACAAAAAATCGCTAAATTAAATATTATTCAAGAACTCGTTTTTTTAAACGGGTTTTTAAATATAAAACTAAATCAAGATAAGTTTAAAGCAGATTTATTTAAAGTTTTAATTAAAGAAAATATAAACTTTCCAGTTTTTTTGCCAAACAAGCGTAAGTACTTTATTGACTACTCAAGTCCGAATGTTGCTAAGTTTTTCTCAGTTGGGCATTTAAGGTCCACTGTAATTGGAAACTCCCTTAAACAAATCTTGAAGTGTGCAGGTTCAGAGGTATACGGCGAAAACTACCTTGGTGACTGGGGAACTCAGTTTGGCAAAATGATTTACGCATATGAAAACTGGCTAGATGCCACTGAGTTTCAAAAAAACTCACTTGAGCATCTGCAATCTCTATATGTTCGTTTCCATAAAGAAGCAGAAAGCAACCCTGCACTTGAAGACAAGGCTAGAGAAATTTTTAAAAACCTTGAAGACAGAGACGAGAAATACCTAGAACTTTGGCGTCAATTTAGAGAAATATCTATCGCCGAGTTTCTAAAAGTTTACCTCATGCTTGGTGTTGAATTTGAAAATATTTCAGGCGAATCTTTTTATAACGACAAGATGCAACCAGTTTTAGCGAAGCTTAGTGAAATGAAAGTCCTGGAAAAGGACGCTGGCGCAAAAATTGTTAGACTTGGCGAAGACATCCCACCTGCTTTGCTTGTGCGTTCAGATGGTGCTACTCTTTATTTAACACGTGATCTCACAGCCCTTGAATATAGAAAAAATCTGCATAACTTTACAGACATTTTATACGTAGTTGGAAACGAGCAAAAACTGCACTTTGAACAACTAAAAAGACTGACCAAAATCTACGGAATTGACACCAACATTACACACGTTGGCTTTGGTCTAGTTTTGACAAACGGTAAAAAAATGTCAACGCGCGAAGGTAAAACCAAGGGTTTAAAAGCCTTGCTAGATCTTGCGATTTTGGGTGCTAAAAATATAATTTTAGAAAAAAGGCCAGAGACTAAAGAAATTGATTATCTCGCTGAAAAAATCGGAGTTGCCGCAATTATCTTCAATGACCTTAAAAACGACCGAACCCTGGATTTTGAGTTTAACTTAAACCAAGCCTTGAAGTTTGAAGGCCAAACTGGTCCTTATATCCAGTATACTGTTGTCAGAATCGCTTCTATACTTGAAGCCCAAACACTAGACTTTACTAAGTTTAACTCTAAATATTTAACTAAAGAGTTTTGGCCTGTGTTAAAATTAATTGATGGTTTTAAAGAAACTATTGAAAAAGCAGCCGAGACTTTAATGCCTTCTACTGTGGCTAAATACTTACTTAATGTATGCGCTAGTTTTAATAAACTATACGCCCAAACTCACTTTATAGTTAAAGATAGTTTAGTTCAAAACGCAAACTTATGCTTCCTTTACTTTGTGAGATTAGTTTTAGAAAAAGGTTTAAAACTGCTTGGAATATGTCCAATTGACAAAATGTAAATTTTGTCAAACTGCTCGATTGGCGGAATTGGCAGACGCATACGACTCAAAATCGTACGGAGAAATCCATATCGGTTCGACCCCGATATCGAGCACCATTTAAAAGATTTTTTCAAAAAAGCACTGTTATTTAGTGCTTTTTTTATTTTTTTAAGTAATTTACACGCATCCTGGCAAGTATATTTGCGAGAAACAAAAAAGGGCGCAAATATGCACAAAAAAATATTTAAAAAAAGATTCACTCTGTATGTATTTTTAACTTCACTGCAAGTTATTTTGCTTATTTTTTTCACAACTTTCTTTATCTTAAGACAAAATAGATTAAAGGTTGCAAAACAAGGTAAAGAAATTAAATTTTTTGACGTCAAAATTATGGGTGAAGTTAAGTTTCCAGGAACTTATCGAGTAATGAAGGGCACAGAACTCGCCGCTGTTTTAAACTACGCAGGCGGATACACGGAAAACGCAGTCAGAGATTTAGCAGAACAAACCAAAATCGACAGAAACCGTACTTTTTTAGTTAAAACTGATACAAAAGGCAAAATCACCAAAACTTATAACTTAAACACTGTAACTTACCGACAGCTGATTGAAATTCCCAAAATCACTGAAGAAATTGCGACTAACATTTTGGTCAAACAAAGAACTACACAATTTAAATCAGTTGAGGAACTACTTGAAATAAAAGGTATAGGTCCTAAAACCTTTGAACAAATTAAACCCTACTTTTTTGCAGATTAAAAATAAACTTTACTTAATTTTCCCACTTACCGCAATTTTTTTAGTAGCCTTAAAATTCCCACTTTTTATACTGATTTTACTTCCTTATATTTACTTTGCAAGAAAAATAATTTCGTATAAATTAGTATTTTTTGTGCTTTTATTTTTTGGACTGATTTATTTGCTTAATTACTTACTTTTTAGTTATCCATATCTTGGCAATTACTACTATTGTTTCAAAAAATCGGGAGATACCGCTTACTTAACAAATGGCTTTACTCGACTTGCTGTGTACGCTGAGTCAGACATTCAGGTTGGTGATTTTATTAAAATAGATTCACGTTTTTACTTTGCAAGAGAAGTGGATTTAAATCAGTTTTCAAAACAAATTGTGGGACACTACTACATTAGACACAGTGCATCTAGGTTTAGTTTAAAATATCTTTATTACTCGCATTATTTATCTAAATATTTAACCCTATTTCCTGAAAACATCAAAACTTGGCTCTCAACGTTTTTGCTGGCAGAGCATACCGCTGACCTAGATACACGCAGACTAATTTCGGGATATGGATTGACTTCAGTAATTTCTGCAAGCGGTCTTTTTACCGCATTTTTAATTACTTTAATTAAAAAAATCTTGAATTATTTTTCGGTAAGTGAAAAAAAGCAGTTAATTTTCTTAACTGTTTTTTTATTTTGGCTGTACTTTTCTAACCCCAAAGCCAGCAGTTTTAAGTTTGCCTTTTTTTATTTAATTTATTTAACTGCAAACTTAAAAAAAATAAAAATCAGTAATATTAACGCACTTTCTTTAACTGGTCTGGCAGCATTTGTCTTAAATCCTTTTTCTGTATTTAACTACGGATTTGTTTTAACTTATCTAATTTCGTTTTTTTCAATTTTAAATAAAGTAAACTTCAAATGGCAGCGTGGATATTTAAAAGCAAAAATTAAATCAAGCATTTATTTTTACTTAATAATTTTTCCGTTGAGCGTAAACTTTGGCGGTAAACTCAATTTAGTTACTTTGTTTTTAAGTAGTTTTATTTTACATTTTTTAACTTATTTTTATTTTCCTTTAATTCTAATTTTACTTATTTTTTATCCCTTTGCATATGCTTTAGAATATCCTTATCGAGCGATTTTAACATTATTTAAGCATTCCAGAATGAACTTCTTAGAACTGAGTTTTCCTGAGTTTTCACCTTACTTACTTGCGCTTTATTATCTACTTTTAATATACTTAGTATTTAGAAAAACTACCTATGTTTATCTAAAAAAATACATATTTCTTTTTGCGTTAGTTTTATTTAAAATAAAGTTTTTACTCACACCTTTACCTTGTTTAAAAACTGTACAAGAAAGCAATACAACGGCGATGATTTTAATTTCAAATGCTAAAGCCACCCTCATCAATCCTGCAAGCAAAACCCTTAGTACATTTAAGAAGCTTGGGTTTGTTTTTGAACCTGAAGTAATTTACACAGACCTGTTTTATTTTGAAAAAGAGTTATTTACCTTAAACGAAATTAACCCAAGTAAATTTTACTTTACAAAACTTCCTAAAACTGTGCAAGATAACTACTATTTTTTGCCAAATAATTTTCAAATTGGGCAATTTGAGTTAAATTTGCTGCACACAACTAAAACTTATGAACATACTAGCAACCGTGGTCCGGTGTTAGAACTTAAACACCAAAAAGTTTCGTTAGTTTTTCTAAACTCAACAACCCAATCAAAACTGAACTTATTTTTCACTGAATACAAAGACTTAAAGCCTACCCATATTTTTGCAAGACCCAATAGTGCTGCGACAGTACCTTATTTTCTAAACAAGTTGCGCTATGTTAAAAACATAGCAACTACCAAAATTGTAGACACCTATTTTTTAACTAAAAACGCAGTCTTTAGATACAGCGAGCAATTCATGTTTTTACAAAAACTCTAAAATCACAACTTTATTTTGAAAACCATCTAAAAAAGCAGAAAACAACCTGATTTTCGGCTAAAAATGTTATAATGAAGCAGTTAAATCAAGGAGAAAAATATGAAAAAAGTCTTTTCAACTACGATCGGTGGTCGTAGCCTAAGAGTAGAGATTGGCGAAGTTGCCAAACAAGCGCAAGCCTCTGCTTTAGTTTATTATGGAGATACTTGTGTGCTTTCTACAGTTTGTTCAAAAGCAAATGAAAACCCACTACAAGATTTCTTTCCGTTAATGGTAATTTACCAAGAAAAAAAATACGCTGGCGGTAAAATCCCTGGCAACTTTATGCGAAGAGAAGGCAAAGGTTCGGAATACGAAACTTTAATGTCTAGACTAATTGACAGACCAATTCGCCCACTTTTTAAAGAGGGATATAAAGACGAAGTTCAGGTTGTCAACACTGTAATGTCTTTTGATGAAGCCTGCTCAGCACCGCTGACCGCAATGATTGGCTCATCTATTGCTTTGTCTGTATCTTCACTGCCTTTTGATGGTCCAATTGCTGGTGTAGCTGTTGGTATGATTGATGGTCAGTTTGTAATCAATCCATCTATTGCTGATTTAGAAAAATCTAGTTTAAACTTAACAGTTGCCGGTACTAAAGACGCCATTAACATGGTAGAAGCTGGAGCAAATGAGTTAAGCGAAGAGACTATGGTTGAAGCAATTTTATTTGCGCACGCTGAAATTAAGAAAATCTGTGCATTTATTTCTTCAATTCAAGCAGAAATCGGCGAGGCTAAAAAACCAGTTGAAATCACTGTATATAACCCTAAATTAGTTGGTGAACTTGAAAAAAACTATGCTAAAAAAATCAAGACCGCACTTTTGGTTTTTGACAAACAAGAACGCGACCTAGCGCTAGAGACTTTAAGAGCTGAAGTAATTGAACTTTACTCAAAGCAATACGATAAATTAAATTTAGACGAAGATACTCGCAAACTTTACGATAACGAAGTATTTTTAGCATACGAAGACTTAGTTAAAATTGAGTTTAGAAAACTTATTACTGTTGACAAAATTCGTCCTGACTCAAGAAAAGTCAAAGAAATTCGCCCACTTTCATCAAGACTAGACATTTTACCAAGAGCCCACGGCTCTGCACTGTTTACTCGTGGCCAAACTCAAGCATTAGCAGTTCTAACCTTGGGTGGCGAAAAAGACAAACAAATTATTGATGACCTTGGATTTGAAGAAGACAAGAGATTCACACTACACTACAACTTCCCTCCTTACTCAGTTGGCGAAACCGGTAGATACGGAGCACCTGGCCGTAGAGAAATCGGACATGGTACTTTAGCACGCCGCGCTATTCTTCCAATGCTTCCATCTGAAGAAGAGTTCCCATACACTGTGCGTTTAGTTTCAGAAATTCTTGAGTCTAACGGTTCGTCTTCAATGGCGACAGTTTGTGGCTCAACCTTGGCCTTAATGGCAGGTGGTGTACCTTTAAAGGCACCTGTTTCAGGTATTGCAATTGGTCTAAT
>CAUTMU010000007.1:0-31420 GCA_963539535.1 uncultured Acholeplasmataceae bacterium | reverse complement strand
TAGGTTGGTCTGCCAAAAAAGCGATGCAGGTTGCACAAAGCCTATACGAAGGTGTTGAAACAACTAATGGGCTGACTGGTTTAATTACCTACATGCGAACAGACTCAACTAGAGTGTCTAGCGCTTTTATTCAAGAGGCTAAAGACTACATTGAAAAAACTTACGGTACTCAGTATTTAGGTGTGTATCCAGTTAAGAAAAACCAAGCAGCGGCTCAAGACGCACACGAAGCGATTCGCCCGGTTTCAGTTTACAACACCCCTCAAGCCATGGCTAGTTTTTTGACAACCGATCAACTTAAAATCTATACACTAATTTACAACCGAGCACTGGCTGCTAATTTAGCCGCTGCTGTTTTTAAAAACAAGACTGTCACTTTGGCTAAAAACGGACATTTATTTCAGGCACACGAAAGTGTGTGCCAGTTTAAAGGACACCGCGTGCTTGACGAAAAAAATGAAGACAAAGTCTTGCCAATTTTTGAGTTAGGTCAAGAAATTGACGCAAAACTAGCAATTGAAGAAAAGCAAACCCAGCCGCCAGCTAGATACAACGAAGGTTCTTTGATTAAAAAAATGGAAGAATTGGGAATCGGCCGCCCTTCTACCTACGCCCAAATTATTGAAACTCTAAAAAGCCGAGTTTACATTAACGTAGAAAAACGACAATTTATTCCAACCGACCTAGCCTTTGATTTAGTCTCTTCGTTTGACGAGTACTTTGTTAAACTAATGGATCCTACCTACACTTCTAAAATGGAGACAGAACTTGACGAAATCGCACACGCAGACATTGACAAGGTTGAGTTTTTGGCAAAATTCTACAGTGAGTTTATGGAAACATTGGCAGTTGCTGAGACTAAAATGCCGTCTAAAAAGTTTGCACAAATTTTAGACGAACCTTGTCCAAAATGCGAAAAACCACTGATTTTAAGAAAATCTGTATATGGGTTCTTCAAAGGTTGTACAGGTTTTCCAAAATGCCGCTATATTGAAAAAACGGAACCCGGTCAAAATCCAGCTGATGTATAATATTGTTGAACACAAATTCACAAATTAACCTACCTTGAAACAATAAAGGAGAGCAAAATTATGAAAAAAATATTATTTTTAATTACCCTAGTTTTATCTGCTTTTTTAGTGGCATCTTGTAAAAAAGAACCCAAAAAACCAGCAGAAACCCTAGATTTAAGCAAACTTGCCGTGCCAAGTGGTCGAGTTGATAAAAACTTCGTGCTACCCGCTAAGTTAGGTGATACCGAAATTAGTTATGAAATTACTAAAGGCAAAGAAGCCGCTAAATTAGCAGGCCTTGAAGTTCAAGTTTACCGTCAAACTAAAGACATTGAAGTTGAGTTAACCGCTACTGCTGGCGAACTTTCGCGCACTTTTTTATTTACTGTTGCTAAACTAGATACCGCTAAACTTGCTCAATATCAACAACTTGAAGAAACTCTTAAAAAAGCCGAGTTTACCGCTAAAGCCAAAGAGATTTATGAAAAAATCCCAGTCCTTAGCACCATTATTAAGTTAATTGAAAGCCAAATGTCTAAACTTGGCCTTGATAAAATTAAAGATGGTGAACTTCCAAATGATGGTATATTTGGTAAACTTATTTCTCAATTTAAAAATGAAAAAGGTGAGTTTGTTTTCCCTGAAAAATTAACTTTAGAAAACCCAGGTATTCTTGAAAACTACATCGACCTTTACAACACAATTCAAAAAGCCTTAAAACAACCTGCACCTAAACTGCAAAACTTTGATTTTTCAAAACTACTTAGTCTGCTTACAGCTGACGGCATTGCTAAACTAATTGAAGATAATTTTGTTTTCAAAAAAGATGGAAAAGAAGACTTAGAATACAAAAAGCAAGTTATTGACTTTATTAAAAGTGAACTTAACCAAAAATCAATTGACTTACTTTTAAAGCAAGTGCAAGCCTTATTTCCAAAACTGCCAAACCTTGGTGCTTGGCAAGAAGTTGCTACGCTTTTCCCAAGTTTTGTTGAACTTGGTAAAAACATCTACGCTTTGAAGTTAAGTCAAAGTAAACTAAGTAACTTAAAAGACCAAATTAGCGCAGGCAATGTAGTTGAACAAAGTAAAATTGATGCAGAAATTGCTAATTTTAAAGCAGCACAAACTGCTTTAAATAAAGCAGTTTTAGCAGTTCAAGAACTGCTAAAACGAGAAAAAATCCAAGACGCACTTAAAGCAGCGTTTGACTCAATTGGCAAATTTTTCCACAACTTCGCCCAAAAAGATTTAGATAAAATCGCAAACAAAGAAGACAGAGCCGAAGCCTTTAGACAATATCAAGACAATGTTAAAGCATTTCAAAATATTCATGAGTTCATTTTGGGCTTAGTTTTAAAAGTTGGAAATAAAAGCTACACTACTGAGTTAAAACCAGGTGGTGACAAAAACTTATATGATGCGGTCTCTAAATGGTCTAGATACTTATCTGACTTTATTTCAAAAGATGCCGCATACATCCATCCAGCAATTAGTAGTATTTTTTCATTAGTTTATGGCCAAGTTTTTGGCGCTAAAACCGGAACTATTGAGAATTACCGTCAACTTTATCAAATTGGCAAGTACTTCAAAGACCCGCAAGACGGACAAGACGCAAAAATTTACTCAGATTTAGTTAAATTGCTTATAGAACTGAAAGTTATGTCTCAAAGATAAGCCAAAAGTTTATTTAATTAAGATATTGTCTTTTTAATTTAAAAATAAAACCAAAAACTACCAAAAATCAACGAAGTTTAATAGGTACCACGTTCCTGGACATAGGAAAGAGACACACATCTATTTAACTTCATCTTTGGTAGTTTTTTTATAAAAACTTATCTTTTAAGGAGTGATATGGAAAACTTTTTAAAACCAATTGAAGAAATTAAAGAAAACTTAGATACTAACCTTAAGTCTGGTTTAACTCAAGTAGAAGCAAACACTAGACTTGAACAAAATGGATTAAACGAGTTTGTAAAAGAAAAAAAGCGTTCCTTTTTCTTTAGACTGCTTCTGCAGTTTAAAGACTTAATGGTCATAATTTTAATTTTAGCCGCGGTGCTTTCTTTTACAGTTGGCCAATTTTTAGAAGGCGGGGTGATTGCAGCAATTGTAGTTTTCAACGCTTTACTTGGCTTACTTCAAGAAATGAAGGCTGAGAAGTCTCTGGATGCCATTAAAAAACTCAACCAACCACACGCAACTGTGATAAGAGAAGGTAAAATCAAGCAAATTGAGTCAACAAATTTGGTAGTTGGTGATGTTGTAGTTTTAAAAGCAGGAGACATAGTTCCTGCAGACATTCGTTTATTTGAGTGTTTCTCTTTAAAAGTAGATGAATCTAGTTTAACTGGTGAGACTCTGCCAGTTTTAAAAAATGCCTCTGTTTTAATTGATCCAAAAACTCCTTTGGCAGAACGCAGCAATATGTGCTTTTCTTCAACTGTAGTCACATATGGACGTGCAATTGGTGTAGTTACAGAAACCGCAATGAAAACAGAAATTGGTAAAATCGCAAGTGCTCTAAAGGCAGCAAAATCCGAAGAAACGCCACTACAGAAACAAATTTCTAGACTAGGAAAATTTCTTGGGCTAGCCGCAGTTCTGTTGTGCTTAGTGATATTTGCCGTCAACATCACAGAGGCCTATATTTTTTCTAAAACTACAGTTAGCGCACAAAAATGGTTAAGTCTGCTGATTATTGCCTCTACTATTGCGGTGGCCGCAATTCCAGAAGGTCTACCTGCCATTATCACAATAATTCTGGCAACTGGAATGCAGAGACTATCGCGTCGTGGGGCTATTTTAAAGACTTTAACTTCAGTTGAAACTCTTGGCGCAACTTCGGTCATCTGCAGTGATAAAACTGGAACTTTGACTAAAAATAAAATGACTGTTAAAAAACTTTGGCTAAAAGGAAAAATTTATTTAGCCGAAGAACTTGAGTTATCTAATCTCAATTTAACTCAGTTGATTGAGTTTGCTGCAGTTTCAAATGATTCCGAAATTATAGACGGCAGTGTTGTTGGCGACCCTACTGAAAGTTGCTTGGTAGAACTTGGACAAAACAACGGAATTAACTTTACAACTCTTACACAAAAGTACCCACGAATTGCAGAACTTGCTTTTGACTCTGAGCGTAAATTGATGTCAACAGTTCATCAAATCAAAGGCAAAAAAATCTTGATTGTCAAAGGCGCTCCAGAAGTTTTACTTAAACGTTGTACTAATACCGCGGAAGTTGAAGCCGCAAGACCTGCTATTTCTGCGCTTGCAAACGAGGCATACCGAGTACTTGCAGTTGCTTTTAAAGAAACCGACATTAACAGTGCATACACTACAGACGAAGAAAACAACCTTACTTTCTTAGGTTTAATTGCTATGCAAGACCCACGACGCGAAGAAGTAAAAGTTGCTATTGAAAACGCAAAACAAGCAGGTATTCAAACGATTATGATAACTGGTGACAACGTTCAAACTGCAAAGGCTATCGCCAAAGACTTAAAAATAATTGAGTCTGATACAGATCTGGCAATTACTGGCGTTGAGTTAGATGAAATGACAGATGATGAGTTTTTCGTGCAAATTAAAAACATCAAAGTATACGCTCGAGTTTCACCTGAAAACAAAGTCAGAATTGTTGAAACCTGGCAAAAACATGGCAAAATTATTTCAATGACCGGAGATGGTGTCAATGATGGTCCTGCTTTAAAGACCGCACAAATTGGTGTAGCTATGGGTAAAGTTGGAACAGAGGTCGCAAAAGGTGCGGCTGACATGATTTTAACTGACGATAACTTTGCAACTATTTTAAAAGCAGTTAAAGAGGGTCGGGGGATTTTTTCAAATATCCAGAAAGCCTTGCACTTTTTGCTTGCTTCAAATATTGGAGAACTAATTACAATTTTTGTAATTTCGCTAATCGGCCTGTTTGTCTTTAGACAAGAACTTGAGCCATTTACTTCAACCCAAATTTTGTGGATTAACGTAGCGACAGACTCATTTATCGGAATTGCGATTGCTTTTGAGAAAACCGATAAAAACGTGATGAAGTTAAAACCAAGAGACCCAAAAGCAGGCTTCTTTAAAAACGGACTAGGTGTTTTAATTTTTACGCAAGGCGTGGTGCTTGGCTTGGCTGCAACCGCAGCATACTTAATTGCTTATCATTCAATCGCTCCGCACGTGGCAAGTTCACTTAACTTAGACCTTTCTTACTATGGAAAAGGTTTTACTTTAAATCAGTTTAAAGAGTTATTTGGTTCAACCGCGGCTTTCTACACACTTTGCATTGCTCAGTTTATGTTTGTCTATTCTACTCGCAACCGCTTGCAACCTTTTTATAAACAAAAAACTAACTGGTTTTTAAATATTGCTGTCATCATTTGTTTTGTTCTGCAAATGTCTTTGATTTTTATACCAGGTGGCAAAGCATTTAGTTTAGTTAACTTCCGCCACATTACCTGGCGCGGATTTTTAACTATTTTTGGCTTTAGTGCTGTGCTTTTTGTCTTCTCAGAAATTACTAACCTAACTCTTCACTTCACAAAGTTTTATACAAAACACCAAAAATAAGCGCAAAAACCCAAAAATCCCAAAGAACAGCGTGATTGTGCTATACTTTATAGGCAAGTTAATAGATACATTGAATTGAGTGGCCGAGCCACTCAATTTTATTAAAGGAGTTTATTTTGCAAGAAACTTTTGAAAAAATTAAATTAAAAGTAGAAGAAACTTTTAAAATCAAAGTACTTTCAGTTAAGCACGTTACAGAGTTTGGCGAACCCTACATCTCAATTACTCTGGATACCAATTCCGTTAACTCAGACTTAATGGGCGAAATTTCTGAGACCTTGTCTTTAGAGTTTCCACAGCTAAGCACATCACATGGTTTTTTAGTTGAATCAAAAGGCCTGTATGTTACGGCTAAAAACCAAGCTGAGTTTACTGAGTACTTAGGTAAATCACTTTGTTTCACTTCACCTCAGTTTAAGGGTTGCGCTACACTACGTGAGTTAGATGAAGAACACGCCTACTTTGAAACTAAAATTAAAGCAGTTAAAAAAACTCTGAAAATCAAATTTCAAAATCTTTCAAATATTACACTTGAGTAGTAATTTTTTTAAAAAATAAGGAGAAAAAAATGAAAAGAAAAGATTTAGTTGAACTAATTGACCGTATCACTACACTTTACGAAGTAGACCGTGAACGCGTTAAAGATGCTTTAAAAAGAGCGCTTGAGCTAGGTTGCTGCTCTGAACACGGAGTTGAGTCGTGCCGTGTAAACATTAACGAAGAGCGCAAAGAAGTTAATGTCTACACACAGCGCCTAGTAGTTTCAAGTTACTCAGAGGCTCAACGTTTTGACGGCAAAAGAATTTCGCAAATTACTTTAGAAAAAGCACATGAAAAGAAACCGCGCGCCAAAGTTGGTGACATCATTGAAGAAGAGGTAGATCCGCGTAAGTTTGGCTACAACGCCGCTAAAAAAGTCAAAGATCAGTTTAATATTTTAATTCGTGGACTTAATCAAGAAAATATTTTTCAATATTTCTTAGACCAAGTTGGCCAAATTATTAGTGTTCGTGTAATTTCAACTGACGAAAAAGGTATTCGCGTAGACGTTGGCAGAGACATTTCTGCCTTTATTCCCTATGATCAATTACTTGAGACTGAAAACCCTCATCAAGGTGAAACCTTGAAAGTGGTTTTAACCTCAGTTTCTAAAGAAAGAGAAATAAACTTAAAACTTTCTCGCAAAGCCCCTGAGTTAGTAGAGCGACTACTTGAACAAGAAATTCCTGAAATCAAGGAAGGAATTGTAGAAATCATTGGAGTTTCTCGCGAAGCCGGAGAACGCTCTAAAGTTTGCGTTAAGTCAAACCGCGAAAACATTGATCCGGTTGGTTCTTGTATTGGCGAAAACGGTATTCGTATCCGCAATGTTCGCCGTGCTCTTAACAATGAAAACATTGACTTGTTTAAGTATTCAGAAAACCCAGAAGACTTAATTAAAAACGCACTAACTCCGGCTGAAATTGTCAAAGTTGTGGCGATTGACACCGAAAACCTAGCTGCAACTGCGATTGTAAAAGACGACCAATTGTCTCTAGCAATTGGCAAAGCAGGTCTAAATGTGCGCCTAGCAATGAACGCAATTAAATGGAAAAAAATAGACATCAAATCAGCCACTCAGGCTTATGAAGAGGGAATAGTATATTGATGATAAACAACCCACGCACTTGTGTGGTTAGTAAAAAGAAATTAGCCAAGTGCGACTTAATTCGTTTTTTTGTTGAGTCTGGACAAGTTAAGATAGATAAAGACCAACTCCAAAAAAACCGCGGGTTTTATATTGAAAAAAACCCCGAAATTACTTTTTTAAAATTTGCCAAAGCAATTTTTAGACAAACTAAAATAGAAGTCCAAGAAGAACTTTTCTTGGAGTTTCAAAAACTTATTTTCAAGGGAAAGGAGAGTTAAAATGAGTATTAAAGTTAATAAAAATAAACAAAAAACCCAAAAAGTTGTCTACAATCAGGCAAACACCATTGCAGACTACGCTAAACAAATCGGCATTTCTCCCATTGAAATTATTAAAACTTGTCTAAGTTTTAAAATTTTTGCCAATGTCAACCAAGTATTAGATAAAGACACTTTGACAATTATTTTTCAAGAACTTGGATATGAAGTTGTTGAAGACAAAAAAGAAGAACTAATTCAGTTTGACGAGCACGTTCAAGAAGATGACCCTAAAGACTTAGTTAAGAGAGCACCTATCGTAACTGTCATGGGCCACGTTGACCACGGGAAAACTACGCTGCTTGACACTATCAGACATTCCAGAGTAGCCTCAGGCGAAGCCGGTGGGATTACTCAACACATCGGTGCTTACTCAGTAGTTAAAAATAACCAAAAAATCACTTTTATTGACACCCCCGGCCACGCTGCATTTTCAGAAATGCGCGCCCGTGGTGCCAAGGTTACCGATATTGTTGTCTTGGTAGTGGCAGCCGACGACTCAGTGATGCCACAAACTAAAGAGGCAATTGACCACGTGAAGGCTTGTGGCGTTAAAATGATTGTGGCTATCAACAAATGCGACAAGCCAGGTGTGAACCCTGACAACGTACTTGGGGATCTTGCTAAGTACGAAGTTTTAACTGAAAACTGGGGTGGAACTGTGCCAGTTGTCCAAATTTCTGCTTTGAAAAATCAAGGAATTGATGAACTGCTTGACATGATCTTACTAGTTGCTGACCTTGAAGACTTAAAAGCCAATCCTAAACGCAAAGCCAGCGGTACTGTAATTGAAGCGAGAGTTGACAAAGGTCGCGGCAATGTAGCGACTGTAATTATTGACAACGGAACTCTTAAAGTTGGCGACAACGCAGTAGTTGGAAATGCATACTGTAAAGTCAGAACTATAGTTGATGCAAACGCTAAAAGTTTAAAAAAAGCAGAGCCAGCCGACGCTGTAGAAATTACTGGTCTACAAAGTTCTGTAAAACCAGGCGATAAGTTTATTTGTTTTGAAAACGAAAAAACTGCTAAACAAGTGGCAACTGAACGCGCAAACCGCGAAAAAACCCAAAGTTTAGTCACAAAACCAAAGTCTCTTGAAGACCTGCTTTCAAATGAGAAAAAAGTTTTAAACTTAATTATTAAAAGTGATGTCAACGGTTCAATTGAAGCAATCCGCTCACTTCTTGCTAATTTAAAATACGAAGGTCTAGAAGTTTCAGTAGTTCGCGAATCGGTTGGCCAAATTAATGAAACCGATGTCTTGCTTGCCAATACTTCGGGCTCTATTTTGCTTGCCTACAACGTCCGTCCGTCTGCGCAAATCAGAGACCTTGCAAAGTCTAAAGGTGTAGAAATTAGAACTTACAATATAATTTATCAAATAGAAGATGACATCAAAGCAGCACTAGAGGGAATGCTTGAACCGGAATTTGAAGAAGTAGTACTTGGTTCTGCTGAAGTCAGAGAACTGTTTAAAGTCAAAAAAGACGTAATCGCTGGCTGCTTTGTGGTGTCAGGATCAATTACTAGAGACGCAAAAGTTCGCCTGATTCGTGAAGGCAAAGTAGTTTATGAAGGTGAAATTGAGACACTTCGTCGTTTTAAAGACGACGCAAAAGAAGTTAAAACTGGCTTTGACTGCGGTATTAAAATCAAGGACTTTTCAGACATTAAACTAAACGACGTCATTGAGGCTTCTGTTTTAAAAGAAGTTGAAAGACAACAATAGGAAAAGTACATGTCTTTGACTCACTTGCGCATGCAGTCTTACTTTCAAAGAGAGATTGCAAAAGCCATTAACAAAACCATAGTTGACGAAATCAGCGGCTACATTAATGTAGTTGACGTTAAACTTTCAAAAGATTTGTCAGTTTTAAAAGTTTTTTACATGATTTTTGACAACAAAAAAGAAACAGCTGTCTACACTCAAAAACTGCTTGAAAAAAAGACCCCGCAAATCAGGCATGAGTTTGCGTTGGCTGTTTCTAAAAACTGTCGCAAAATTCCTGAACTCAGATTTGAAATCGACACAGTATTGGAATACGGCAACAAAATAGACGAAATTCTGAAAAACTTAAAATAATGTTTTTTATCTCGGTGCTAATTGCCCGTAGTTTTAAGGGCAGTTTAGAGACATACACCTATAAAGTAGAAAAAGAGTACAGAGAAGCGTTGTTTTTAGGACAACGTGTTTTAGTAGACTTCGCAGGGTCTACCGTTTTAGGTTTTATTTTAGAAATTAAAACAGAAACTAAAGAAGACAGTAGTTCTCTTAAATTTTGCACAAAGTTTTTAGATAAAAGACCCATTGTATCTAATGAGCAGTTTAGTTTGTTTTTAGAGTTTAGTAAGTTAAGTTTTTTGCCAAAAATTGATATATTTTTAAGTGTAGTTTCGCCTTTAGTTAACTTAAAGGCGATTGAAAAACTACACTTGCTTGACAAAACTACTAAAACTAATCTACCTTTTAAAAACCATGAGTTAACTTTAACTAAAACTTTAAAACAAAAATACCAAAAAGAAATTGCTAATTTAAAAAAACAAAACTTAGTTAGAAACTACTTTACAGTTGAACAAAGTAAGACTAAAAAAACTCGTTTTTTTAGTTATTTTTCAGAACCACTTGAAATAAACAAAAAAAGCATCGAGTTTAACTTAATTGATACAACTGACAATTTACTTAACCAAGTTAACCTAGCTAAAACAAATGGCGAAAAGGTTTTACTTTGTTTAAAAAACTCAATCAACTTAGAGTACTTTGTTAATTTATTTAGCAGTCTATTAAAACCAGAAGAAATTTTAATTTACTCAGCAGATAAACTAAATACCAACGCTAAAGTTGCACAGTTTGAAAAAGCAATTGAAAAACCTGGGTTTGCACTTATCATTGGTTTTGAAAAAGCAATGTATCTGCATATTGATGGTTTAAAACATCTAATTTTACTTGATGACTTTTTTGAAAGCACTACAGATTTGGGTATTTTAACCTCAAAAGCCGCTAAAATTATTGCTAATTTAAGAGGTCTTTTAGTTTCAGTGTTTTCTTTAGTTCCGAGTTTTGACTTAGTCTACAAAAAAAAGCCAAAAAACTTAAACTACTTAGCAGATTTAGGTGAAATTAAACAATTTTTGATTGCTGATTTACTTAAAAACTCAGACCTCTCTTTAGTTTCAAAAGAGGTTATTACTAACTTAAAATATAATCTCGCTAATCACAAAAACACACTATTTTTAACCGACCACACGGTTTACGCTAACTTTGTTAAGTGTGCAGAGTGTGCAAATATTTTAAGGTGTCCGCGTTGTTTTGACTACCTTAGATACGACGGCGTTCAGGCTAGTTATTTTTGTCAGTTTTGCAATTTATATTTGCCTAAAGAAATTGAATGCGAAGTTTGCCAAAAATCTGAGTTTTTAAAGCTAAGTGTAGGAGCCCAGTATTTCTATCAGTATTTTTTAGAAAAACTAAATATAGCAAAACCAAATGATTTAAAAATCCTTAACGGCTTTTTAGAAAAAAAAGAAATTAAAAATACCGACCTTATTGTGTTTTCTAATTTAGAAAACATTCCAATTGATTATTTAAAGTCAGTAAAAACGATTTGTGTGTATTTACCTGAACTACTTTTTAACTCAAAAAACCCATATTTTAATCACTTAAACTATTTAAAGTTAGCAAGAACTTTAAAATATGCTGCTCAGGCCAATGTTTACCTAATTTCAGAAACTAATACTACAGAACTTGACACCTTGCTGGCTAAAGATATCGCTCAGTTTTATAGACAAGAAGAAACTTACCGTAAAGAACAAGCGCTTACACCGTTTGGCCAAACTTATATGGTGTACGCCGAAAGCAGTTCACTGTTTGAATTATTTAAAAAACTCTACAGTTTTTTAAAAACACTTGATATTGCTAACTTTTTGCAACCTGAAGAACTTTTTAAACATATTTTAAATAAAGACACCTATATTTTAAGAACTCGCATTTTTTCTAAAACTGATATTTATAAATACCTAGTTGAGAAATGTACTGAGTTTATGCAGGTAAATACTGATATCAAAATAAGGCTAAAAAAAGAGGGAATATGAAACTAATCTTGCTTGGAAATGACAACTTCACTAAAGAAATTTTAAATAAACTGATGTCTCACTACGAAATTTTGGCGTTAGTTGTTAAAGCCTTGCCAAAATTTAACAAGGAAACTAAAGGTTTAATTGAGTTTGCCAAATTAAACGGTGTAGAAGTAATATTTAGTTCTAATTTGAAAGAATCTTTACAAAAACTGCTTAAACTTAATCCAGATAAACTGATTACTGCTTCTTTTGGAATGTGGATACCAAAAGAAGTGCTAAATGCTTTTGAAGTAATCAATGTTCACACCTCACTACTTCCAAAATACAGAGGTGGTGCTCCTGTTTTTTGGGCAATTTACAACCAAGAAAAATCTACTGGTGTTTCTATTATGCAAACAGTTTTGAAAATGGACGCAGGCCCTGTCTATAGTCAAGTAGAGGTAGAAATTAAAGAAACAGATAATTTCACTACTTTAAATCAAAAACTCGCAGAAGCAGGCGGAGACCTCTTAATTTCAGTTCTTACAAACTTAGACAAAATCAAGCCAGTTGAACAAAGTGAAAAAGACGTGACTTTTGCCTATATACCTACAAAAAAACTAGAAAAACTTGATTTTATGCAAGACAATACTCAGGTTCTTGCCCAAATCAACGCAAACACCGATAAACCAGGCGCTTACTTTTTGCAAAACAACACTATTTTTAAAGTCTTTAAAGCCGTGTTGTCTGAAAAAACCTTAGAAACAGGACTGATCGAAGTTAGCACTAAGCGTATGTTTATAGGCTGCGCAAAGGGTTCTATTGAAGTCCTTTTAATTCAAAAGGACGGAAAAAAAATCCTTTCGGTTAAAGACTTTTTAAACGGCAATAACTTAAACGGGCTTAAAGCAAATTAGTTTACTAAAACTTTTAGTTAAAGCCAAATAAAGCACAGTTTGTTGTATAATTACTGTGTTTGTTGGTTCTGTAGCCAAGTTGGTAAGGCACGGCTCTGCAAAAGCCTCATCATCGGTTCAAATCCGTTCAGAACCTCCATTTGATTTATTTTTAAATACAACTCACCTCCGGTTGTATATATAAAAAAGGACAGCATTGCTGTCCTTTTTACTTAGTTAGTGTCGATGACCAAACCAGATACTAATCTAAAGTTTTTGCGTTTTTGCCTTTTTTAGTAGGCTTTTCTTCGCTTTTTTCAGTGGCTTCGCTTTCTCTATTTACCTCAATTTGTTGCTTAACTGGGGAAATGAAAACTACACGCTCACCAATGATTTCAGGAATTTGGTAGTTTTTACCACTAATTTCGTTTTTTCTAATTTGTAGTCTACCGATTACTCCCAAAACATCGCCCTTTTTGCTGTATTGCGGAACGATTGTGCATAAATTATTTCTTAATTTGATACTAATGTAGTCAGTGTCATATGCACCTTCTTGATTTTTAAAAGGGCGTCTGACAGCCAGCGTTAAGATTAAAATTTTTTGTCCGTCTTCAAACTCATAAACTTTATCTTCATCAGAAACTACTCTTCCTACAATCGTGACGTTGTTAATCATTTAATTTATACCTCCTTTTTCATAAACTAGTATAGAGTTGAGCCTAATTTTAGTCAAATTCAGCAAAAAAATCGTGGTTTAACAAACCATTAACAACAAAACACATTTTTAAATAAAACTAGAAAAAAAGCGATATTTTTTAAAATATCGCTTTACTTATTTTAAAAATAGTATTTTTAAAACAAATTTAATTAAAGGTCTAAATCAGAGTTTTGGTCCTTAACTTCAACGTCATAGTCGCTTTCTGAGAAATCTGAATACATTGAATCTGTGTTGTCATAAAAACTGTTTGTTTTTTCTTCTTGTAGTTGTTCCAATTTAATGACTTCAAAATCAACAACATTTACGCTATAGCGTGTTTTGTTAGTGTTAGTGTAGTTATCAACATAACTGTAGGCAGTAAAACGACCATGCAGAGAAATATATTGGTCTTTAACTAAATTTGCTGCGTCTTCGGCTTTTTGGCCAAAAAAATAAATTTTAAAATTATCTCTTATTTCACCGAATGATCTTTTTACAGAAAGTACCATACTAGTGATTTGTCTGTCACCTGTTTTGTTTACAAAAGGCTCTGAAACTATTTGTCCTGATAGAAATATATTGTTCATTTCGTGTTTACCTCTTAAAAAATTATACCACAGCCAAAACGGTTTAAATGTATAAAAAAGGTTGTGTTTTTAAGTTATACAGAAGCGTCAACTCTTTAATTGACTTTTTGCCAATAATAGCATTATTCGCTCTTAAAAGCCCATAAAGGAGCTTTTTACTTGAAAAAAAACGACTATCATATATTTTGTTTGAAAAAAGGAGTGATTTTACATATGAAAATCAAAAAAATCTTAATGTATCTGCTGCTTCCAGCATTATTGCTTACTTTAGTTGCTTGTGGTGGCGACAAACCAACACCAGCGCCTCAACCAGCGCCAATACCTTCCCCAACACCAAAACCAGACGAAACACCGAAACCTTCTAAAGTTGAATACAGCGTGAAGTTTTTTGACGGACAAACTTTACTTGCTGACAAAACAGTTGAAAAAAACAAAACAGTTGACCTACCTGCAAACCCTGCAAAAGAAGGACATGAGTTTAATGGTTGGTATCTAGATAAACCGTTTGCTCAAAAATTTGAAGCAAATCAAAAAATTACTAGTAATTTAAATATCTACGCTAAGTTTACCCCACTTAAATACAACGTAGACTTCTTTGATGGTGCTAACAAAATTGCCAATAGAGTAATTGAATATAACCAAACTATTCAACTGCCAGATGCTCCTAAAAAAGATGGCTATAACTTCGTAGGTTGGTTTCAAGACAGTGAACTTACTAAAAAACTAGATTTATCTACTAAAATTACAAAAGACACTAAAATCTACGCTAAATATCTAACAGACTTAGAGTATTTCTTAGAGGCAAGAACTAACACAGTTGAAAAAGATACTTTTAAATACAACTACAGTCTTTCTTTTACTAATGTTTTTGAAAACAAAATTAAAAACGTTCCGCTACCAGGCGCTTTCTTTAACGGAACTACTTACTACAACCGCAACTACAGTCTTTCTTACTTAAGAGATGAAATCACTAGTGGTGCTTTACTAAAAGACCAACACAACTATCATTTCTTAAAAGATGGAAATCTACACAAAGTAGTCTACAAACACAACAAAAAGACTAATAAAGACTCAGATCCAAAAGAAACCATTAAAGAAAACTTTAAAGAACCATATGAATACTCAATTTACGCAAAAGCCTTATTTAAATACGCAAATGACAAAATTAGCGCTGCTACTAAAAAAGGTTCAGTTTACGAACTTACTTTTACTGAAAGTCAAATTGATTTAATTAAAGAGTTCTTAATTTCACATGGTCAAGAAAAAGCCGCTGGTAAACTTAAACAAGAAAATATCCGCAAAATTGAAGTTAGCGTAGAAATTGATACGCAAACCCACACTATTTCTAAGTTCAGATATAGTTTTGAGTTTGCTCAAGAGTTTGAACAAAAAATTCTTGGCAAAACCGTAAAAGGTACTTTAGTTTCTAAATTAAACTACGAACTTGCATTTGACAAATCATTCAATGGAGAAATTCCTTTGGACAGCAATGTTAAACCTTTTGTTAAGTAGGTAAAAAAACTTTTAACTTTCTCAAAAAGCCACCTGGAGACTTATTTATTTTTAAAAAATAAGCACTAATGTGGCTTTTTTCATACATAAACTAGACAACAAAGCCATTTATTCTAGCAAAAAAATAGTTTAGATTATTATTGCGTTTTTTTTGACTATGTGATATTATTATAAAAATACCCAAAAGGAGGAGTAAAAAAATGAAAAAAATCTTACTTATTATTGTCTCTATTTTCTCATTACTAACACTAGCCTCATGTGGTGGCGGCGATAAACTACTTACCAATGGTGGGGTTCAAACCACCTCAGTTAGAAAAGGTGGCAAACGTGTAGTTGAAAAACTAGACGAAAATAAATTTAAACCACAGGCAAGCGGCGACTTGCGTTTTGAAGGTTGGTTTAAATCAGCGCGTGGACGTTGGTGGGGTGAACAAAACCCGGTTAAGTTTCCACTTGAGTTAAAAGAAAGCGAAAAAGACCCAATTCTTTACCCAGTTTTCCGCCCACTTAATTCAAAAACTCACAGATGGTCAAAAGCAGAAACTTACCGCTCTGGGGTAACTATGTCAACAGAGCCGATTTTAAACCCACTAACTTATACACAAAACTATGAAAATGCTTTCATGAACATGATTTCTACTTTCCTTTATGAAAGAGATATTGACTGGGATAAAGCAATTAAAGACAAAATTGCAGACCATGTCGGTGATTTTTCTAAAATCCAAGGTTCAGCAATTAACAAGTTTGTCACAAAATACGAACTAAGAGGTGCAACTTCTTACCCAACTATTCAAGATGATGGTGAATTCCAAGGAACAGACGGAACACACGCTGGTAAATTCAACGAAAACATCGCGTCTACTCAAAAAGGAAAAAGGTACCGCATTACTTTAAACCCAAACATTAAATGGGAAGACGGAACACCAGTTACTGCACATGACTATGTGTATTCATACCTGCAATACATTGACCCAGTTCAATTAAACTCACGTTCAAATGGTATGTATCCATCTGGTAGTAGAAAAAGCGGTGCTGCTATTGTCAATGCTCGTAAATACTTCTCACAAGGCCAAACAATTGGTGCTAAAGGCGAAGACGGCAAATATATTGACAAAGAATCTAACTTCGATTTTAGTGAAAACATTTTAACTAAGTTAACAACCAGCAAGGCTACTAAAATAGAAATTAAAGTCGGTACAGTTAACTACAAATTAGATTTACCTGCAAATACAACACTTTGGGAAGGCTCACAAACTACTTCCGGACTAGTTGATAAAACTGCTTTAACTGAAGAACAAGTAAAAGGTCTATTTGGCCAAATTATCAACAGTATGATTCGTACTAACGACGATCTTTACAATGCTATTATTTCTGCAATTAAACAAGGTAAAAAAGCTGAGGCTTTTGCTGCAGTTACCAAAGCATTAATTGAAGCAACAATACTGCCTTCAGTTTCTCAAAACGAATACTATGTTGGTAAAGAAGGCGATAAATTCCCTGAAGTTAAAAAAGAAGATGTCGGAATTCGTGCAATTGATGACTACACACTTGAAATTGAATACGAAAAAGAAGTTACAGTTAAAGACGTATTTAGCGACTTTGGTCAATTTAAATTAGTCAACAAAAAAGCCTATGAAGCGTCTTTGGACAAAGATGGTAAAAATTCAACTTACGGAACTGAGAAAAACCATCCAGTTAGCTATGGTACTTTTACAATTGCAGACTGGGCACCTGGTAAATATTTAAGATTTAACAAAAACTTTGCACACCAATACGCTTGGACTACTAACTACAAGTCAGTTCAATATACTTATTTTGCTAAAGAAAACGATTTCTTAAATGCTTTTAAACAAGGTGAAATTGATAACTTAAGCATCAGAAAAGACTACTATAAAGAAAGATATTCAGAAGAAAAAGTTAAACAAGGTTTAATCAGAAAATCAATAATTGGTGCACCAACTATCATGGTTCCGAACCCTTTAACCGACACACAAGACGAATACGTTAAGAAACTAATTAAAAACGTAAACTTTAGAAAAGCGCTTTATATGGCGGTTAACCGCGAAGGTCTAAAAGGAATTCACCCAACTTCAGACCCAATTTTCACACCAGTTCCAGCTAACGCTACTCAGTTTGATACAGACGAACTTTACTATGTCCAAAGACCTCAATACAAAGCCTTGCTTGAAAAATCAGGAATTGGCTCTGGATACGATCCAGTTAAAGCCAAAGAACTTTACGAAAAAGCCTTAAAAGAAGTAGGGGTACCTGAAAACCACAAAATGACTTTCCGTCTATCTGCCCCAGAAATTGAATACTTAGAACGTGCGTCTAACTACATCAAAGAAACTTTTGAGCGTATTTTTAAAAATATCACTATTGACGTTAAGTTAGAAAAAGACAATGACAACACAATTATTAACAACCGTTTTGAACTTCAAATCACTGCAGTTGGTGGTACAAATGCAACTAACTTATCTGTTATGAACCCGCTATTTATGTTCTTCTTTAGAACTGAACTTAGTGCAAAATTTGGTATTGCTGATCTTGCTGATTTTGGTGAAAACTTTGACGATATTAAATACAATGTTAAACCTGAAGACAAAATTGACCTTACCGCTACTTATAGGTTCTTACAAGAACTTGAGGCTCAAGGCAAAATCAACAAGGAAACAGATGGTGGTACTCTGTGGCCACTTTACGAAACTTTAAAGAAAAACAACGGATACTTTGTTGGTAGTTTACGCCAAGTTGTTGAGTTTGGTATTAAATGCCAAACTGTCTGGGCAGGATCTGCTCCTCAATACCCAGGTGAAGTTGAAGACCGTAACCGTTTAGTTGACGCTTTCTTAAAAATTTACTTCCAAACTTTTACGCAAATTCCACTATTTAACAATGTATCTTACTCAGAACTTTCTCAACGCGTAATTTCTCCTCGCATCAAAGTTGAACACAACATTTTTGGCTTTGGTCAACAAAGATACTCGCACCTAAATACCGACCCAGACTGGAAAAACTTAACTCCAGCAGACTACGGTTGGACTAACCCTAAATAGACCAAAGTTCGCCTATATATATTTATATAACTAGGCTCAAAAATGCTATAATGCTTTAAACACATTTAAGCAAAAACTACTAAAAAAAGATAGAAAACCGCGAAATTAGTGTGTTTTCTATCTTTTTTATATCAAATACCCAGATAAACGAAAGGAACTTGCCGATGCTAAAATATTTCTCCAAAAGACTCGGACTAATGTTAATTACTTTTTCAATCGTAATTTTTATCTTTTTTGCCTTCATTCACATGTTGCCAGACTACAACAAGTCACTTGGCAACGACCCGCTTTACGACATAATTCGTGAGCGAGAAGGCTTAGATAAACCAATCATTGTTCAGTTTTTCTATTGGCTTAGAAATATTTTTACAGCAGGCGACTTTGGTTTCTCTGCACATAAACGACAATCTGCAGGATCTGTGGTTTTCTCAAAAATCCCAAATACACTGGCCTTCCAAATAGTGCCCTATATTATAACTGTCCCGCTTGGCATAATGCTTGGAGTAGTTGCCGCACTTTATAAAAATAAAACAGCCGACAACGTTATTTCGGTTGGTATTATGGTCTTAATTTCTATTCCTACTTTCGTTTTAGCCGTGGTATTTCAGTTAATTTTCTACTGGAAATTACACTGGGCACCGAGCCTCGGCGTGGCTTCACCAAGTGAGTTTAAAGCCAATGCTCTCTACGGTATTTCTACCTACATCATGCCAACTATTGTAATGGTATTTGGCGGTATTGCCGGCTGGGCTCGCTCAATTCGCGCCGAGTTAACTGAGCAACTTACTCAAGACTACATGCTATTGGCTCGCTCAAAAGGTTTATCTAAACGACAAGCCGTATACAGACACGCCCTTAAAAATGCTTTAGTACCTTTCGCCCCTGCTATTTTTTTGGGTTTTCTTGGTCTGATTTCTGGCTCTATTATTCTTGAAACCATTTTTAAAGTAGACGGAGTTGGAAAAGTTTATTTGACTGCCTTTAGTCAAAAAGACTACTCAGTACTTTTGCTTAACATGGTGTTTTTTGAGTTTTTAGGCTTAATTACCTCAATTTTAGCCGACATGAGTTACACAATTTTAGACCCTCGCGTCAGAATTGGAAGTGGTAAATAATTATGCAAGACCTAGATAGAAGTAAATTTGTTTTAATTAACGAAGATAAAGAAATTAAAGACAAACCGCTTGAAACTAAGCGAGTTGGCTACTACAAGGACGCCTGGAACCGTTTTAAGAAAAACAAGATGTCGCTAACCGCTTTTATAATCATTTGTATTTTGATGTTTTTCGTGGTTTTTGGCCCAATTTTAAAAAACTACAAGGAGCCTACTCGCCTAGAGTTTAAAAATGATTTAAGTTACCTACCTCCAAGAATCCCGGGTATATTTTCTGGAACTCGTTTTACTGAACTGCCACGTGAGTTTATTGAAAAAGCCAAGGCTCACCCTAAATACAACAATATGTTTCTGTCAGATACCAGCAAAAAGTACATGGACGAGGTTCATCAAAAAACTCCAAGTGCAAATATTCCGGTAAAAGTTGATCAGTATAAGTTTCTAGATTTTACTAAATCCTACTTTGGCACTGACTTAAAGCCAAACTACTATACCTTTACTAAGGCTGAGTTTGAAAACCTACTTAAGCGAAACTTAATTACCGCAATTCACGAAGTAGATCACCAAAAAGACATTTACAAAGTTTCGGTTAAATTCTTTGAAACCGCCTTGGGGCAAACTGTAGACCAGGTTAACTTCTGGTTTGGCACAATTGGAACTGGTGAGGACCTTTACACCCAACTTTGGCAAGGCGCCCGTATTTCTTTCATGGTAGCGCTGGCCGTAATTTCTGTAAACGCTTTAATCGGTTTAACAGTTGGTGCAATTTCTGGCTACTACGGCGGAACTTTTGACTTACTGTTTGACCGATTTGTAGAAATTCTTTCAGGAATTCCTTTCATCGCCGTGTTAACTCTGCTTGTAATTAAATACGGTACAACTTTCCCAGTTATTATTTTTGCTTTTACAATTACCGGCTGGATCGGCTACTACTCAATGGCCAGAATGCAGTTTTATCGTTTTAAAAACCGCGAGTATATTTTGGCCGCCAGAACTCTTGGTGCGTCAGACGCGCGAATTATGTTTAGACACATTTTCCCAAATGCGATTGGCTACATGGTAACGTCTTTTGCGCTAGCCCTGCCTTCCTTTATATTTTCAGAGGCTTCTTTTGCCTACCTTGGAATTTTGAAATACGGAAACACAATTTCGGTCGGTCAACTACTTGAACAAGGCCAAAGCGTGATGCAATCGCAACCACATGTTCTGGTATTTCCGGCTATCTATATTTCTATCTTAATGATTACCTTTAACTTATTTGGAAATGGTTTAAGAGATGCATTTAACCCAAGTTTAAGAGGTGTTGAATAATGGCTATTTTAAATAAAGACAAAAAAGTTATATTGTCAGTCGAAGACTTAAAAATTTCTTTTAAAACTCAATTTGGAATTCTGCAGGCCATCAACGGCGTTTCTTTTGATTTACAAAAAGGCGAGACTCTCGCGATAGTTGGAGAGTCCGGTTCTGGAAAGTCAGTAACCTCTAAAGCCTTAATGGGGCTATTGGCCGGAAACGCAATTGTTGAAAACGGCAAAGTTTTATATGCTAACCGCGACTTGCTTAAAGTCAAAGAAGAGGTATTTCACGAAATCAGAGGCTCTAAAATCTCCATGATTTTCCAAGACCCGATGAGTTCACTAAACCCAATTGTTAAAATCGGTAAGCAAATTACCGAAACTCTAGTTTTTAAACTAGGAATGAATAAAGTTTTGGCCAAAAAACGCGCAATTGAACTAATGCGAGAAGTAGGAATTCCAGAGCCTGAAAAAAGATACCACCAATATCCTTTTCAGTTTTCAGGTGGAATGCGCCAACGTATAGTTATTGCGATTGCTTTGGCTAATAACGCAGAAATTTTGATATGCGACGAGCCAACTACTGCCCTGGACGTCACAATTCAGTCGCAAATTCTTGAGTTAATTCAAAAACTTAAAGAAGAGCGCAATCTTTCAATTATTTTTATTACCCACGACCTCGGTGTAGTTGCCAATATTGCTGACCGAATTGCCGTAATGTACGCTGGCAAAATTGTAGAAATCGGGACAACCGACGAGATTTTTTATGACCCTAGACACCCTTATACTTGGGCCCTGCTTTCTTCAATGCCGTCTTTGGCTACTTCTGAAAAACTAGATGCAATCGGTGGAACTCCACCAAACTTAACTCAAAAAATCAAGGGTGATGCTTTTGCGCCAAGAAACAAATACGCCATGCAGATAGACCTTGAGCAAGCGCCACCAATGTTTAAAGTCACAGATACCCATTATGCTGCGACTTGGCTTTTGCATCCCAATGCCCCTAAAGTAACTCCGCCAAAAGCGGTTTTAGAAATCAAAATGAAGAGAGGTAAGGTTCATGAAGCGTAAAGTTGATTACTCAAAAACTCCTCTTTTACACGTTGAAAACTTAAAACAACACTTTAAAGTCGGAGTTGGTAAAAACCGCCTTAAAGTTAGAGCCGTAGACGGCGTTTCTTTTGATGTCTATAAAGGCGAAGTTTTTGGTTTAGTTGGAGAGTCCGGTTGCGGAAAAACCACAACTGGCCGCACTATTATTAGACTATACAAGCCGTCAGATGGCCGCGTGGTATTAGGAGGCCAGACTATAGTTGCCGGAGTTGGCGACTTAGTTTCTAAACTAAAAAAAGCCAGACGCCAATACAAAATAACTCTACTTAACTCAGTTTTTCCCAAAACTAAAGAAGCCGTAGCCAGACTTAATGAGTTTAGAGAAAATTACCTTGCAGATAAGGCTAAAATCCATAAATTCCGCCAAGATTTAAAGGCTGAGTATTTAGCAGAACGCGAAAAAAGTCTGCTTTATAAAAACAAGATTTTTGACATTAAAAACTTTTATGCCGCTAAAGTTCAAAAAGGTAACTTAAACTACAAGGCAGAACGTGAAGAAATTATTTCTTTTACCTACAACGCCAAGGAAAAAGAATATAAAATTGCTTTAAAGAAAGCCAAAAAAGCGTACCGCCAAAAAATTATTGGCATCAATGATTCCGCAGCTTTGACTAAAAACACTAAACTTGAGTTAAAGAAGGACTTTCAAGAACAATACGCGCAAACTATTTTAAGTCTAGAAAAAGAGTACCTTCCTTTAATCGAAGAAAACGCAAAAACTATCATTTCTAAAGAAGAAATGCAGGCTAAACTCAAAGAGTTAGATGCTTTTCATAAAGAAAAAACTGACATTCAGTATGTTCGCGAAGCCAATGAAATTGAAGAGTTTAAAGCAAACGCTGACCTTCCTAAAAAAGGTTATTTAAAAAATTATTTACTTGCTAAACTTTTTGCTTGCTTTGGGCTTTCTAAAAAATACTCAAAGGACGCAGATAAGTTAAGTAAGATTACTGCCAAAACCGCTAAAGACTTTAGCGAACATAAAGCGCTTAAACGCCGCAGATTTGTGAATTTCTTTAAATATTGGTTTAAAGAAAGACCAAGATTTTTAGCAGTTAAACTACTGGAGTTTTGTGCGTTTTTCTTAACACGAATTAAAAATTACTTTATTTTAACCAAAAATAAACTGGTTTTAGCAAAAACCAAAAAAGGACTAATTTTTAGACCTTTAACTAAAGAAAACTACGAATATATTGCAAAAAACTCAAAAGTATTGAAGAAATTTAGCCCTAAATACCAAACTTACCTAAATGCTAAGTTAGACTTTTTAGAAAAGGCTAAAACCTTAGTTAAGCAAATTAAGTTTGTTTCTCGCGAACACCGCTCTAAATCTGCCAAAGTCGCTGCGTCTAAAATCCAAATGATTTTCCAAGACCCAATTTCTTGTCTAAACCCGCGTATGACTGTGCAAGAAATTATTGCAGAAGGCCTGCGCATCAAGGGTATTAAAAACCGCAAGGAACTAGAAGAGCGAGTTACCAAAGCACTCCTTCAAGTTGGTCTCGCTCCTGAATACGCGACTCGCTACCCGCATGAGTTTTCAGGTGGCCAAAGACAGCGAATCGGAATTGCTCGTGCACTTGTCATGGAACCTGAAGTCATTATTGCAGATGAACCCGTGTCTGCTCTAGACGTTTCAATTCAAGCGCAAGTTATCAACTTGCTTCAAGACTTAAAAGAAAAACTAGGCTTAACTATTTTATTTGTGGCCCATGACCTTTCGGTTGTCAAGTTCTTTTCAAACCGTATCGCCGTGATGTTTTACGGTAAGATTGTGGAACTGGCAGACTCAGATGAACTGTTTAAAAATCCACTGCACCCATACACCAAATCTCTACTTTCTGCAATCCCGCAACCTGACCCTGACTATGAACGCAGTCGTAGACGAATTTACTACGATCCAACTTCTCACCCTTACGACGTTGAAGAACCTGAAATGGTAGAAATTAAACCTGGGCACTTTGTTTTCGCTTCACCAAGCGAAATTAAAGCAATGAAAGCTGAAATTAAGGAGGAAAAATAATGGCAAAAAAATTACTAATTGTCTTGTTTTCTTTTTTAACTTTAATTTTATTTACGGCTTGTGGTTCATATAAAGTAAAAGGCATTCAAATCGCTTACTACATCCCGCAAGGCCATCTTGCGCCAAGTGAGTTTACAGAAATTCCGGCCGACGGAATTAAGTTAAACAAACCGGTTGCTAAAAAAGTAAACGCTAAAGGCGAAGTTATACAAGCAGGATATGAACTTTATGCTCCCGCTAAAATAATTGCATGGTACTTAGACCCTGCACACACAGAAGAGGTTAGCTTTGAGACACACCGTTTTAAGGAATCTGCTGCTTTGTTTGCCAAAATTGAGTTTACAGAAATTAAAATCAACTTTGCTCCACTTGAAACCGGCACTGTAATAGAAGGAGACATTCCTACTAAATACGACTTTACAAAAGGAACTACCCTGCCAAGTGCTAAACGAACTGGCTATGATTTTAAAGGTTGGTCAACAGCCGACCCTAGTTTGCCTGACTTTGACCCTGTTAACTCAGTAGTGCTTTCACTTAAAGAAAAAACTTATTATGAAGACATCACACTTTGGCCATATTTCTTGCCAGTGGAATATCAAATCACAATTATTGCCGATGGCAAAAGATATGAAGTTGATGTGTTGTTTGGACAACAAATTCAAAAACTAGTTGAACTTACCGAAGTACTTACAGTAAAATATGGCACCAAATTTAAAGGTTGGTATTTTGCTTCAGGTACTGAGTTTAAAGAAGAACTTAAGTACGACGAAAACGGCAATTTTAACGGAGTTTACTACTCATTAGACGGAAACTTAGTTCAAAGTACTCGTCGCGACGGTACTATTAAGGCAAGAATTGAATAGCAAAAAAATTCAAAAAACTAAACTAATATATTTAGCCGCGCTGTGGACTGCTTTTTTAGCAGTCCTACACACAGCACTTTTGCTTTATTTTTTAAAAGCACCAAAACCTATTTTTACAACTATATCCTTACTTTTAGTACTGGTTTTCTTGATTTTAGTTTTAGTTTTTAAAACTAAAATCACTGCTTTGAACTTCAAACAAAAATATTTAAAGTTAAAAGAAACTAAAGTACAGTCGTTTTTGGTTAAAAAAACTTTTTTTGAAAAACTACCAAATTCTTTGCAAGTAAATAACTTCACACTACAAAGCAGTACCCTAGATTTTAATTTATACTTAAAAGAAAACATCCAAAACCGCGGATTAGAACTTACTTTTTATTTAAAAAACTCAAATACTGACTTTTTGGATACTAAAATTGATGCAGAAATTAAAAAAATCCTAAAGCGCTTTGAACAAAAAAGAATCACCTACTTAACTTGTTTGATTTTCAAAAAATACAGCGAGCATTCTGCGCAAGCAGAAATAGAGGCAGATAACTTAGTATTTTTAAAAAACCGCGGTTTTAACTTCACATCTGTGAACATCGCTTATTTTGAAAAAGAAAGCACACTTTACTTTTTACACTCAAAAAGTTTTTATCCAACTACCTACTTTCAAGCAGCAACTGAAACTATTTTAAACTTAACTAATTAAGTATTTATTTTAAAAAACCAGCAACCGCTGGTTTTTATCACGAAATAAAGCACTACATTTTTACCCATTTTTTGGCAATTCACCGAAGGAGAAATTATGAAAAATATTATCTTTGATTTAGACGGAACACTTTTAGACACATCTAAAGACATCGTAAAAGCAGTAAACTCAACCCTTGCTTACTTTAAGTTTACAAAAGCCAATAAAGACAAAATAATTTACTGCACTGGAAACGGTTCACGTGAACTTATTCAGTGTGTGTTAAACGACAAGCAAAACATTGACCAAATGGTTAAACACTACAACCAAACATACAATGAAGACCCACTTAAATACACCAAGCCTTACAAAGGTATCTTAGAGATGTTAAATACTTTGAAAGCAAGTGGTGCAAGACTTTTTGTAATTTCAAATAAACCTGAGTTTTTAGTTAAAAAAACCGTTGACTTTTACTTTCCAAACATCTTTACACATGTGCTTGGATTTAGTCAAAATCTACGTGCCAAACCTGCACCAGACACCCTAAACTTTCTTAGTCGCAAATACGGATTTACTCCAAATGAATGCATTTTTATTGGCGACAGCGAAGTTGATTTGCGCTTTTCAGAAATTGCCAAAATCCCTTGCTTTTTAGTCTCTTACGGTTTTCGTTCTTTTGATTTTCTGCATACTATCGCTCCAAGAAGCACAATATTTAAGTCAGTAAAAGCCCTTAAAACAGCTTTACTTAGCGATATAAATGATTAAGTTCACCAAGCAAATTACCAAAGAAGGAATTAGACTAGGCGAACTTCGCTTTGAAAACGGCACTGTTGTAGAGACACCAGTTTTCATGCCAGTTGGCACTAAAGCCACTGTTAAAACTCTAGATGTAAACGAAATTGAAGAGGTTTCAGAAGGCTTGATTTTAGCCAATACCTACCATCTTTGGCTGCATCCTGGTACTGAAGTTTTAACTGAGGTAAAGGGCGCTAAAACCTTTATGCATTGGCCAAAAGCAATGCTTACAGACAGCGGAGGATACCAAGTTTTTTCTTTGACTAAGAACCGCAAAATCACGGAAGAAGGCGTGATGTTTAAGAACCCTGAAAACGGAGATAAGTTGTTTTTAACGCCAGAGAAATCCATGGAACTCCAAATGGCCATTGGCGCAGACAATGTAATGGCGTTTGATGAATGTCCACCAGTTTACGCAGACTTTAAGTATATGGACGCGTCAATTGAGCGAACTACTAGGTGGCTAAAGCGTTGCCAAGTGGCCTTAACTTCAGGTCAAGCACTTTTTGGTATCAACCAAGGTGGTCTGGACTTACAACTTAGACTAAAGTCGCTAAAAGAAATCACAGCACTTGACTTGCCAGGCTACGCAATTGGCGGTCTTGCGGTTGGCGAAACCAACCAAGAGATGTACCGAGTTTTGGACTTTATTGTCCCAAAAATGCCTGAAGATAAACCAAGGTACTTAATGGGTGTGGGCAAACCTGCTAACTTAGTTGAAGCAATTGAACGTGGAGTTGACATGTTTGACTGCGTGATGCCAACTAGAAACGCCAGACACGGCCACGTTTTTACAACAACCGGTTCTATTAACATCAAAAACGCAAAGTTCAAACATGACCACACACCACTAGACAGTGGACTTAACCATAAGTTTGCCAATTACTCAAAAAGTTATTTACATCACCTATTTAAAACTAGCGAAAAACTAGGCGAACGCATTGCCACAGTTCAGAACTTAGCATATTTAAAACACTTAGTTAACGAAATTAAACAAGCGGCAAAAGCCGGTAAATTCAGTGAATTTAAAGCCAAGTTTTACGCAACTACTAACTACACAAACAGTTGAAAAACAGGCTTAATAACACACGAAAAACGCAAAAAATAAGTTATAATTGAAATAAAGAGGTACTTTTTAATGGATACAGTAAACAATTTTCAAATTAAACCCCTAATCATGGTCGCAGGTGTTGGCGGCGGCGGTGGAAACGCAATTAACCGTATGATTGAAAACAACGTAAGCGGTGTGACTTATGTTGCTATTAACACAGACTCTCAAGACCTAAAACGCTCACTTGCAGAAATTAGAATACTAATTGGAGAAGGCCCTGACAAAGGACTTGGCGCTGGTCAAAACGCAAGTCGCGGACAAGAAGCGGCAACCGAATCTGAAGACGCTATTCGCCAGGCCTTGAAACCCGCTAAAATGGTTTTCGTAACTTGCGGAATGGGCGGAGGGACCGGAACTGGTGCTGCGCCGATTGTCGCCAGAGTTGCCAAAGAGGAAGGCGCACTTGTCGTTGGTGTTGTCACAAAACCATATACCTTAGAAGGAAAACGCAGACGTGAAAACGCACTTCGCGGAATTGCTGAACTTAAACCAAACTGCGATGCTTTGATTGTCATTGAAAACGACAAATTAAACGAAATTTCAGATCACCGCACTACCTTACTTGACGCTTTTCGCGAGGCCGACAATGTACTTCGCCAATGTGTGCAAGGTATATCTGACTTAATTATGTATCCAGGTGTGATTAACGTGGACTTTGCAGACGTTAAAACTGTGCTTAAAGACAAGGGCACCGCTATCATGGGAATTGGTGTGGCAAGTGGTGAAAATAAAGCCATTAAAGCAGCCAGAGCCGCAATTTCTTCCAAAATTTTGGAAACTTCAATCCAAGGTGCCACTGACGCTATTTTAAATATCACTGCACCTACTGAACTTTCTCAATTTGAGTTAAGCGAAGTTCTGCAAGAAATTAGAAACAACACTTCAACTGACATTAACATCATCATGGGTGTGATGATTAACGATAAACTAGTTGACGAAATTATAGTGACAGTTATAGCCACCGGTGTTGAGTTAACCAAATCTCACACCGACGCCGAGAGTTTTGCCAATGAACTTGTTAAAAATACAGAGACTGTTTTTTTTAATCAAGAAATTAAAAAAATTCAAGACCAACAGCAAGATGATTTTTTTGCGTCATTTAATCAAGACACAGACAAAAACCAAGATGCGGAGACAGACGAAAACTCAGATATCCCATTTTGGGCACGAAAATAATGCTGAAAGCCGGAATTGTCGGCCTGCCGAATGTTGGCAAGTCTTCGCTTTTTAATGCTTTAACTAAAGCCAGCGCTTTGTCTGCTAACTACCCTTTTGCCACAATAGAGCCAAATGTTGGCCAAGTTGTAGTGCAGGACAGTCGTTTAGATAAACTTGCCTCTGTTTACCTGCCTAAAAAAACTACATACGCTGCCTATCAGTTTATAGATATTGCAGGCCTTGTTAAAGGAGCTGCAAGTGGCGAGGGTCTTGGCAATAAGTTTCTTTCACACATCAGAGAAGTTGACGCCATTGTTGAGGTTGTGCGTTGTTTTAAAGACAACAATGTACTGCACGTTGAAAACTCAGTAGATCCAGTCAGAGACGCACAAATTATAGACACAGAACTAGCACTGGCTGACCTTGAAATCGTTGAAAACCGCATTGCTAAAATTGAAAAGAAGGCTCGCACCCAAAAAGACAAAGAAGCCATCCAAGAAGTTGAAATTTTAACTAAAGTAAAATCTGCAATTCTTGGTGAAACCCAACCTGAATTAACTGAAGACGAACGTTTTTTAGTTAAGTCTCTTAACTTACTTACCTTAAAACCCCTGATTTACATCGCCAATATTTCTGATGACAAAGAAGATGAAACTTCAAATGCTAACTTAACGAAAATCAAAGCGTACGCCGATGCCCACCATGCTCAAGTTTTAGCGGTCTGCGTAAAACTAGAAGAAGAAGTTGCCAAAATGAACAAAGACGAGCGAATTGAGTATCTTGAACAATTTGGTTTTGACAAAACTGGACTTGACCAAATTATAGAGACAACCTACTCAACACTAAGTCTTTCAACCTACTTTACAGCAGGACAAGACGAATGTCGTGCCTGGACATTTAAAACTGGCTCTAAGGCCCCAGATTGTGCTGCGATAATTCACACCGACTTTAAACGTGGGTTTATTAAAGCAGAAGTTGTGGCTTATGCAGATTTTTTAAAGTATGGCTCAATTAACCTAGCAAAAGAAAACGGAGCCCTTCGCTTAGAAGGAAAAGAATACTTAGTTAAAGACGGCGATATCATAACTTTTCGCTTCAATGTTTAACCAAAAAGGAGATTTTTCATGTTTGGATTTAAGAAAAAAACCCCAATTGTTACAACCCCTACCTACACAAAACGTGAGCTTATTGTCTTTAAACGACTAGATAAAGCAGACGACGAAACTCTACTTGAGTTTGCCGAGATGATTAAGCAAGGCAAACCAGTGGTTTTGAATTTTGACTTACTTAAAATAGCCGATGCTAACAAAGCAATTGCGTTTTTATCTGGCTGCGTTTGCGCCTTAAACGGTGAAGTTATTGAAATGAACGAAAAAGTTTTTCTGTTTGCAGACGACACCCTTTATTTAGACGACACGATTGATAAATTTTTAAAAGAAGTAATTAAAGACTAAAAGAAGGAAAATAAACATATGGATTTTAAAGATACCCTACTTTTGCCTAAAACCGAGTTTCCGATGCGCGGGAACTTAGGTGAAAAAGAACCCTTAATTCAAGTACCTTGGGCTAATGATTTACTTTTTTTAAAAAGAAATCAAATTAACAAAGAAAAATCAGGAAATGAGTTTTGTTTCCACGATGGTCCACCTTACGCTAATAACCCAATTCATATGGGCCACGCTTTAAACAAAATCTTAAAGGACTTTATTGTCAGATTTCGCCAACTAAATGGCGATGTGGTGGACTTCACACCTGGCTGGGATATGCATGGTCTGCCTATTGAAAACGCAGTTATTAAACTTGGAGTTAACCGAAAAGGCGACCCTGTTAAGTTCAGAGAAGAGTGTGCAAAGTTTGCAGAGACTCAATTAGACCGTCAGCGTAGTCAGTTTTTAAGGCTAGGTTGTATTGGTAATTTTGAAAAACCATACCGCACGCTTGTGTCTAGCTTTGAGGCCAGAGAAATTGAGGCTTTTGCTAAAATGGTAGAAAAAGGCTTAATTTACCGTGGGTTTAAACCAGTTTACTGGTCATGGTCTTCAGAGTCCGCGCTGGCAGAGGCTGAAGTTGAATACCACGACATTGAATCTCCTTCTATTTTTGTTGAGTTTAAAATAAAGAAAACCAAAGGAATTCGCGAACTTAAAGGCGCAAGTCTCTTAATTTGGACAACTACTCCTTGGACTTTGCCTGCCAACTTAGCAATTTGCGTGTCTCCTTACTTAACTTACTCAATTGTAGAAACTAACCGTGGTAAGTTAGTGGTAGCATCAGATTTACTAAATACCCTTCAAACCAAGTTAAACTTAAGCGAAGTTAAAGTAATTTCTGAAATCAAAGGTACTGACCTTGAAAAGGTTACCTACACGCATGTTCTTACCAATAAAGAACATATGGTAATACTTGGTGAACACGTTTCGGCAGAAGACGGAACTGGACTTGTTCACACCGCACCTGGACATGGTGAAGATGACTTTAAAGTTGGACAAAAATATGGTCTTCCTGCCTTTTCGCCAATTGACGGCCACGGTGTATTAACTAAAGACGCAGGAGAATTTGCAGGCCTTTTTTTTGAAGATGCGAACTCAGCGATTATTAAATACTTAAAAGAAACCGAAGCACTGTTTGGTGAGTTTAAAATCACGCACTCATACCCTCATGACTGGCGCACTAAAAAACCTATAATTTTTAGAGCAACCCCTCAGTGGTTTTTGTCAATTGAACCGCTTAAAAAAGACTTATTTAAAGCAATAGACTCAGTTACTTGGACACCTGAGTGGGGCAAAATCAGAATGAATAACATGATAGCACAACGCAAAGATTGGTGTATTTCGCGCCAACGTCTTTGGGGTGTGCCAATTCCGGTTTTCTACGCAGAAGACGGAACTCCAATTCTGGACACCAAATTAATTGCTCATATCAAAGCGCTTTTT
>CAUTMU010000006.1:0-33452 GCA_963539535.1 uncultured Acholeplasmataceae bacterium | reverse complement strand
GGCTAGATTTCTTTAACACACTAATTATTTTTACTGTCACTTTAGGCTTTATTTTATGGCAATACAGACGCCTACTTTCTCAAACTTTTGACCCAAGTTACGCTAAATTCAACCGTACAAACAAAATAATTACCAACTATGGCCTTTCAATTTTAGTCGCAATACTAATTTCGGTTGGTATGCGTATGATGGGTACACTTTTAATTTCTGCACTAATTTTATTCCCAGTCTTAATCTCAGTTCAGTTTAGAAGAAACTTCATAGAAACAATGTTGATAGGTGTTGTGTTTGCGATTTTAACCGTGGCTATCGCTGCACCGATTCAACTAAACATAAATGTAGCACCTTCTCCGGTAATAGTACTGGTATATTTTGCGTTTTTAATATCTGCTTTAATTTTTGCAAAAGTTAAAAAAATTTGGAACACAAATAAACAAAATGGCTCAAAAAAAGCCTAAAATAACGCATTTTTCTCTGAAAAACACACCTAAATTGCGTTTTGATGTGATATACTATTTTTAAAGAAAGTTGCTAATCAAGGAGAAATATGACTACAAATATTTTAAATTCTGCAACATCTGCAAACCCTCCGCTCACGGGTATCTTGGTTGCAGTATTCGTTGCACTAATCGTTGCTTTAATCGTAATTTCCGGTTTTACTTCGATGACTGAGGCTGCGTTTATTTCTGTAAACCACATTAGAATCGATGAACTTACAGATTCAGATAACCCCAAACTAAAGAAAAAGGCCAAAAGAGCCCTGAACCTAATTAAAAATCCTAATTATGTTTTGGCGACCATCCAAGTTTTAAATACTTTAATTGCTTTTATTAACGGTATTATTGGCTCTAAATTATCTCAAGACGCCTTAATTCGTATTTTTAAAGTTAAGGCAAACTCAAATAACTATGTACTTTACTCCGTGTTAGTTACAATCGGACTAACCATTTTTTTACTTTACTTTCAAATAATTTTTGGAGAACTAGTTGCTAAAAGAATTGGCATGAAGTGGAGTGAAAAAATTTCTTTAAACTGCACTCCAATCATCAGAGCACTGATGTATATGCTGTTTCCGTTTGTTTGGCTACTTATGGTTTCAACTACTTTTTTTGCCCGTATTTTTGGTGTTAAAAAAGGCGACGAAATTAAAGAAGTTACAGAAGACGACATCATTTTAATGGCTTCAAATGCGACTGAAAGCGGAGAAATTGACGTTGAAGAAAACAAACTAATTGAAAATATTTTTGAGTTTGACGACACCAAAGTTTCAGAAATTATGACCCACCGTACTGAAATTGACGCTATAGAAATCACTGCAACTTACTCAGAAATCTTAACTAAAATTAATGAATCTCAATACACCAGATATCCTGTGTACAAAGAAACCATTGACAATATTATTGGTACAATTCACATCAAAGATATCTTAAAATACGCAATTGAGCCAAGCAAGTTTAATTTAGGTAAGTCTGTTAGAAAACCATTTTTTGTCTCATCTACTTCTAAAATTAACGATATTTTTGTGCATATGAAAAAAAATAAAGTCCACATCGCCGTGGTGCTAGATGAATACGGCGGAGTTGCTGGTCTTCTTACAATTGAGGACTTAATTGAAGAAATAGTTGGTGAAATTAACGATGAGTTTGACAGCCCTGAGGCTGAGTTTAAAGAAATTAACTCAACTACTTTTGAAGTAGACGGGTTCTTTGAATTAGATATTTTGTCTGAAAAACTAGACATAGAGTTTGAGGCGGAGTCTAACACCGTAAACGGTTTTATTACCGAGCAAATCGGACACCTACCTAAAGTTGGTGAAAAAATTTGCGTAACTTATAAAAACTTTGAGTTCCGTCCACTATATATTGAAAAAAACATCATTAAAAGAGTCTTAATTAAAAAGGTTTTAAATCTAGATGAACAAAATTCGTAATTTCTCCATAATTGCCCACATTGACCACGGTAAGTCTACATTGGCTGACCGTATTTTGGAGTTGACAAACGCTGTTTCTACACGTGAAATGAAGGCGCAATACTTAGATAGTATGGAACTAGAGCGCGAACGCGGGATTACTATTAAGTTAAACGCTGTGCAAATTCACTATCTGGCCGAAGACGGAGAAGTGTATAAAATGCACTTAATTGACACTCCTGGACACGTAGACTTTACCTACGAAGTTTCTCGATCTTTGCAAGCCTGTGAAGGCGCTATCTTAGTAATTGACGCCCAACAAGGCATCCAGGCGCAGACTCTTGCTAACCTATACATAGCACTTGATAACGACCTTCAAATAATTCCGGTTATTAACAAAATTGATCTGCCTACTGCTGACGTTGAAAAAGTTTTAAAAGAAATTGAAGAAATTATTGGCATCGACAGAAGCGAAGTTGTATTGTGTTCTGCTAAAAACGGTATCGGCATTAAAGAAATTCTGGAAGCGGTTGTCAAAAAAGTACCGGCCCCTAAGACAAAAAAAATAACCAACACTTTGAGAGCCTTAGTTTTTGACTCATACTACGACGCCTACAAAGGAGTAATTCCTTTAGTCCGTATAGTTGAAGGCACTGTTAAAAAAGGCGATACCATTTACTTTATGCAGTCTAAATACAAAGCAGAAGTAGTTAGTGTTGGTGTATATACTCCAGAAATGTGCGAAACCGATGCTTTGTCAGCCGGAGAAGTCGGGTTTATCTACGCCCAAATTAAGTCAATTCAAGACATTCAAGTTGGCGATACCATTACTTTTTTTGAAAACCCTGCAACTGAACCACTACCTGGTTATAAAAAACTAAACCCAGTAGTATTCTCTGGTATTTATCCAGTTGAAAATAAAAATTACGCACAACTAAAAGAAGCACTTGAGAAATTAAAATTAAACGACGCTGCTTTAACCTACGAAATGGAGACCTCAAAAGCCCTTGGTTTTGGTTTTAGAACAGGTTTCTTAGGACTGCTACACCTTGAGATAATTCAAGAGCGAATTCGCCGCGAGTTTAATATTGACATCATCGCCACTGCTCCTTCCGTAATTTACACAGTTCACTTAACAAACGGCAATGTAGTTCAAATCCAAAACCCATGTGAACTGCCAGAACCTCAGCAAATTGCCTATATTTTAGAGCCTTTTGTCAAGGCCTCTGTTATGACGCCGGCTGAATATGTCGGCAGCGTTATGGAAATTTGTCAGGCTAAACGCGGGGTTTTTGTCTCAATGAATTATTTAGATAAAAACCGTGTCAACATCGTTTATAAACTCCCACTTTCAGAAATCGTTTATAACTTTTTTGATAAACTAAAGTCTCAAACTAAGGGCTACGCTTCCTTTGACTACGATATGGACGAGTATGTGCGTTCTAACTTAGTTAAGTTAAATATCTTGTTAAACGGGGAGCAAATAGATGCCTTGGCGACAATAGTACACAAAGACTTTGCTGAATCTAGAGGTCGTGCGCTGACTGAGAAAATGAAGGATCTGATTCCAAGACAAATGTTTGAAATTCCAGTGCAAGCGGCAATTGGCAACAGAATTATTGCCAGGTCTACCATTAAAGCCATGCGCAAAGACGTGCTTGCCAAATGCTACGGCGGAGATATTTCTCGTAAAATGAAACTCCTTCAAAAACAAAAAGAAGGTAAAAAGAAAATGAAACAAATTGGCCGTGTTTCGGTACCGCAAGAGGCTTTTTTGGCTATCTTAAAACAAGGGGATGATTAGTGCGTGGGCTTTACGTACACATCCCTTTTTGTCATTTAATTTGTTCGTATTGCGACTTTGTTAAGAAACAAACTAAAGACAAAGCAGAAGAAGATGGATACATAAAAAGTTTGATTGAAGAGCTAAATACAGTGTATTTAGACAACCATTATTTTGATACTATCTTTATTGGTGGTGGGACTCCAAATAATCTTAGTTTAGAAAATTTAAACTTATTGTTAAAAAACTTAAAAAAGTTTAAAGGCGTGAAAGAGTATACAATTGAGTGTAATCCTGAACTAATTACTCAAGCACAAGTTAGATTATTCAAACAATACGGTGTAAACCGTGTGTCTTTAGGCGTGCAGAGTTTTGACCCTGAGACCATAAAATTCTTAAAACGCAACCACACAATTGAGGATGTTAAGAACTCTGTCAGACTACTTAAAAAAGCCGGAATTCAAAATATTTCTTTTGATTTAATGTACGGTATAAAAAATCAGAGTTTAGAAATACTAAAAAAAGACTTAGAAATAGCATTAAAGTTTAACCCTATGCATATATCGTATTACGCCTTGATTTTAGAGCAAAACACCTTTTTAGCGTTCTTAGAAAAGCAAGGTATACAGACAACTTTAGCAGAAGAAGTGTGCTTAAAGCAGTATAACTTCATTAAAAAAACACTAAAGAAACACCACTTTTCACAATACGAAACTTCAAATTATGCAAGGTCAAAGTACCAATCTCAGCATAACTTAATCTACTGGAAAGACTCAGAATACATCGGCACAGGACTTGCAGCTAGCGGATACACAGCTGGAACGCGCATAAATAACACCGCAATTATGCACGCCTATATTAACAAAGGACCTGGAAAAACTGAAGTAAAACAAAGTGAACATGAGTTAATTTCAACGGCAATAGTGCTCGGACTTCGCAAAACTAGCGGTGTAAATCTTAAATATTTTAAGCAAAAATACAACATAGATTTACTTAAATATTTCCCAATAATTAAAAAGTTAATCGCAAGAAAAATGCTTAGATACACTAAAGGTAGACTATACATACCATTTAAATATATTTATTTAGAGAACCAAATTATGCAGGAGTTTGTATGAAACCGTTTTTAATTAATGAATTTATTTTATATTTAAAAAACGAAAAGTCATTGGCCAAAACTACTCAAAACGCCTACAAAGTTGACATTCAACAGTACTTTGATTTTTATGCGAAATACCACAAAGAAATTCAAAGGCCTGAACAAATCAGTCCTAAACTGATTAAAAACTACATTAGAACTTTACAGAAAAAATATGACAGTAGAACAACTAACCGTAAAATTTCGGCAATTAAAACCTTTCATGCTTTTCTGGAAATGGATGGTTTGACTAAAGAAAATCCAGCACAAGAAATTAAAAATGTTAAAGAGAAAGAGAAAGTAATTCGCACAATCAACGCAGAGCAAACTAGTAAAATGATAGATTCAATTGATCTAAAAACAGTATACAATGTACGCAACTTAGCGATGTTTTTAGTGTTATATGGCTCTGGTCTTCGTGTTTCCGAGTTGATTGGACTTGACTTAAAGTCGCTGCATTTAAACGAAGGATTTTTAATTGTTGAAGGAAAAGGCAGCAAAGAAAGAACTGTACCGTTAACTAAAAAAGCAGTAGAAACACTTAAAAACTACATTAAAGATGCTCGCAATATTATCTTAAATGAACGCACTTTACCTGCTTTGTTTGTAAGCAGAAACGGCGCTAGAATAACACGACAAGGATTCTTTAAGATAGTTAAAACCATCGCTGAAGATAACGAAATTGATAATGTTTCACCACACACTTTCAGGCATTCTTTTGCTACACACTTACTTGAAAACGGTTGTGATTTAAGAGTTTTGCAAAAAATACTAGGCCACGAAAGCATCCAAACAACACAGATTTACACAAACATTTCAGATAAATATAAGCGAGAAAAGTACAATAAAACTAGACCAAAACTTAATAATTCAGAAAAGTCTTAATTTAGTTTTTGTAAACTTAATAATAAAAAATAAAAAAAGTTTAACTTAATTTGTAGGGAGAATATCTGCAACACAGTTAAACTTTTTTTATTTTTCGTGCTTATTTTAAATTCGGTGTTGATGTGTACGCGTAAAAGGTTAAAATTTCACTTTCATGTTAGTTTAATATAATTAAACTTTTATTAAAAATATAATTTATTTTTAAAGTAAAAAATAAGTGATTTTCTTACCAGCAACGAAGAACAAAAATCTAAAAAGAATTTAAATCTGGTTATTTTTATACAAATGAATTCACTAATCGCATTACTCAGTTTATAAAAGTTTATTAACGATTGTTTCTGTTTAGTTTTAACCAGATAAAAGTATGTGTTTTTTAAGACGCTTCAAGACAAAACATAATGAGTAATAACCCATAAAAGGTAATAATAATTGCTCAAAACGCGTCTCTAAATAGTTTAGTATATTTATGTTTTTATTAAAATAAGTAAAAAAGTTTAATAATATTTAAATAGTGTTTATACCCAGCCACAGTGCTCAGAAATTTAATTTAGTGTTTTTTTACTATTTTTTCAAATTCTGAACTCTGGTCAATTTTTCACTAAAAATCTTGTTTTTTACCACTAAATTACAAAAATTCCGATAGTAAATAGTAATCCACATTCCCACACATTTTGACTTGTCCGCTCCACTAACCTGCAATATTTTGGTTTACATAATATATATTATAGGAACAAATAAAAAAATAACAAAAAACAGAAATAAACTATGCATTCACGCTAAAATTAAAAATAAGGTGTATAAAAGTAGTTATACTTAATTACTTCTCTCTTTTTTATATTCACATTTGAAAAATGAATATGAAAAAAACGCAAAACGTGTTTTAACGAAATTAAATTCACAGAATTGATGAAATGACCGTGAATTTTGTTTTTTTGACAATTTTTTTGCTAAAACTCGTGAGTTAGTAACTTAATTAACTATTAAACTTTTATGTAATATACAAATAAAATATTAGTTAAACTAAACTAACTAAACTACTTCTTCTCTTAGGAATAATTAGGCTTATTTTTAAATTTTTGTTTTTTTATGTTGTCATGTTTTTAGTGCAGCGTTTTTCTGCTAAGACAAAGGTGTCAAGCCTTTTTATAAATAACTAAAAAATATTAAAAAAGTTTAGTTTTATTAAACTCATAATAATTAGCGAAGAAGCCATACTTTCTGAGACGTTGCGACTTCTCGCTTGAAGAAAAATTTACAAATATTTCAGTATACATTTTACATTTAAACTAATTTAAAACTTATACAATTAGTTTAAAAATATTAAACTCATTAAAATATCTTTTTTGTGTTCCAATTCTTAAGTCATTAAACTTTTTATGTAGTTTGCGTAATAAAAATTTTAGTAAACTTTTTTTATTTCTGAGGATAATATAAAAACACTGTTAAACTTTTTTTAGTTTTTTAATTTTAGTTATTTAACATTCCTGTTCTTTTCTTAAAATATAAATAGTGCATTATTTAAAAAGGAGGCAACAAACGAAGATAAACTAATGCAAAAATTTGTAAATAATTTTCAGATATAGAAATTACAAATATTATCGCAGTCTTCTGCAGCCTATGCCAATCAAACAGGTTTTTTTATGTCTATGCTTTATACGGTTTTATTTACAATAACTTCAAAATAAATCCAAAAATACTCTTCAATTTTTATTTTAAACTTTTTATATTTAAAACTATTTTGTTTATTTAAATTAAACTATGTAAATTTTAAGTTTTATTTAATAAAAGTAAACAGGACATCTAAAATGTAAAGTTGTTTTAAGTTTCACTAACACTTAAGCTTCATTTTCATTTTCGTAATTTTGCAGAGCGCTAATGTGGTTCTCCTTTTTGCAAGTGGGTAAAAAGATTTAAAATAGTCACATCAACCTAGCGTGTGTAGGTTAATGATTATTTTAAAAATGGCACTTTGTAATAATTTCTAATTTATTTTTTAAATTGCGCAAACTGTGGAAATTAGAATTTAAAAATGTCTGTGTTTAAAAATTGTATTTTATTAACTCTATGGCACTTCTTAAATTAGATAAATTAAAATTAAGTGTAAAGACAATCTTGGTGAACTCCTAGGTAAAGTACTCAAAAAAACTAAAAACAGTTTGCGTTTTTTTGGTTTAGTTTTGTTTTAAATATGCTAAGCATAAGTGAAACACATTGAAATAATTTGGCGCAAATTTTGTCTTAAATGTACTTTAAACTTTTTTAATATAAATGTATTTAGTTTAATTAAAATAAACTATGGAATTTTTGTTCTCGTACAAATATAACGCAGATTTTGTATAAAACATTTTAGACGTAAAAGTTATTGCGTGATATTTTTAGGCATGTATTTTCACAAATTAGTGTATTAAAAATGATATTAAACATAAATATAAATAATTTTAAAAAGTTTAATTAAAATAAACTGCGTAAATTACAAAAATCTAATTAATGTGTTTTTTATTTGCATATAATGTTATATAATATATAAGTATTACGGAGGAAAAATATGCCTTATATTATTGCTGTTCATGCGCGTGAAGTTCTAGATTCACGTGGTAACCCTACTGTAGAGGTTGAAGTAACTACAGATTCAGGAGCGTTCGGTCGTGCTCTTGTTCCATCTGGTGCATCTACTGGTGCACACGAAGCAGTTGAGCTTAGAGATGGAGATAAAAAACGTTTTCTTGGAAGAGGTGTGTTAAAGGCTGTTGCTAACGTTAACGAAAAAATCGCACCTGAACTAATCGGTCTATCTTGCCTTGACCAAATGGCGATTGACCAAGCGATGCTTGATTTAGATGGAACTCCAAATAAAGCAAATCTTGGTGCTAATGCAATCTTAGCGGTTTCAATGGCAACTTGCCGCGCTGCTGCTGACTTTCTTGGTCTAGACTTGCACTCATACCTTGGAACTTTCTTTGCCCACACTTTGCCAGTGCCAATGTTAAACATCTTAAACGGTGGAGCACACGCAGACAGCAACGTTGATTTCCAAGAGTTCATGATTATTCCTGCTGGTTTTAAAACTTTCAAGGAAGCAATCGTTTGTGCTGCCGAAGTTTATCACAACCTAAAGGCTGTTCTTAAGAAAAAAGGTCTTGCAACTGGTGGTGGAGATGAAGGTGGATTTGCACCAAACTTAGAGTCAAACGCTGCTGCTTTTGACTTAATTGTTGAGGCTATTAAACAAGCCGGCTACAAACCAGGTAAAGATGTATTTTTAGCAATTGACGCCGCTTCTTCTGAGTTCTACGACGAGGCTAAAAAACGCTATGTTTTCAAAGCAACAGGTGAAGAATTGACTTCTGATCAACTAGTTGACTTCTATGTTTCTCTAGTTGAAAAATACCCACTTATTTCAATTGAAGATGGTTTATTTGAAGATGACTGGGCTGGCTGGAAAAAACTAACTGAAAAACTTGGCGACAAAATTCAATTAGTCGGCGATGACTTATTTGTAACTAACGAAAAACGTCTTGCACAAGGTATCGAAAAAGGTGTTGCTAACTCTATTTTAGTTAAAGTTAACCAAATTGGTTCTATTACAGAAACTTACCGTACTATTGAACTTGCTAAACGCTCTGGCTACACCACAGTAATCAGCCACCGTAGTGGAGAAACCGAAGATACATTTATTGCAGATTTAGCAGTTGCCCTAAACGCAGGACAAATTAAAACAGGTTCTATGTCTAGAACTGACCGTATTGCTAAATACAACCAACTAATTCGTCTTGAAGAATTACTTGGTGACCAAGCAGTTTATCCAGGACTAGCAGCATTTCCTAAATTAAAAAAATAAATTTTAGTTTAATTATTTAAACACACATAAAAATTAAAGTTAAAAGCCCTTTGTTTTTACACAAAGGGGCTTTTAATTGTCAAAATAAGGTTAAAAATGAAGATTATCGCAAACAACAAAAAAGCATATTTTGACTTTGAAATCATTAAAACCTACGAAACAGGAATCGTTTTAACTGGTTCTGAAGTCAAGGCTCTTCGCGCCGGTAAAGTCACGATGACTGGCGCTTTTTGCGATATTACTAAACATTTTGAACTGTATTTGCGCGACATGAAAATTGGGTTTGTCCAAAAAAACCTTGCTAAGTTTCAACACAAAGAAACTAGCAGCCGTAAACTACTTTTGCATAAAGCCGAAATTATTCAAATTAAACAAAAAGTTTTTGAAAAAGGTCTAACTTTAATCCCTTTAAAAATTTACTTTAACCAGGCTCTGGTAAAGGTAGAAATTGGGCTGTGTCGCGGTAAAAACTTAAGGGATAAAAGGCAAACCATTAAAGAACGCGATTTGAAACGTGAAAACGCTAAATTTAAACTAAAAGTTTAACAAAAGGTATCAAAATTATGAAAAAACTAACAGGTAACCAAATCAGACAAATGTGGCTGGATTTCTTTAAATCCAAAGACCACTATGTATATAAGTCAGTTTCGTTAATTCCGAAAAACGACAAGACTTTACTGTGGATTAACTCAGGTGTAGCGTCGCTAAAACAATACTTTGACGGCACGATGATGCCGCCATATCCAAGAATTACTAGTTCCCAAAAATGCATCCGGACCAACGATATTGAAAATGTGGGGCTGACCGCGAGACACCATACCTTTTTTGAAATGCTCGGCAATTTTTCTATTGGCAATTACTTTAAAAAAGAAGCGATTTCTTTTGCTTTTGAGTTAATGACTTCACCTAAATGGTTTGGTTTTGACTTAAATAAACTTTATTTTACTTATTATCCTCAAGACCTTGAAACTAAAGAAATTTGGCTAAGTTTAGGTGTTTCTGAAAGTAAATTAGTGCCGCTTGAATCAAATTTTTGGGAAATTGGCGAAGGACCTTGCGGGCCAAATACCGAAATAATTTATGACCGAGGAGAAAAATACGACCCACGCGGAGAAGTAGCTTTAAGAAACGACTTAGAAACAGCTCGCTATGTTGAACTTTGGAATATAGTTTTTTCTTCTTTTAACGCAGAAACCGGCAAAAAACGCGATGACTACAAACCGCTTCCGCACAAAAACATTGATACTGGCGCTGGATTTGAGCGACTTTGTGCAATTATGCAAGATGTAGAGACAAACTACGACACAGACTTGTTTGCGCCAATTATGCGAGCAATTGAAAAACAAACCAATCACAAATACCTAGGTCAAAAAGAGTTTAAAATCATCGCTGACCACTTAAAAACTGTAACTTTTGCAGTTTCTGATGGTGCTGTGGTTTCAAATGAAGGCAGAGGCTACGTTCTTAGAAGACTAATTCGCCGTGCTGTGAAAGCAGGGCGTAGACTTGGTATGCAAAAACCTTTTATATACCTGCTTGTGCCTAGTGTAATTGAGGCGATGGGTGAGTTTTATACTGACCTTAAAAATAGCGTTCAAGTTGTTCAAAACATTTTAAAACAAGAAGAAGAGAAGTTTTTAGAAACTATTGAAGCCGGTGAAAAAGAGTTTTTTAAACTTATTCAAACAAAGAAATCAATTTCTGGCGAAAGCGCATTTAAGTTATACGACACTTACGGCTTCCCGTTTGAGCTAACTAAAGAGTATGCCGATGAAAACGGTGTTGAGGTTGATGAAAAAGGTTTTCATGAGTTTCTCGCAAAACAAAAAGAACTTTCTCGCTCTGCTCGCCAAAACTTTCAGTCAATGAAAGGACAAAACAAAGAGTTTTTAGAGTTTAGCGAAAAGTCTGAGTTTATAGGATATGAAAACTTATCGTCTGAATCTAGAGTAATCAAAGTTTTTAAAGAAGGGATTGTTCTTGATAAAACTCCTTTTTTTGCAGAAACCGGGGGTCAAGTTTCGGACCTTGGAACTATTGAAAAAGCGGAAGTGAAAGGCATGCTTAGACTGCCTTTTGGTCAACACCTACACATTGTTGAATCTCAGTTTAAAGAAGGTGAAGTTGTTAAATGCCAGGTTGACGAAGCTCACCGCACACCTACTATGTATAACCATAGTGCAACTCACTTAATTCACAGAGCCCTAAAAGATGTACTAGGTGAATACGTTAACCAAAGAGGTTCAAAAGTTTGTGCGCCTTACTTAAGATTTGATTTTAACTGCTACAATTTTCCAAATGACGAAGAACTTTTAAAGGCTGAAAAAATTGTTAAAGATAAAATTAAAAAAGGTCTAAAAGTTAAGTATGAATACACTGATTACGACACTGCTTTAAAACACGGCGCAATCGCCTTGTTTGGCGAAAAATACGACAAAACAGTTAGAATGGTTTCAATGGAAAACTACTCAATTGAGCTATGCGGTGGTACACATGTTAAAAATACAAATGAAATCAAAGACTTTGCGATTACACAAATTGAGTCAATTGGTTCTGGACTTTACCGTATTTTTGCGGTTTCTGGTGCAAACCTAAAGGCTAAAGTTGAAGAATACGCTGCACATTACTTTAATGAAGCAAATGTTATTTTAAACAAAGTTAATGAACTAAACAATGTTTCGCTTAAATTAGAGTTTGCAAAAAAACCAGAAATTAAAGGTTCATATCAAGATATTTTAAATGCAAAAGCATACCTACAAGAAATCAAAACGCAAGCCTTAAAATACGAAAAACAAATTTGTGAGATTAACATTAAAAATGCTTTAAAATCGCTTAACAATGCGACTTCGCAAAATTATATTTTTAAGTCAAAGATAGATTCAAAAATCGCAAAAGAAGTGTTTATGCAGTATGTAAACACTCAAAAACTAAATAACTGTATCATGATAAACATAGATGGTGAAAAGGTTAATATTTTTGTTAAATCAAATACTCAAAAAGCCACTGAGTACATTAAAAAAATCAACTCTATTCTTAACTCAAAAGGTGGAGGTAGACCTGATTTTGCAACCGCTGGCGGTGGTGATTTAAGCAAAGTTGGCCTAGTTTTAAAGGAGTTTAACAAAAATGATTCTTGGAATTGATCTGGGCTCAAAAACTATGGGCCTTGCAATTTCTGAGTCTCATATAATTGCCAATAACTTAGAAACTTTTCGTTTTGAAAACGAAGACTACTCACTTTGCATTGCTCATCTAGTTGAACTTAACACGAAATATAATTTTCAAGAAATCGTACTTGGCTACCCTAAACACATGAATGGAGATGTCGGAGTGCGCGCAAAAATTTCTGAAGACTTGAAGTCCTTAATTGAAGATGCACTGCCTGGGGTTAAAGTAATTTTAGAAGATGAACGCTTATCTACAAACGCCGTTTTTGGGGTTTTTAGACAAAGCAAAACTAATATAAAACAAAGAAAACAATTTAAAGATGAACTTTCTGCTGTCGTAATTTTACAAAAATATCTAGACCGCAGATCAAGTTTTTAAACCAAAAAAGGTGATTTTATGGAAAACGAAGAAAAAGTAATTTCGTTAAACGACAAGGTTATTGAATCCTTAAAAAAAGATAAATCCAGAGAAGTCAAAATATCTGTTGACGGTAAGGACGAGACTTTTATCGTGATTTTTACAACTACTCGCGAGTTTGCTGGAGAAACTAGAAACTATGTGGCTCTACTTGACAAAGAAGGAACTAACTTAATTTTTGCCAAATACAACGAACTTACTAAAACTGATGTTAACCTTGAGTTTATCGGTAGTTTAACAGATATAGAAGACGTTGAAGAATATAGACAACTTACCGAAGTTTTCCTTGAATATATGTCTGATTTGGAGCATGAATAGTCTAGAGTTTAATTTAGTTAAAAACGACTGCATTTTTCACCAAGTTCCGATTTTAAAAGACAGAGCAGTTTTATATATCAACGAATTGATAAAAAAACAAAACATTAAAAAAATTTTAGAAATTGGAACTGCTTATGGTTTTAGTGCTCTTAGTTTTTTAAAAGAAAATAAAAACTTAGAGATTACGACTATTGAAAAAAATCCAGATAGTTTTGCGAAAGCAAAACACAATTTTTTAATTTGTGGAGTTGAAAAACAAGTGACTCCGCTTTTAGCCGATGCAATTGATGTTGACTTTCAGGGTGAGATTTTTGACCTTATTTTTTTAGATGGCCCGAAAGCACAATACTTAAAATATTTTGAAAAATTTCAAAACAACTTAAAAAAAGACGGGTTGATAATTTGCGACAATATTTCTTTTCACAAACTAAACCAGAACTCAGTTTCTAAAAACACAGCACAACTTCTTAAAAAACTAGAAACTTTTAAAACCGAAGTTCTCAAAAACAATTCCTTTAAATCTGAGTTTCTAGATATCGCCGACGGTCTTTTAGTATCCAAAAAGTTATGAAATACTTAATATATCCACTTGACCTAACAAAATACGAGAATGTTGATGCTACGTTGGTTTTGAGAACTGTGTTTTCATATAAATGCTATCACCGTTTTACAGTTCAAGAAATTAATACTTATTTAAAAAACCACAAAGCCTTCATTGATCTTTCTTTTATGGCCTATGACCAAGATTTTCCTGTGCTTAAAAATTATTTAAATAAACTTAAACATAAAGAAAACATTATTGGTTATATTGTTGCTGACATCGGTGTTGCTCAGTTTTTGAAAGAAGAAAACTTATTAAACAAGTGTGTATATAACCCAGAAACTTTAATTACTAACTGGCAAGAAGTTCAAACTATTTCTGAACTTGGTTTTTTTGGGGTATTTTTAGCCAAAGAAATTACTATTGAAAATATTTGTGAAATTAGTCAAAAGAACCCTGGTTTTAATCTATTTTTCCAAGGACACGGCAGATTTTCAATGTTTCACTCAAAGCGCCATTTACTTTCTATATACAACAAAAAGTTTAAACACACCTTGGAATTAAAAAATAGGGCAGACTTGTTTTTAAAAGAAAAAAATAGGGCAGAAAAAATAAATGTGCTTGAAGATAAATTTGGCACCTATTTATTTCGCGGTAAAACTACGCAGATGTTTAGTTATATTGCAAAACTAAAAACTTTTCTTAGTTATTTTGCGATAGACCCTTTGTTTTTTTCAGATGAATACGCAATTGATGCACTTAATCTTTATCAAAAAAACAACATTTTAGATATAGACATAGAACAATTTAAAGCAAAATACAGTGACTTGCAAGACACAGGTTTTGCAGAAACTAAAACGGTGTATAAGAAATGAGTGAACTTTTAGCACCAGCTGGTGATATTGAAAAACTAAAATACGCACTAATCTACGGAGCAGATGCAGTTTTTATCGGCGGGCTTGAGTTTTCTCTTCGTGCGCGTGCTTCTAACTTCACAATCCCGTTAATTAAAGAAGCGTGTGAGTTTGCGCATTCTTTTGGCAAAAAAGTATATGTGACTGCCAATATTTTGCCACACAACAAAGACTTAGTAGGTTTAAAAAACTATTTGCAAGAGTTAGAAATAGCAGGAGTTGACGCCATAATTTGTGCGTCTTTTGCTATTATTCAGGCTGCTCGTAAATACACCAATTTAGAAATACATCTTTCAACTCAGCAAAGTGTTATAAACTCACGCACTATTTTGTTTTGGAAAGAACTAGGTGTAAAAAGAATAGTTTTAGGCCGAGAACTTTCAATTAAAGAAATTAAAAATCTTGACAGACATGGACTTGACATTGAGGTGTTTATCCACGGTGGGATGTGCATGAGTTATTCCGGTAGATGCTCACTTTCAAACACTTTTACAGGTAGAGACGCCAACCGCGGAGGTTGTGCACACAGCTGTCGTTGGGAGTACTTTTTATACTCGGGTGAAAAACAACTTAAAGACGAACCTGTTTCTTTTTCGGCTATGGACTTAAATGCAGTGCCGCACATTAAAAATTTAGTCTTAGCCAATGTGTCTTCACTTAAAATAGAAGGCAGAATGAAGTCTCTACACTACATTGCTACTGTTGTGAAAACTTATCGCCAAATGCTTGACGAAATTTATGAAACTAAAAAAATTAACTCTGTTAAAAAATATAGCCAGAAATTAAAGGCTGCCGAAAACAGACTAAGCGCAACTGGGCACTTAGATAATTTACCTGCTGAGACTAAGGTGCTTTTTGACCAAAATACCACTAAACCAAATCAAGCATTTTGTGGACTATATTTAAATCAAGAAGTTAATAAAGGTGTGTATTTATTTCAGCAAAGAAACTACTTTTCAGTTGGTGATAAAATTGAGTTAATGGCCCCATTAGGCAAAGAAAGAACATTTAAAGTTTTAAAATTATGGAATGAAAACTTTGAAGAAATCCAAACTGCAAACCATGCAATGAGCAAGGTTTACGTAAAACTAAATGCCAAAGTAGAGCCCTATTCTATGATCAGAAAAAAATGAGTGCGGATTCTTTTATCGTAACTAAGAAATTTGGAAAAGTTCTAATTAGATTTAATCAAAACATAAAAAGAAGTTACTTAACCTGCGAGGGAATACAACCAGTTTTAGTTTTTCCAAGTTTTTATGAGTATAAATATAGTTTTCGTGAAATCGCCTTAAATGGCGAAAAAATAGTAAATAACTCAAGAGTTCAAAGCGATGTTTTTTACTATTTTCGCCAGTACAATCAAAATGTTTGTCAAAAAAATAAGGTAATGGTTTTTGGCAAAGTCTATGACTTTTTGCCAAGCGCAACATTGCAAAAAAATGTATTTGGATTTGACGGAGAATCTACTTACTTTTTTAGTTCTAAATACAAAACGTTGCAGACTGCCAAAAAAGAGTTTTACACTAAAGTCCTAAAAGACTTTCTTTTTAAATTTCTAAACCACGCAAAAGAAAAACTTACCGCCGTTGCAGACGTCTATAGTTTTAAATTAGTCAAAGGCTACTATGGCAAATGTAAACGCACTGTTAATGATAAGACCGAAATTATTTTAAATCCAATTTTGATCTGTTTTAAAGAAGAGTTTGCAATTGAAACTATTTTGCACGAGCATGTACATTTAACTCACCCAAATCACGGTAAGCGCTTTAAGGCAACACTAAATAAACTTTCAATTTTATTTTTAGGCGAAGCACAAAAATCAGCGGTTGTTTTTCCTTCGTTAGTATTTAGCGAAAGACTTTAAATTAGTATTCTAATTCTTTGGTTTTAAGAAACTCTATTTTAGTGATATTTAACTTATCAATTTCACTAAATCTATTGATTAGCAGACAAATTAGGGCAAATAAAATTGGTGTAAAAATTAAAGTCAAACCAAGACGAAGAAGTAGACTTAGAAAAGCGAGTTTGCCAAAATAAAACCAAGTAGCAAAAGTGTTTACCAAAGTATAGCCAAGATACCCAAAAAAGGTAGCTAAAAAAATAGTTAATTTAGAAATTCTTTTAAAGCAAATAATTGAGTAAAGCAGTACCCAAAAATAAGTAGCAAACCCATATAACGGAAGATAACCAAGTGAATTTAAAAACCCAAACAAAAGGTCATAAATTACGCCAGTAATTAGTGCATATGCTGGACCAAAAGCAATCGCAACCACGGCTAAAGTAACGATAAAAAAAGGTACTCTAAACATACCAATTGGCACGATGTATGAGTATAGTGAGTTAACTGCAACTGCGCTCGCCGTTAAAACTGCTGCAATTGTTAACTTAATTATTTCTAACTTATTTTTAGTGATTTGCATGTCTAAATTATATCTTTTTTTCGCCTTTTTTTCACATAAAAGTGAAGTTAAAAATCACTTATGTTGTATAATGTTTAGTAGTTAACAAGGAGAAAAAATGGCTAAAAAAAATGCATTAACTCAAGAAGGGTACGATAAATTAGTAAGTGAACTTAACGAACTTAAGTTTGTTAAACGCCCTAAAAACATTCAAGCAATTAAAGAAGCGCGCGCTCAAGGTGACTTGTCTGAAAACGCAGACTACGATGCTGCTAGAAATGAGCAGGCGCAAATTGAACACAAAATTAAAGAACTAGAAAGCATTTTAAAAGACGCAGTTATTATTAAAAGTAACCGCGATGATATTTGTATAATTGGCAATAAAGTTGAACTTAAATATCTACACAATAAAACAGTTGAAAACATCCAACTAGTTGGTAGCCAAGAAACTGACCTCTTTAGTGGTAGTGTTTTAAAAATTTCTGTAGAAACTCCGCTGGGCCGTGCTATTCAAAACCACAAAGCAGGCGATAAAGTTTCTTTCAAGGTTTCTGAAAACAAAAGCCTTGATGTTGAAATTCTTAAAGTTTACCAATAATGTCAAAATACAGGTTTACTGCATATTTAAAAAATATCTTTAACCTTCCTTTAGCAGAACTTAAAAATCAAGGTGTCGACACTTTGATTTTTGATTTAGACAACACTCTGCTTTCTTATAAAGAAAACTCTTTTTCTAAAGAAACTGTTGATTTTTTTAAAAAATTAAGTGTTGATTTTAGATTGTATATTTTTAGCAATTCAGGCAAATCTAGACAACTTTTAAATAACTTACCTGCCACCAAAGGTTTTTTTAACTTAAAAAAACCTTTTACTAAAACTGGCAAAAAGATTTGCAGAACTGAACAAATAAAATGTCAAAACTCAGCGTTTATTGGTGACCAGTTGTTGACCGATGTTGTTTTTAGTAATAAAATGCAGTTTAAAGCGACATTTTTAATCAAGTCTATAGATTGCACAAGTGAACGTTTTTTGACTAAAATTAACAGATTTAGAGAAAAAATTATTTTTGCTTTTGTTCGTTTTTTTAAGCCTAACTATTTTAAAAGAAACTTGCTTAGATATTATTTAAACACTAACTTTAATGCAAAAGTTAAATATTTAAAAAAAGCCTTGAAAACTAAATTAGGCCAAGACAAAGATAGATACTTGCATTCTCTGTCTACCGCTAAAATGTGCAGGCAACTCGCAAAACACTGGAAAATTGATGAAAACCAGGCGTATCTTGCGGGTTTAATTCACGATTTTGCCAAACACGTTGATGCAGACGAGGCTCATAATTTAGTTAAGTTTGCATATCCTGAGTTAAAACAGACAAACAGCGCTAATTTACTACATGGTCCAGTGTCTGCTTATTTATTTTCAGAACTAATTGATTTATCTGAAGACCAATTAAACTCAGTATTTATGCACACAACTCCAACTCCAGAAATCTCTACACTTGGCAAAATTCTTTTTATTTCAGATAAAGCCGAAACTAGGAGAACTTTTTCAGACCTTCGAGAAATTAGAAAAGTGATGTGGCAAGACTTAAATAAGGCTTGCATATTAGTTTTTGAAGGGGTTTTCAAGAGTTTAAAATCCAGAGGCATTAAACCTGAGCAAATACAAATTGACACTTACAAGAAATTAAAACAAGAAATTAAGTAATTTAAAAGGAGTAAAAATGGACTCACTTAGATTAAAAGAAATCAATCAAGACTTAAAAGACATTGATGTTAAAGATGTTAAATACTACAATTTTACTGGAATCCATCCACTTTTTGACATCGCAGTTATTGGAACTGCGACTGAACGCCAGGCTCTAGCTTTAGTTTCTAGAGTTAAAAGCTACCCTGAGTTTAAGTCAGTTGAAACTGGCTCTGGTTGGACTTTGATTGCCACTGAGCAAATTTGGATACACATTTTTACCAAAGAAGAACGAGAAAGTCGTGGACTTGACGATGTCTACGCTCAATACGAGGAAACACTTTAATTATGGTTAAAGCAATTAAAACTATTTTTATAATTTTTCATTTTGTTTTAATTGGTACAGTTATTTGGTTTATTTTAGTTAAAACTAAAGCGCTTGAATATAAACTACCTTTTAAACAAGACGAAATCCAAGCGGCTTACTACTACGATGAAGTCAAAGACATAGATAAAGATGTATTTGCTGATTACATGCACATCAAACCAAAGCCTGAAAACCGTGTAGTTGCAAATAAAGACGACGATAAAATTAAGTTAAAGTTCATAATTAGCGCTGCTTTTAATTCAAATAAAGTTATTTACAGGAAATTTCCTTTCTATAAGTCTCAGCCAAGTGGCACTAAAGAGGCTGTAGTTTTTGCCAAAAACAATTCAGAGTTTATAGTAATTACGAGAAAAGCAGTTTACGAAATTAGTGTAATCGGCGATAAACACACTAAAAAAATTATTAGAATTATGAATTTAGGTGAAACATTTAAAGAAATTTCTAACACTTTTGCTTATAAAATTACAAAAAATTAAAACCAAAACGCTTGGAAATCCAAGCGTTTTTAATTTACTCATAAATAGTTTGTATTTTAATTTGCAAATGCTAATCATTTGCAAATTAAACTAATTTGGACTATACTAAATATGCAAGTTATTTTTTTGAGAAAAAATATACTTACGGAAGGATAAATTATGAAAAAATTATTATTTTCTCTATTTACTTTGGTTACTTTATTTGCTTTAGGAAGTTGCCACGACAATAGCAAAAAACCTCATCATGGCCACCATCACCATCACGGAAAAGTTATGCATTTTCACCATCTAAAAAACGAATATAAAGTTGGTGATGAACTTAAAGTTGAAGCACACAGCTTTAAAAAAGAAATTAAAGAATACAGATGGTATCTAAAACTAAAAGACGGAAAAACTGAAGAGTTTAAAGAAACCTCTAAAGACTTTACCTTGAAACTAGAAGAAAAACACATCGGCGCTGAACTGCACGTTGAAGCCCTAGACGCTGCTAAAAAAGTTATAGACAAAGCACACAAAGCACTTAAAATAAAAGCAAAAGAAACTAAACAGGCTAATAACTTTGCTTTAAAACAAAATCTAATTTTTGCTTAAGTATAAGCGCTATAATCAAAAATCCAGTAAATGAGGTACACCTCGCAATTACTGGATTTTTTTAATTTCTTGAATAATTTTTACTAGTTCACTTTCGTCGTTTAATCTACAGACCATTTGTCTGAGTTCAGCTGAAATTTTAATGTTCTTTAAATAAAAAAGAATAGCACCACGCAGTAAAAGAAAGAAACGTCTTTGGTCTTTTTCTTGGTTTTTAAGCAAGGTATAGTGCTTAAAAATAATTTCAGAGATAGTAGCAGGTGTTTTTAAATTAGGTGTTTTAGTTAAAATTTCTTTAAAAACTAATGGGTTTGCCAGTGCTTTTCTGCCAATCATTACAGCGTCTACCTTGCAGTACTCAAGCATTTTAGTAAACTCTGCTAAATCAGTAACATCTCCGTTTCCGATTACTGGAATTGAAACTGCTTCTTTGACTTTTTTAATTTCTGTAAGGTCAACAACACCTGAATATCCCTGTTCTTTAGTGCGGCCGTGTACGGATATAAAAGAAACGCCTGAGTTTTCAAGAATTTTGGCAACTTCTTGGCCGTTTATAGTGTTTTTATCAAATCCTAGTCTGATTTTGGCAGAAACTGGCAAAGAAACCGCATTAACTACAGCCTCAGAAATTGCTTTTAGTAAGGGTAAATCTTTAAGCAAATAAGAACCTGAATGCCCACGGTCAGAAATTTTGGGAGCAGGACAACCAAAGTTAATATCAATAAAGTCAAAGCGGTAGTTTTTTTCAATAATTTTAGCAGCCTCTGCCATAATTTCAGGGTCATTTCCAAAAATTTGCGCGCCTATAGGATGTTCAACTTCTTTAAACTCAAGCATATGAAGTGTTTTTTCATCACCATGCACCAAGGCAAATGAAGAAATCATTTCAGTGTAAAGCAGACCAGCGCCCGCTTCTTTACAAATTTGTCTAAATGCGGAGTAAGTGTAGCCAGCCATTGGGGCCAGTGCTAATTTGTTATGGAAGTTTAGTTTCTTAAAAATATCTTGCATTTTTTGAACTTATATCCTTTAGTTAAAATTTCGTTTGCAAACTCAAAATCAGCCTGATTTGCTTCTCTAATACCTCTTAGTGGGTAGTTTAGACCTAAGTCTGTCCATTTTTTTGCACCATGTGTGTGGTATTTTAAAACTTCAATTGCGCAAACTGAAGAAAGTGAGTCTAAAAAACTACGTAAATTTTTAAGTTGAGTTGTGTATAGATTTATGCCAGGAATTATTACCTGTCTGATTACTATATCTTTATTTTGTTCGTCTAAAAAACGGGCAAATGCGTAAACCGGCTCAAGAGGTCTGCCGGTTAACCACAAATGTTTTTTTGGATCAGAATGTTTTAAATCCAGCAAAACTAGGTCGATGTTTTTAAGAATTTTTGCGTATTTATCTTTTTCGCTTTCTTGATATAACCCGGCCGAAGTATCTAGGCAAGTTTCAATTCCTTGACTTTTGGCAACCTTAAATAAGGCATCTAAAAACTCAAGTTGAAATAAAGGCTCACCACCACTGACAGTTAATTTAGGAGTAGTTCCATAAAATAATTTATACTGATTGAACTTCTTTAAAATTTCTGAAACTGTGTAAGTTTCACCTGAATTTCTGCTCCAAGATGTACGGTTGTGGCAAAACTTACAAGCCAACGGACAGCCTTGTAGAAACAAAACAAAACGTAGACCTGGTCCGTCAAAAGCACCAAACGGTTCAATTAAATGAACTTGGCCTTTAACTTCAAGCAAGGCCTTATCTAGTGGCATGAATTGTTCTCGCAATTACCTCAAGTTTTTGTTGGTCTGTTAATTTAGAGAAGTTTACAGCATACCCAGATACCCTGATAGTTAAATTTGGAAACTTCTCTGGGTTTTTATAGGCCTCTATTAGTTTTTCTCGGTTAAAGACGTTGATATTTAAATGATATCCTTTGTTTTGAAAGTAGCCATCTAAAATTGAAACTAAGTTGTTTTTTCTGACCTCCATAAAGTCAGGTAAATTACTTGAACCCAAAGACTCTGGAAGCAATTGAAAAGTATTTGAAATTCCGTCTCTGGCAAACTCAAACGGAATTTTAGCAACGGAAAGCAGTGAGTTTAAAGCCCCAGTGTTATCACGGCCATGCATAGGATTGGCGCCAGGTGCAAAAGGTTCGCCTTTTTTGCGGCCATCTGGAGTAGAACCAGTGTGCATACCATAGACTACATTTGAAGTAATTGTCAAAATAGACATTGTAGGTCTGGCATTTAAATAGGTAAGGTTAGCAGCAATTTCTTTCCAAAAATCTTTAACAACAGCAACTGCTAGTTGATCTGCTCTGTCGTCTGCGTTTCCGTATCTTGGCCAGTCACCAGTTGTTTTAAAGTCCACAATTAAGTTAGTGTTTTCGTCGTATATTGGTTCTACTTGTCCGTATTTAATTGCAGAAAGAGAGTCTGCAACCACTGAAAGTCCAGCGATTCCAGTTGCAAAATTACGAGTAATTTCGTCGTCAAGTAGAGCCATTTGCATAGACTCATATGCGTATTTATCGTGCATATAGTGAATGATGTTAAGAGCGTTAACATACAGTTTTGCAACTTCTTTCATTGCCGCTTTAAAGGCCTTGTAAACCGCTTTAAACTCAAATTTACCGTCTTTTAATAATTCAGTTTTAGGAAGAGTTATAACCTGTTGTCCAGTCATTTCATCTCTTCCTTGGTTGAGTGCATAAAGCAGAGTTTTGGCTAAGTTAGCACGAGCTCCGAAAAACTGCATTTCTTTGCCGACTGCCATTGGCGAAACGCAACAAGCAATTGCGTAGTCAGAGCCATGACATTCAGATATAGAGTTGTCGTTTTCATACTGAATAGCCGAAGTTTCAATTGATACTTTTGCGCAATACTTTTTAAAGTCAAGAGGCAGTTTTTCAGACCAAAGCACAGTTAAGTTAGGCTCAGGATAAACTCCTAAGTTATAAAGAGTGTGAAGCATTCTAAAAGAGGTGTTGGTTACAAAAGACTTAGTAGTTCCGTTCATGCCAGCGATAGATTCGGTTACCCATACTGGGTCTCCTGAAAAAACAGAGTTATACTCAGGAGTGCGGGCGAATCTAACCATTCTTAACTTCAATACAAAGTTGTCAATCAACTCTTGGGCTTCAGACTCAGTTAGCCTGCCTTCTTGTTTGTCTTTTTCAATGTAGATGTCAAAAAAAGTAGAAACCCTACCTAGAGACATCGCAGCACCGTTTTGTTGTTTAATTGCCGCTAAATACGCAAAATAAGTCCATTGCACGGCTTCTTTTGCAGACTGAGCAGGTAGTGAAATGTCAAATCCGTATAGTTTTGCCATTTGTTTTAAATCAGCAAGCGCTTTGATTTGCATCTCTAGGTTTTCAATTTTTTGAATGATTTCAGGGGTATAGGGAAACTCAAAACTTGCTTTGCTTTTTTGTTTTTCTAAAATCAAGCGGTCAACTCCGTAAAGTGCGACACGGCGGTAGTCGCCAATAATTCGGCCGCGTCCGTATCCATCTGGCAATCCAGTAATTACGTGGTTGTGTCTAGCGATTTTAATGTTTTCAGGATACACATCAAATACACCTTGATTGTGGGTTTTTCTGTATTTTGTAAAAATTTCTTCAGTGTCTTTGTCTAATTCATAACCGTATGAAGACAAGGCTTTTTTAGCAATCTTAATTCCGCCTTCTGCAAACAAAGCACGTTTTAAAGGTTTGTCGGTCTGCAGACCGACAATGCATTCAGGTGTTGTTTTGCTGTCTCCAAGTAAGTATCCAGGACCATACGCTAAGATGTTTGAAGAGGTTTTGCATTCTGCGTCCAAAATTCCTTTTTTGGTTTCTTCGGCAAGAAGTTTGTTTAATTTTTCAACTTGTTTTAAGGTATTTTGAGTTGGACCGGCTAAAGTGAGTGTGAATTTTTTTGCTTCAGTGTAGTTAGCCTGAATAAAATCAGCAACATCAATTGTCTTTTTCCAACGGTTTCCTTTAAAATTTTCATAGTATCTCATAGCACAAATATTTTACCATTTAAAAATATAAAAAATTGTATATTTGCTTAGAGTTTTTAGGGTATTAAAACAAATATTTTGATTAAAACTGCTTGTTTTGTTGTTATAATGAATTTGTTAGTTATCTTTTTAAAAGATGTCACAAGGAGGAAATATGATAAATCCAAATTTAAAGAAAATTTCTAGAATTCAAACTCAAGAATTACAAGACTATTCGTTTGAAGAATACGCAGTTCCAAAAACTACTTTTAAATCTCTTTTACTAAAAAGTTTGTTTTTCGTTGGTCTGCTTTCTGCTTTTGCTTTAGTTGTATTTTTCTTAGGTTATTATTTTATTTTTAGCAATACATCTGGTTTAACTGCGGATCAAAGAAAATCTAATTTACTTATCTTTTCAATAGTTTCGCTAAGTGCTTTTGGCTTGATGTTCTTGTTTTCGCTACTAGGCAACTTTGTGTCTATTGCTAGATTCTCAGTTTGGGTATACTCAATTTCATCAGGTGTGTTTATCGGCGCAATTACTTTAGTTTTTGAAATGATTTTAAGAGGCGTTGGTATAATTGCCCTTAGTGCAACTACTTTTGTATTTTTAACAGTGTTAGTTTTAAACTTAAGCAATTGGGTCAGAGGAACTCGTAAGCTTTTCAAAGTTATGATGTTTCTAGGACTAACTGTCCTTTTAATGTCTTTAGTTAACTTAATACTTTGGTTAGTTTTTAGAAAAACCGACAATCAACTTTACAGCAATACAACTTACCTTTGGTTGCAAATCGCGCTAAGCACTGTCTACATCTTATATTTAACAATAGTTTTGACATTTAGCATTGAAGGGCTGAGAGAAGTTGCACAAAACGATGGTCTTGACAAAGGCTATTCTTATGTTGCGATTTTAGGATTGATTTCTACGCTTACTTGGATGTACATTGAGTTTTTAAGACTTGCTGTGATTGTTGCAATGATTTTTGCATCCAAAGCAACCGACTAATTGTGTTTTTAAAGATATTTTTAGAAAACCTCTAAGGAGATATTCCTTGGAGGTTTTTCATTTTTAACACACTTTTAAGTACTTTAAGGCAGCACTAATAAATATATTAAGATGAATGAGCAACAACAGAAAATCATTGAAAGCAAAGACCAACACATTTTAGTGTTAGCCGGTGCTGGCAGCGGAAAAACTTATACACTAATTCAAAAAATAAAGGCAATTGAGGAAAGTGAAAATAACGCAAAAATATTGTGTTTAACATTTTCAAATCTGGCAGCCAAAGAACTAAAGCACAGGTTAAACGAAGAAAGTGTAGGTGTATATACTTTTCACGGTTTTTGTTTTAATTTAATTAAACCCTATATTTCAGACAAACAAGTTTTGTTTGAAACTCCGCGTCATTTTAGTAAAGGAGAAATTCTAGAAGTTTCTCTCTACAAGGCTAATCCTGGAAAAAAACCAAGTAAAACTTTAAAAAAATACAAAGAGTTTCTTGATAAAAACGCGTTAATTGATTTTGACGATATGCTCTTGCTTTGTTTAGAAAAACTAAAAAAGAAAGAAATTAGACAAACTTACGACTATGTACTTATTGACGAAGTTCAAGATACAAACCTGGTTCAGTTTCAGATTTTAAAACATTTAATTTCTCTAGATACCAAAACTATTTTAGTTGGAGACATAGACCAAGGAATTTATAAGTTCAGAGGTGCATCTTTTGATTTAATTGAAAAATACCGAGAAGCGTACTTGCCTAAAGTTTATATGCTTACACAAAACTACCGCTCGGCGCCAGCAATTGTTGAATGTGCAAATAAGCTAATTGAAAAAAATAAAAAAAGGCCCGAAAAAGTACTTTTTTCAGACCTTAAAATTAAAGCAAGTATAAAAATTTATCTATACTCAAAAATCTCTGATTTTATTTTAGAACTAAAAAACTATTTAATTGTCCAAAGAAATCAACAAGTAAAAATAAACGAAATTTGTATATTGGTCAGAAGAAACCAAGAAAGAGTGTTAATTGAGCAAGAACTCAGGCGAAGCTTTAGGTTTTTTGAATATTTGCCACAAATCTACACAGTACACGAATCAAAAGGGCTTGAGTTTAAAACGGTTTTTATAGTAGGTCTTAATGAAGGGGTGTTTCCAGATACTAAAACAGGTGCATTGCTTGACATAGAAGAAGAAAGAAGGCTGATGTATGTTGCGATTACCAGAGCCAAGCAAAACCTTTTTTTAGTGAGTTATGAGTTTAGCCAAAACGGCACAAAACTCAAACCTTCTAGATTTTTAAAAGAAATTTACTAAGCCTATTTGTCTGGCAAATCATCAAGACAACCAAGGTCTAAGAATTTTTTATAAACAGTTTTATTAACACCAGATCGTGCTTTAAAGTCTTCTTTAGAAGTGTAAAGCCTGTCCTTTCGTGCGTTTACGGAGTCAAACGCCGCTGTATCTCCTGTTCCGTCAATTGTGGCAAACGGCATTTGCAAAGTATTTCCTTTAATGTTAAAAGTTTTAGCACTAGACTCGTTAACCGCGAGTTTTGAAAAACTAAAGCCACGTGCGCAAAACTCATATGCTACTTTTAGAGTCACTAAAAGTTCTTGGTCTTTAGCCTTAATATCGTATCCCAATTGCTCAAGTTCACGGATTTTGTTGCCAATTGCTATTTTGCCGCTAGTCATCACGGTGTAGTCAAACTGAACTGCACGTTTTGAAAAAAAAGCAGAGTAGAAAAGTAAAGGTTTGTGTAGTTTAAACCAGGCAATTCTAATGGCCATAATAACGTAGGCAGTGGCGTGGGCTTTTGGAAACATATAATTAATTAGTCCGCATGAGTAAATATACCACTCAGGCACACCAAAGACTCTTAGTTGATTTGCATACTCTGCCCATTTTGCCGGGTTTCTGCGGCAATTTCCTTTACGGATAAACTCCATAGCGTTAAACGCAAGAAGTGGCTCAACATTGTATTTAGAAATCAAGGTTATCATGATGTCGTCGCGACAACCAATTAAGTTTTTAAAAGGAATTGAGCCAAACTCAGGGTGTCCGTCTTTTAAGACTTTTCCGTTATTTAGCCACACGTTTTCACCATGCGAAAGCCCAGAAATTTTAACCAGTTCCGCGAATGTTGTAGGTTTGGTTTCCGCTAAAATTTGCTAAACAAACGGAGTTCCAAACTCAGGTAGGGCAGTTGAAGCGGTTGCCGGCATAAAAGGTGCGTTTGAGTAGTCTACGTTTAGAATTTCGTTGCCAGAAAACATTTTATAAACATCAACGTCGGCCATTGGAATGTCTCTAACTTCGCTAAACGGAAACTCAGCAGGGTTGGCTTTAACGTAGTCAAATAAAAACTTAATCATAGTCGGGTCATCGTGTCCCAAAATATCTAGTTTTAGTAAGTTTTCTTCAAAAGAGTGGTAGTCAAAGTGAGTCGTGCGCCAACTTGCTGTGGTGTCGTCTGACGGAAATTGCACAGGTGTGACGTCAAAAATTGAGTAAGGCTTTGGCACTACGACAATTCCACCTGGGTGTTGCCCAGTAGTTCGCTTAACTCCAACAATTTTTTTAGCCAAGGCTGCAATTTTGGGTTTGCGTATTTTCATTTGCTTGTCTTCTATGTAGCCCTTGACATAACCAAATGCGATTTTTTCGGCAACTCCCGATACAGTTCCTGCTCTAAAAGCGTGGTCTGCTCCAAGCAAGGTGCGAACATACTCGTGGGCTTGTGCTTGATATTCACCTGAGAAGTTAAGGTCAATATCTGGGGTTTTGTCGCCTTGAAAACCAAGGAAGGTTTCAAACGGAATGTCGTGTCCATCTCGGTTTAGTTTAGAGCCACACACTGGACAGTCTCGTTCTTTTAAGTCGTATCCATCGTCTGCTTCGTTTAAGTCATCTTTAAACATTTCGTCAAACTGAGTAGAGGCGTAGTCTTTCTTTAAGTCTTCGTTGAACTTAAAGACCTGGAAACAACCTTTTGGACAAAAGTAATGCGGAGGTAAAGGATTGACTTCAGTTATCCCTAAAATTGTTGCTACAAAAGAAGAACCAACTGATCCGCGGCTACCTACCACATATCCGTCGTCGTTAGACTTTTTGACAAGCAAATAAGACATGTAGTAAATTGAGGCAAAGTTATTTTTAAGGATGGTAGTTTGCTCTCTTCTTACTCTGTCTAAAATAAAATGGTGAGGGTTTTTACCGTACTTTTGCTCAAGGTTTTTAGAAATTAAGCGCTTAAACTCACCTTCTATTGAAGGAATACCTTGGTCTTTAAAGTAGTCATCTGAAAACGAATACAGTCCTTCTGGAAAAGCCTGAATGTCTTGAATTAAATCGGATATCTTGTTTGTGTTTTCAACCACAATTTCCTTGATTAGTTTATCGTCGTTTAAAAATGCAAACTCAGCACTTAGTTCATCGGTTGTCTGAAAAAAGTAGTCAGGTGTGGTTTCGTATTGCGCAAGTTCATGGCGGCCTCCGCCAACTAATGGAGTTCTGATAAAAAACTGATAGTAAATTTGGTCTTCTTTATTTAAATAATGTGGATTACTTGAAGCAACAACAGTTTTCTTTAACTTTTTGGCGTGCAAAATTAGTCTAGAAATTGCGTTTTTAATTGCCTCCATCCCACCGGCTATGTTGTCTTTAAGATGAGAAAAGCAACTAGGCGGATAAACTAAAATGTAGTCGTATTTTAAAATATGTGAGTCCAAAACATCGTCGGTTGAGTTTAGAGCATCAAACCACAGTTCACCTGCTCCGTTTGCACCAATTAACAAACCTTCTTTGTATTTTTCAAACTCAGAAGCCAGCACACGGGGTCTTTGGTGAAAGTACTCAGTTAAGGCAGAGGTTACTAACTTAAATAGATTTTTATAGCCAGTTTGGTTTTTAACCAAAAAATCCACAGCAAACGGCATTTGGTGTAAGTAAGTTTTGCTACGATCTATCGTGGTTTCAAGTTCATTGAAGGTTTTAATGTTATTTTGTGCAAGATCTTCAAGCATTTTGATAAACATTTGACCGGTAGCATCGGCGTCATCTATCGCGCGGTGGTGGTTTTCTAAGTTAATTTTAAAGAAACGAGAAAGTGTGCCTAAGTTAAAACGCTTAAGTTGGTCTGAGTAGTGATATCTGGCTAAGTTAAGAGTATCAATGTACAGTACATTTTCGCCAAATGAATAGTTTAAGACTTTGGCTTTATGAAGCACATTTAAGCAGTCAAACGATGCGTTGTGGGCAACTAACACTGAGTCTTTTACAAACTCTATAAAGTCTTTTAAGACAACTTCAATTTTGGGTTGTCCTTTTAACATCTCGTCGGTAATGTTAGTTAAGTTTGAGACAAACTCAATTAACTTCTCATCCGGATCGCAAAACGCCTGAAACCTGTCAATGATTTGACCGTTTTTGACTTTAACTGCACCGATTTCAATAATTTTGTCGTTAACTATAGAAAGTCCGGTGGTCTCTAAGTCAAATACCACGTAAGTAAGGTCTTTAAGTAAGGTGTCTGAATCTCCTTTTTTAATGTAAAAAGAGTCGTCAATGTAGGGCATTTGCACACCGTAAATCGGCTTAATTTCGGCTTTTTTGCAGGCTTGCGCAAATTGTGGGTATGCATAAATTCCGCCAGAGTCAGTAACTGCGATGGCTTTGTGTCCAAAAGATTTAGCCAAGGCTACGTAGTCTTTAATCTCGCCCACTCCGTCCATGTTAGAAAGTTTAGTTTGAACATGTAGTTCAACTCGCTTGTCTTCTGCTTTGTCTTGGCGAGTAAACAATGTGTTTTCTTCGTCTTCGTTTTCTTTGTTGACAATTTCAAAGTTTTTAAGCATTAAAACAACGTCGGCAGCATAAGTGTCGTATTGAACTTCCGCAATAATTTTTAAGTTAGTGCCAGGCTGAATTTTTTCAGCCTCTGTGATTTCTTGGTTGTATAGAAACTTCTTGGCCAAAATAGCATCAGTTTCATCTTCTAAAGTCATTTGAAGCAGGGTGTATTTGCCGTCTTTGAGTTTTCTAATTTCTGCTTCTACTACGGTAACGTGAAACTTATAAACCAGACTTTCGCCTTGATTTTGTTTTTTTGTAACTTCATAGTTGTCATAAGGAATTTCTTTTAATTTCTTTAAAGAAAGGTCATCTCTAAAAGAGTAGCTACGGCGTCTTGAATAACCTTGGTTTGAACGAACAGTTTGGGTGTATGCTTGGTTTGAACCAGTTTGAACGTTTTTGGACTGAGTGTTTAATTCAAAGGTAGTTTCGCTGACTGGTCTTTTTTGAAAATTAACGATAAAAGGTAAGCCAAAATAGTTAGAAAAAGCATTAAATAAAGTTTTGCTTAAGTTCTGTTTAATAGCCCAGTTAAGCGTATTTACGTCAACTGTGATGTCAATAGTTCTGTTGGTTTCGTCAACTTTAAACTCAGATTTTAAAACAACTTCAAGAAAGCGTTTATTTACAGGATCGTTGGTATTGAAACTTTTAATTTGAGCCTGAAAATAACTAAGAAAGTGCACATCTAATTTGGAGTAGGTTTCGTAGGTAAAAATTAGTTTTGTGTTTTTTGGTGCTCCTGCGTTTTGCAAAAATTTAAAAGTTTCTTGGTTAAGTGAAAAAAAATCAGAATATGAAATTACTTCTTTTAACCTAATGGTGACTTCTAGTTTTTCGTCAGTTTGCTTAAAATTAACAACTGTTGGCAAAAAGTCAAAATTCTTTTCAAAAAAATCTTTTATACTCATTATTTCCTACTCCTGAAAAATCTTTAAATGACTTGGCAAGTCTAACAATATCATACTGCAATTTCGGCTTTTTTTCAATTTAAATTAAGATAAAAAAGCAATTTTAAATCTGAATTAAAATTGCTTTTTTAAAACTAAATTTAGACTAAAAATGGTTTTTAAGTAAATCAATTATGATGTTGTTTTTTAAATCATTTAAGTTAAAAAGTTCGTTTAAAACTTCTGAAGTATCCTCTAAATTATTCTTTGCTGACTTCCATCCTGCTCCGTCTGTAAACCAAACAAAATTAAAGCCTTGAATTTCTTTAGCAGAAGTTGCTAGGTTTTTATAACTTCTTGCAGTTTCATTTAACTTAGAGCCGCCACTTGAATAGAAGTTACATTCTATAGCAAAAATTTGTGAGTTATAGTTGATGACAAAATCAAAACGTTTTTGAGTTTTAGCAAGTCCAGTTAGTCTAGATAAATCCAGACCAAACTTCTTTTCAATATCTGTTTTATTCATTTCTTTAAAGTAGGTATCACCTAGTTTTAATCCTGCTTTTTTTAAATAGAACTCAACTATATTTTCCATACTTTTGCCTGTTCGGTTTTTGCGAGCATTTGTGTCAATTCCAACTTCTACACCGTAAACATAGTCAATTAAGTTATTTACAATCTTGTTTTGGAGCAAATTAAATAGACCGGTTTTTTCCATAAAATCGGCGTACTGTTCCGCTGTGTAGTTGATTTCTACAAAATCAAACAAGTAGTGGTCTTCGGCAATTACCTTAATTTGCTTTTCGCGTTTAGCGATTAAAATCGGAATTGCCTTTAGAACTTCTGGGTATTTTTTAACTAAGTTAATAAAATCTGTGCAGATGTTTTTAGAACCAATTAGTGAGTTTAACAGGTTTAATTCAATTTTTATTTTCTCAACATTTAAATAAACTTTATCAAAGTCTGTGTAGTAATCCCAAGTAGCAACAGTGTCTATCATAGTATTTAGCCATTTTTCAAAATTCTTTTTCATAAATTAAACCTCACTCTTGTAATTTGTAATTATGACCTCTTCAACTTCTCCTCTTTTTTTGCCATTTGAGTTTATTGCTCTTTTGGCATTTACCACATGTAAATTAAAACCCATATAAATTTCTTGAATAAAAGGTGTGTTGTGATTTGAAAGCATCACATTCACCCCTTTTTTAGTTAACTTTAAAGTCAAGTCTCTTAGCCTGATTTGCTCAGCTTTGTCAAACTTTTCTTTACTGTAATCAACAAAACCATTTTTGTTTGGAAAAACATCATATGGTGGATCAAAATAAACGAAGTCGCCTTTTTTAGCGTCTGCTACAGCCTTTTCAAAATCAAGATTAACCACCTTTATTTGACTTCTTGAAAAGTATTTTTTAATTTCTAAAAAATTATTAAAATTATATAAGTTTACATTTAGTTTTTTGCCAAACGGAACGTTAAAATAACCAGATTTATTTACCCTATATAGACCGTTAAAGCAGGTTTTATTTAAATAAATTAGTCTAGCTGCTTTTAGATAAGGTGGTTCTTTTTCAAACTCACTTTGTCTATCTAGTTCTCTTATTTGATAGTAAAAATCTTCGGAGTGTTTAGCCTGGTATTCATCGAGCGCATCAATAAGTCTCTCAAAATCATTTTCCGTTTGAAAACAAGAATACGCAAAATACAGGTCTTTATTTAAGTCATTTACTACCGCCTTTTTAGGCTGTAGACGAAAAAACAAGGCGCCCCCTCCTATAAAGGGTTCAAAATAAGTGTTAATTTTAGTTGGCAAAAGTTGCACTAATTTTTCTAATAGTTGTGTTTTGCCACCAGCCCATTTCACAAAAGGTTTGGGTGCAGTTTGGTTAGTAAAATCAAATAGTGTCGGAATTTCTGTGTTCAGTGCTTTGGCAATTTTATAAATTGTTTCAAGCGAAACATTGACCTCGCCGTTTTCAATTTTTGAAACTTGTGGTCTTTCAATACCACTACTTAAAGCCAAGTCTTCTTGCGTTAAAGAATGGCTTTTTCTTAACGCTAATACTCTTTCACCAAAGTGTTTTTTAACAAGATTTATCATATCTATATTTTAACAAATTTGTGTGTCAAAGTATACAATTTTACCAATTAAAAATAAGCAGACCTGGTCTGCTCATTTACATTTTATTTAATTATTAAAAAGTTTATGTTTTATTAAAGAATTCCCAATTACAGACACTATAAAAATAAGCAAAACATACACATTT
>CAUTMU010000005.1:0-35843 GCA_963539535.1 uncultured Acholeplasmataceae bacterium | reverse complement strand
GAAGAATTAGCCCAAACTTTAGGCATATAGTGTCCGCAATTGGGAATTCTTTATTAAAAGAAAAACTTTTAAAGCAATCTTTAACTACAATGGTGGTGTTTTAAACGGTGAAACTAAAAAAGAAGTTCAATATAAGTTTGGACAAACTTTAGCAGACATTGACCATCCTACCAAAACCGATTCTAGCGGAAATATAACCTATAATTTTGTGGGTTGGCTAAACCCTGTCACAAATCAATTAGTTGACTTTGCTCAAAACAACTTAGTTGAAGAAAACTTAAACTTAGTGGCTAAATGGCAAGAAACTAATAACTTTAAGAAAGTTTATTTAAACTTATTTTATGAAGGTCTGACAACAAATCAAGATACTTTACATGAACTAGAACTACCAACTCAAAGAAAAATTGGCACTTCTGTAACTGCAAATGACCAAGAAATTAAAGATATCATTTCTGCATTTCTTTCAAGTCAACCACATCCTAACCATGAAACTAACTTTGACCCTGCTAAATCTATATCTAATCTAACTGTTTCAAATACACCAGATAAACAAATTATTAAACTTTACTATAAAGCCAAAACTTATCGTGTTAATTTTAATTTAACAGAAGCAGGACTTGATCAAAGTACAATTGACCCAATATTAAGCCAACCTCTTAACTTAAAATACACAAACAAAATCAGCGCAGATATTTTGGCTAAACTGCGTGCAGTTAAAAAAAACTAATACTCAAACTCACAACTATCTATTTGAAAAATTGCTAGTTGAAGAAACTAATACTGAGTTTGACCCAAACATTGCATACAACTCAAACATTACACTTAAACCCGTATTTAAAGCAGTTAAAACCACCGCAGACATCACTTACACTATTAGAACTCAAAAAGTAGACGGTAGTTACGACGAAAAAACAGAAACTAAGAATGCAAGAATAGGAACTGTTCACAATGTTGCTTACTTAAACCCAAATAGTACTGTGTATCAAGACCCTGAATACAGTGTGACTAAATTAACTGTAAACGCAGATGAATCCCAAAACAAGGTAACTGTTGCTATAAACCGTAAAACTTACACAGTAACTTATCAAGTTGATGGGCATGCGTCTACTATTCCAAACAAAACATTTAGACATGGTCAAACTCACGGTGTAATTGACGAAAGTAAGTTCCAAATAGATGAACTAGAAATTGTTAAATTAGAACTAGATAACAATGTAAAAACTAAAGAAGAAATTAAAAACTTAGTAGTTTCAAACAACCATACAATCAAAGTTTATGTAGGTGAAAAAACCAGAATAGTTGGCAAATATCCTCAAACTAAAGTTGACAATCCAGCAGGAATTCAATTTGAGCGAGACGATGTTCGACCACTTAAATTTAATTCTAAGAATGTAGACTACAGAATGAACTTTACACGCAAATACTACAAAGACAATTTAGGCAATAGATACGAAATGTACAATGGTAATTACTATAAGTTTGAAGACGTTGAGTTTGTAAAAATTCCCAAACAAAATACTTGGTTTACAAAGAAAATAATTGATTTTGCGCCTTTTAATTTTTATATTTCTTCTTTTCAAGATAACGCTATACCAGAACGCTCTATATTTAAAGCAATGGTTGAAGAAATAGGCAAAATTTTGAAGACTACTACTTATATGCCTACTTACGACGACGGTGATTTTTCAGTTAAACCTATTTTAGATGCAAACAATAATGTTTATTTTAAATTAAAGCGAGAATCTACAGATTACGCTAAAGCTATTTTATTTCAGTATTATGGTCAAAAACCTATTTATCGTGGTATCAATTTACAGGCGTATCCGAGTGTATCTAATCATCCTTACTACCATGGAAACTATGAACTGTACTGGTGGCTTGGTGCTCAATACCCTAGCTCTGACCCAATCGCGCACTTAATTCACCACAATGGCAACTTGGCAAATATCAATGTGAACAGCGTTTTAGGTGTAGTAGTTTGTATTAGGTAGTCTATTGACCACTTGCAGCGCGCTATTGGAAGAGTTTTGTACAAACATCTTTCTCGCCATTAGTCTTTCTAACTCCTAATAATTCAGATACTTATTTATTGAACAACAGTAAAGGTGTCTACATAAAATAAACACATTTAAATTTTTAAAAGGTTCTATAAACTTTTAGCTGGACCTCCAAGACCTTTAAGGAATAATAACCTTAAGGGTCTTTTTCATATATTTATGCGAAAATTAGCCAAAAACATCTAAAATTACTCTATATATTTATATATAGGGCTACATTTACAGTTAAAAAATGTCTTTTTTTATAGGTGGGGTATAATTATGTAAGCACTTTTTGAACTACTTACTTAAATTATTTCTCACTAAATATCTTCTACATAAATAAATTTATTTAAATACACAAACAAAAGTGAGAACTTTTCAAAAAGGAGTTTTACTTTATGAAAAAAGATTTTATTAAATACGAAGAAACTAATACTAACTTAACTACTCCCCAAAAACCCCGTCAATTTAAAGCTAAAAAGCAATTTGCACAACCTTACTCAACTAAACCCTACACTCGTCCTGTAAAAACAACGAGTGCTTTATTTGCTTTATTTTTAGGCTCAATTATCGTTGCTTTGATGGCTTTTTTGTCGTTGGGACAAAAACCAAACCACACAAAACCAAAGCTCAACATCAACAACGAATACATTGACAGACCAAATGACGGTAGTAAACCAATTGACGAAACTGATCACTTAAAAAACATTTTAATTGCAGCCAAAGTTTTTAGAGACCAAAGTCATTTTCAAAGTGAAACCAACGGACAGGCAACTGCTTACTTTGGTTCTTTTGGTTCAACTACTCAAAAAATTAAATCAATTCGTCAATACGACACTGCGCATTTGGCAAACAAACAATACTCAAAAGGCACGTTTGCTAGTCCTGGTCTCTATGTTTTTAGAAACGAGTCGCCCCGAGGTGCGCAGTACTTTGTTAAAGAACTTGCTAATTTTGAAAATGGTGACTTTGCCAAACCAGTTTGGCGACAATACAAAGGGTCAGACGCTCCTTTTACTGAAGCCGATTTTACTGAAAACATCCTAGGCTCTGACTTAAAAGATTTCACTCAACAAATTCTTTCACGAAAAACCATTAAAAAAGTAGACTTAATAAATCAAGCCAATGGTGAAACTACTTACCGTGTTGATTTTGTGGTAGACGAAGACTTAAACAAACCAAGCGGTCTTGGCAAACTTTCCGCAACTGGCAAATACGCAGTTGAAGTCAGAGAAATGGCTCAAACTCCGTACTACCCAACTTTTAAATCATTTACTTTAGACGTAACCATGAACGACCGCTGGGAAGTTTTAAAAACTGTTTCAAACGAAGAGTATAACTTAACCGTTAAAGGCATTTCTTCTGATTTTGCGGCAACCATGACGCAAACTTTTACCTACAAAAAAGAAAAAGTCCAAACTGAAGATTTCCATAACTTCTTTCACAAAGACTTTCGTAAACACGGCGAAAACGTTGAACCAAAGCCAGATGCAACCGATCTTTTAATAGACGCTTTTTCAAAAGTAAAATCAGGTAACTTCACAGGTTCACTAAACGTCAACGGACAAGTCCTTGAGTTTACTGCAACTTTTTCAAAAGACCCCGCAATTTTAAAAATTGAGTCTAGATTATTTAATTTACACTATGAAAACAAAAAATATACCTTTTCAATGCTTGGCCAAACCTACACAGGTGAAGCTGACACTATTGTTGAGTTAATTGGCAAACTTTTTAATAAAGGTAGTTTTTTAAATCTACCTAATCTGCAGGAAATAATTGGTGAACTTAACCAAAACTTCGCCAAACCTAAAAACATCGGTGCCTACACTGTACTTGAAACCAAAGCCAAAGGTATAACTTTAACTTTCTACAGCAACAAAGACACCAAAGAGTTAGTTGAGTTTAATGCCAAACAAGAGACTAACGGAAAAACTCTAGAACTTAGCTTTAAACGCGGAGAAAAACCAGCAAACCCCGAGTTTCCGGAAGACAAAACTGATTTTGATGCTGCCACTCAGCAACTTAAAAAAATCTTTAGCGATACTTTTGAGTTTAACTTATCTAAAGAAATCAACGCAAACTCTAGTTTGACTGTCAACGCCTTAGTTTCGTTTAACAACAAAACATCTATTTCTGCAAGCGGTGAACTTAGCCTAACTGCTTTTGGCAAAAACTACAACATCCCTTTTGACATTGTTGAAAACAAACTAACAATGCACTTTAAATCGCGTTCTTTAACTTTTGATTTAAACAAAATTGTCAAAGAGTTTTTCAATGTTGATTTAACTAAAAATAGCCTAGAGGAGTTAATTAACTTAATTGACTTTACTAATTTAGTTAAAACCGCAGAACGTTTATTTAGTTTCCTTGACTTAAAGTTAGCGAAAGACAACTTAAAAGTAGAAGATGGTCGTGTTGCTTTTGACCAAAGTAAAACAGCCTTTGCTTTAACTCACCGCCCTGGCACTAATCTTCCTACTCCGAAGACACCTGTTAACGAACTTGATTTAACTGAGTTTTTACTAAAATATTTTAAAGACACAGATTTAAACCCACGTGGTACAATTTCCTTTACTTTAAACTACGCCTTAAACTCAATTACGAAAACTGACTCAGACTCAGAAATCAAAGTAGCCGTAGACTTGCTTAAAGGAAAGATTTCAATTTCTATTCCAAAACTTGGCCGCATTTATATAGATAACCGTGGAGTATACGTTGAGTTTGGGCCAAGCAAACGCAAAAATGTGCAATATTTTGCGCATGCTGACTTAAAAGAACTAGCCCCACAAATCCGAGAGACCCTTTCTAAATACTTACCTGGTGGCTTTGATCTAGACGAAATAATTTCTCAATTTTTGACTAACTTAACCGTGGATCAAGCAAGTGGCAATCTTTTAACTTCCTTTAAATCCAAAGACGAGCGTTTTACTTTTACTTTAAACTCATACCAAAACGAAACACCTTATTTAGTGTCACCAGAAGACCAAAACGGCAAACAAATTAATCGTTTTAGTAAACCTGCCCTTGAAAAACTCCTAAAAGTTCTTGAAAGCGGTAAATTCCAGGTCAACGTTTCTTTTGCTGACTTTAATATTCAGTTAAATCTACTATACAAAGACAACACACTTTATTTAAATACCAAAATTATGAAAGCAGGCAAAGAACTTGCCGACATTTCTATCATTGGCAACCAAGTATACGCTAAAGTCAGCGGCTACAATTTAAAGACCAACGTCAAAGACTTTAGTGAACTTATACACAAAGTTTTTGAAATGTCTCGCCTAAAAGGCGAAATTGGTGGTTTTAACTTAAATAACTTTGGCATTGACTTATCTGAACTTAACCTTGATTTTACCAACCCATTTGCAACGCTTCAAAGTATTGCTAAAACCATTGACAAAATGCCACTGGTTAAATCTTTAATTAAGTCACTTGAATTTGAGTTAAACTACCCAACTGCAGACGAAGCCAAACTACTTACCTTTAAACTGACTGCGTTTAACTTTAACATCACAGGTTATCTAAACTCAGACCCTCAGTTTAACGCAAACATTTTTGTGATTAACGAAAACGAATATATTGACCTTCCGCTTGCAGACCTTAACTCAAAAACTGAAGTTCAACCTGGCGCTAAACTACCTCTTGACATTTCTGAGGTAAACAAAATCAAAGAACGCGTAATGACTAAACCTCACAGCGTCACTGGTAGTGCCGAGATTAACGGAGTCAACTTAACAATTCACAAAGGCTATGTTTCTGTTAACAATAACTTCCAAGATGTAGAGGCAGTGCTTTTTGCCGAGGCTAAGTTTAAAGACTTAGTTTATAGTTTTGAACTGTACTTTGCTAAAAACACAGTTTATTTAAAATCAGCAAAACTAAACGCTAAAGTTTCAATTGAAGAAATTGGCACGTTAATTGCTAAAATCACAGAACTTATCAAGAGTCAAGGTGAAATTAACTTCAATAACTTCCAACTTCAAAGCAACTTAAACTCAAACATTCAAGCACTGATTTCTAAGTTTGTAATCCAGTCACTTACCATTGCCAAAGAAGAAATTACCTTGGCCGCTAAATACGCAGAATACGAAGGCAAAATTTACTTCAACCGCAAAACCAAAGCAATTAACTTAACTATTTCTAACTTTAATCTACATTTAACCTTAACTCCAACTGAGTTTAGTGAGGTTGGCAAAAGAGCCGAGGCTAAAATCGCTGAGTTGCTGAAAAATCCAAATGTCTTAACTGCCAATGATATTTTAAAGATCGCAGAACTTTACTCAACTCGCTATACCCTTGAAGACGTTAACTACTCGCTTTCAAAAGAACTTGCTGAAAAATACCTAGGTAAAGACGCAAAACTAGACTTAAGCGTGAAAAACGCACAAGTTGATTTAACTTCAAAACATCTACTTAAAGCAGACTTAGGTGTGAAGTTCACACACCCTCAACTTGGAAGTTCAATTAACCTAAACTTTGAACTACACATTCAAGACAAACAAATCTACCTGCTTTCAAAAGAATACCCAACTCTTAACTTAAAAGTCGCCTACAGCGAAATTTCTGCGATAATCGCGGCAATTCAAAAAGCCATTGAAAAAGCCAGTGGTATCTCTATAAGAAACGTAAGTCTAACCAACTCAAGTCAAACTTATTTAGCGCCAAAACTAGAGCTTACAAAAATCTTAGATGCACTAAATATTTCTAAAGAAGGTCTAGATTTTGACTTAAAGAAAGCATTTGGAATTGAACAAATCACCAATGTTTCTCTGCGTTTTAAATTCCAAGAAAAAGCACTATCTCTTTCTGCAAGTCCACTTAACTTAAACTTAACTTTAAAGAAAACTGATAAAAAACTTAACTTATATCAACCAAACGCAACAACTCAGTTTTTAGGTCGTGAGTTTTTTGAAAAAACAGCAGACCTAGTCGCTACTGGCTACGCAGTAAACGGTGAGTTTATCTTACCTGTGAATGGTGAGAACCTAAAAGTAGAAATCAAAGGTGCCCTAAACTTTGCACGCAAAACTATTTTGGACCTTGAGTTAAAACTAATTTACAAAGATATTCAACAGACCTTCCGTCTACTTTACGACAAAGAGTTTTTCTATCTGCAAAACGAAAAAGTTAACTTGAAATTAAGCCTGCAAGACATCCAAGCCCTAATTTCTGAAGGCCAAAAACTCAAAGACATGTTTTCAGGAATTACAGTAGGACTAACTCAAGACCTAATTAAAGCCGTAGTTGCAGGTACTTTTGAGTTTAGTCAAACTAGCATTGTGGCTAAATTCAGAGAAGGTATACTTAAAAACCTAGAAGTCAAAGCAGATCTGACTGCGAAAGCTCTTAAAGTGAAATACGGCACTATGCTGGACTTAACTTTAACTAAACAGGAAGACGCAGAAACTAAAGATGTACCTGAAGGCATTGAGTGGCTAGACCGTTCTTTTGTTGAAAAAGTTTTTGATTTATTTTCTTTAACCTATGAACTGAAAGCTACAACTACAGATACTGCTAAGTTTAAAGGAGAACTCAGCGGAAACGTTGACCTTAAATCTAAAGTTAACTTCGCTGGTTCTGGTAAAGTTGAGTTCAAAATTGGCGAAAAGTCTTACTTCCTTGAGTTAAATAATCTCTATATCTCTGAACGCACCCTATATGCTTTAACTCAAAAACTGAACTTAAAAATACCTTTTGCAGACATCAGCCGTCTGCAGGCAGAAATTCAAAAAATATTTGCTGATTTAAAACCATTACTTGGACTTTCAAGTAAAGCAGACTTAATTAAATACTTATCTGTCTACACAGACCTAATTGACGCACTTACTTTTACTAAAGATAAAATCACCCTTTCTAACTTCTCAATTAACGGAATTAAGTTATCCGCTGAAGTTGACCTTACTAAAAAAGAAATCAGGCTAACCCTGCCAGATTTAGGACTACAGGCTACTTTAACTAAGTCAACAAAACAAAATACAGGCGTAGTTCCGGCAGTTCAATACGCCGACACCGATACAATTTTAAACTTACTTAAACTATACGCGCAAACCTACGAAATTGACGGCAAGGCTCAAAGCGGCGAAATGGGTGCTGACTTTTCGGGTAAACTTTCGCTTAAAGGCGAGGTTCTGGCCAAACTGGAAACTTACCTTAAATTCAAAGACAAATATCTAAAAGCCACAGTTTACTACGACAAAAAATATCTGTATTTTGAAACCGAAAAACTGAAATTTAAACTTTCAGTTGAAGAGCTTACTCAAATCATTAAAAAAGCGCCAGACTTACTAAAACTAGCCAATGCTGAAAACATCTTTAACCTACTTACTCAGTTTTCTTTAACTAACAGCGAACTAAATGTGGGATACGGCGATCTAAATGTTCGCGCTAACTTACTTGAACGCAAGGTAGACATTACTTATAAAAACTTAGTTCAGGCCACTGTTACTCCAGCGGCCACCGAAGACCTTGGTTCAGTTCCAGAACACGAATGGAAAACTTACCAAGACATTCTTGATTTATTTGCAAATGTTGAAAAAATTAAGTCTACGTTAAAAGCCCCTCAAAAAACCTTTAACTTCGCCGGTACCTTTGAACTAAACGGCAAGGCCTTAGAAGTTTCAAAAGGTTCGCTTACCATCAACTCAAAAGGCAATACCTTTGACTTAGACGTAAACTTTGAAGCAAAATACGACGGTAAAGACTACAAAGGTAGAATTACTTTCTTAAATGGCTACATTTACCTGGATGTCAACGGCCTTCGCGTCAAAATTTCACAAGAGGAATTTATTCGCTCAGGATACCGTTTAGTTGGTACTTTTGGTGGCAGCGCCGAGGCTCTTGAAAAAGCCCTTAAGTATTTCAATAACCCAGAAAACTTAAAAGAAATTCTTGGACTAAACTTAGCCTCTAGGCTTACCTACTTAAACTCACCTATCTACAGCCGTTTCCAAAGAGGGCTAACTAAACCTGAAAACGCCACTGACTTATTTGAAATTCTAACTGAGATTGACTTTACTAAAACTAATGTCCGCGCTAGCGTTAATTACGGAGAGATTAGCGGTACTTTTGACCTTGAGTTTACTGACATTCGTTTTGCTAAACTACAAATCGCTAACGTTCAACTTAAGGAAAACAAAATTGAGCAGGCTGTTTTTGAACAAACCGACTACACAGAAATCACTCGGCCAAACGAAGCAGATTTCACAGAAAAAGAGTTTAAACACTTTGATACTTTTGTAAATGCTGTGATGAACACCATTGACAAAAAACAATACCATATTAAAGGTCAAATTACTTCAAATAAAGTATTCGGAATTGGCATTGCTATTAAAAATGTTGACCTTAAACTAAACTTTGCCAATGAAACAGGCACTGAGGTTGAACTTACTTTTGACATGGAACACACTGGTCGCGATGTTCCATTCCAAGGTAGACAACAGGTAAATAAAGGAAAAATTTCTGTACATTTTTACATGAAAAATGGCCGTGGCTATTTAAGAACTAAAACAAGAGAAGTCACAGGATTCACAGGATTTTTTGATCCTAAGCCAAAATTTGGCCCTGAAGTAACTAAATATTATGAGTTTACCGAAGTTGAAATGAAGGCTAACTTATTTGCCTATATCTTAACGATGATTTACGCAGACGAACAACTTTGGAACGGACAAACAAAACCAACCCCTGTCAGAAGACTAAACAGACCAAAATTAGTTAAACGCGGTCCACTTGATAATTTAGATATAGCTAAATTAATTAAAAAGATAGTTGTAGGCAAAACTGATCAGTCAAATAGTTATGATTACGAGTTTACTATTGATAAAGATATAGTTAAAGGTAAATTGCCATCACCACTTTCAATGAGCGATATTGTTGTTAAACTAATTACTATGCCTGAAGGCGATAAACAATATTTACGCAAGCTTAAGATAAATACTACTCTTTTTGCAGTTCTTTCATTTAGAATTGTTGCAGAATTTGAAATGGTTGCAACGGGTGCAGACGTACCTCCCATTAACTTACCTGACAACATCAACGACAAATGGTAATTTAGTTTAAATTCTGCTCAAAATAAAAAGGTATACACACGCGTGTATACCTTTTTAGCATTATTAAAACTTTTCTTTAACCAATTTCAATTAAAAACCCAAAATTATTTTAAAAACATCTAAAATAAACTATAAATGGCTAAATAAAGCCCTTTTATCAAGGTTTTGAAAACAATTCAAAGTGCGAAAATGTGGTATAATTATCGCGTATTGAGGTACTAAAAATGGATATAATTAACCCAGATTTACAAACTAGTGAAGTTACTACTTCAAAGAAAAAAAGAAAACCTAAAAAACCCTATTCTAAAGCAGAACAAATCATTATTTGGATAATTATTGTTTTTTCTGCCTTGTCAATTCTTTTGTCTGCTGGTTTCGGTATTTACTACGGAATTAAATACGACTACGACAATCGTCGCAAACCACTTGACGACATTACCACTATTACTACCGGCGACTTTGAAACTATTATGGCCAAGAAAAAAGGTGTAGCCTTGTCTTCACTTAAGTTCTCAGGTAACAACAACATAGACTTCACATCAAAACGCTACATATATATTTTGTTTTACGACCAAAAAGAACGTTCTTACACTAGATACTCAAAGTCACTGCGTAAGTTAATTAAAAAACTAAAAGGCGACGTTTTGATTTTAGGTGTAAATATTCCAGATTCTGAAGACAATAAGTTTATGGATATTGCTAACTTCCCAGACTACAAGAACCCAGACGGTTCAATTACCCACAAAGAAGACGTCAAAGTGCCAATGTTTTTCCAAAGTACACCAGAGGGTGATTTTGAAAAACAAATGCGTGCAAATAACTTCAAAGACATTTACAACATCTTAAATACCCACAAAGACCCTAAAAAATAAAAAATACTTTTTTAAAAATCAAAGGAAAACTATAAATGAACGCAGAAATTATTAAACAAATCGCCGACTCACTGGCAATTAAAGAAAGCCAAGTTAAAGCAACTCTGGCTTTGCTTGAAGAAGGTGGCACTATTCCTTTTATCGCCAGATACCGAAAAGAAGTCACTGGCAACCTAGACGAAGAGCAAATTAACGAAATTAACAAGGAATATGAATATCAAGTTAACTTAAAACAAAGAAAAGAAGATGTTTGTAGACTGATTGACGAAAAAGGCATGCTGACACCTGAACTTAAAGCCGAAATTGAAGCGTGCACTAAGTTAGTAGAAGTTGAAGACTTATACCGTCCATTTAAAGAAAAGAAAAAGACTAAAGCAACTGAAGCCATTAAAGCCGGCCTTGAACCACTTGCTCAGTTTATCTTATCCTTTCCAGACACAGAAATTGAACCTGAAGCCGAAAAATACATCAATGAAACAGTTAAAACAAAAGAAGCCGCAATTCAGGGAGCACTTTACATCATCGCTGAGCAAATTTCTGACAATGCAGAGTACCGCAAATGGATGCGAGAATACGTTTTTGCAAACGGTCAACTAGTTTCTAGAAAGAAAAAAGACGCAGTTGACGAAAAAGGTATTTACGAGATTTACTATGAGTTTCAAGAACCTTGCACTAAGGTAAAAGAATATAGAGTTCTCGCCATTAACCGTGCTGAGAAAGAAAAAGTAGTCACTGCTTCTATAGAATGCGAAAACGCAGATATCCTTGCGTATCTTGAAAAACAAGTTATTTTAAAACCCAAAAGCACCGCAACTCCACACCTTAAACTTGCAATTCAAGATAGTTTAAAACGCTTAATTTATCCTTCAATTGAAAGAGAAATCAGAGCAGAGCTGACTGAAAAAGCAGAAGACCAAGCAATTAAAGTCTTTACGCTTAATGTTGAGAAACTACTACTTCAACCACCAATTAAAGGCAAAATGGTGCTAGGTATTGACCCTGGTTTTAGAACTGGCTGCAAAATGGCGGTAATCTCGCCAACTGGACAACTTTTGGAAGTCGGCAAACTTTTTTTCCACGATTTCTTTAAAGAAGAACAAAGAGTAGCAGCCCTAAAAGATTTGCTAACTATAATTCGTAAATACGACGTGGAAATTATAGCAATTGGAAACGGAACCGCTTCTCGTGAAACTGAGGAGTTTGTGGCAAAAGTTATCACTAAGGCTAAACTAGACGTTAAATACGTGATAGTTTCTGAAGCAGGTGCTTCTGTTTACTCGGCCTCTGAAGTTGCGCGTGCTGAGTTTCCAGACCTGCAAGTTGAAGAGCGTTCAGCGGCTTCCATTGCCAGAAGACTACAAGACCCGCTTTCTGAACTTGTCAAAATCGATCCTAAATCTATCGGAGTTGGACAATATCAGCACGACGTTTCGCCAAAAAAACTAAACTCAGAGCTTTCTTTCGTAGTAACTACTGCCGTAAACTCTGTCGGAGTTGACCTAAACACTGCGTCAACCGCCTTACTTACTTATGTTTCTGGGCTTAACTCAAAACAAGCAAAATCTATAGTTGACGCGAGACAAAGTAAAAAAGGTTTTAAAAACCGCGAAGAACTCAAAGAAGTTGCTTATATTACTAACAAAGTATACGAACAAGCCGCTGGTTTTCTTCGCATTACAGATGGCGACGAAATTCTAGACATGACGCCAATTCACCCTGAGTCTTACTCAGTTGCCAAGGCTTTGATGAGCAAGTTTAACATCCAAAAACAAGACATTGGCAAAGTTGAAGTAATTGACGAAAAACTCAAAAACTTTAGTTTAACTAAAGAAGTGGGTGAGTTAAATACAGACCGCTATACTTTGGAAGACATTGTAAAATCCTTAAAACAACCTCTTAGAGACCCAAGAGATTCGTTTCCGCAACCTTTGCTTAAATCTACAATTTTAGAAATTAAAGACTTAACTATTGGTATGGAAGTTGAAGGAACTGTTCGTAACGTTGTTGACTTTGGGGCGTTTGTAGACATTGGACTACACGAAGACGGTCTAATTCACATCTCAAAAATGGCAAAACGTTTCATTAAACATCCTTCTGAAGTTGTGCAAGTTGGCGATATTGTTAAATGCTATGTTGTCGCGATTGACGAAAAAAGAGGCAAGGTCGGCTTGGCTCTTGAAAAAGACTTAATTTAATGTAATAATTTAAAAAGTAGTTTTTCAAAAACTACTTTTTACCTGGAGTGATACTCAAGAGGCTGAAGAGGACGCACTGCTAACGCGTTAGGGCGAGAAATTGCCGCGAGGGTTCAAATCCCTCTCACTCCGCCATTTAACCTACATTTTTTTAAGTTAAAGGAGATAAAAATGAGCATAAATAAACTTAAAAACTTATCTATAGTTTCACTAATTTTTGGCTTAATTACTGTGTTGTTTTCTTTTTCTGTCGTTGGAATTAGACTGTATATTGAGTTTTCATTCCAAGGTAAAACTGGGATTGGCGTTGCTATTGCCGCACTTGCTTGGGCCAATATTTTGCTCTATGTTTCTATTGCTTACTTAGTTTGGTTTTTAGTAAATCTATCTTTATATATCTATGTTTTTGTTAAATTACATCCATATAAAGAAAACCCACATTTTGCTCTTTCAATAATTGGTTTTATCTTTCCTATTTTTCAGGTTATTGCTCTTATTTTGTATATAGTTAAAATTAATAAACTTATTAAAACTCAAGCCTTAGAGCCAGACAGCGACGCACAAATCACAGAAATTTTAAACTAACTTTAATTTGTGCTTTGTTATTTATTTTTGTTTAAAAATACACATTAAAATACTAAAAAATAGTTAAATTGTAAGTCGTATACTTACTAAAAATTAAACCAAATTAACACTTAATTGACAATTTTTTGCTATCTTGATATACTGATTAAGTGTTTAAAACAGGCCTATAGCCAAGCGGTAAGGCAACAGACTTTGACTCTGTCATTCGTAGGTTCAAATCCTGCTAGGCCTACCATTTTAAGAATAAATCCACTTAATGTGGATTTTTTTATTTTATTGCTTAAACAACAATTTGCTTAAGTTTAAAATATAGACTTCAAAACATTAAATTGATATTAATCAGAATTATTATTTGATTTAACATTATTAAAAATAAACAAAATAACACAGTAATACGAAATAAAATACCACAATAAGACGAAACAAAATAGCACAGTAATACGAAATAAAATACCACAATAAGACGAAACAAAATAGCACAAAAAAACGAAATGAAAGATGTTATAATATTTATGGTGAGTTATGCAATATAAAAAAAGAATCACAGACAAACTGTTAGAAGAAAAATTAGAGGCGTTTGGAGCTGCATTGATAGTAGGTCCGAAAGGTTGTGGTAAAACCACAACAGCAAAACAAAAGGCAAAAAGCATCATTGAGTTTCAAGACGAAGACACTAGAGAAAATATTTTGCCTGTTGCAAATACCACTCCTTCAAAATTGCTTAAAGGTGAAAAACCGATATTATTTGACGAGTGGCAAGATGCACCTAAAATTTGGGGTGCTATTCGTAAATCAGTTGACGATGAAAATAGAGTAGGAATGTATATTTTAACAGGTTCCACTTCTCAAGTAGTCAAGACACCACACACAGGAACAATGCGTATTTCTACACTCAAAATGTATACCATGTCTCTTTACGAAACTGGTGAATCTAACGGAACAATTTCACTTATAGAATTATTTAATAACCCAGAAATTTTAAGAGAAGGTTGTAAAAGTGATTTAAACATTGATAATTTAATATTTGCAATTTGTCGTGGTGGCTGGCCAAAGAGTTTTGCACTAGAAAAAAAATCTGCTAAATTATCAATAGCAAAAGACTTATTTAATCAAACCTGTAGTTCAGATATTTCTAGTATAGATGGAGTTTCGAGAAACAAGGTACTGGCTGAAAACATTTTACGTTCATATTCAAGAAATATATGTACACTTACTGATAGTAAAACAATTTTTAAAGATGCAACTACCGCTACTGAAATTTCCTTGAAAACTTTTGAAAATTATGTAGATGCGCTTAGAAATTTGCATATTATTGATGATGTTAATGCTTGGTGTCCAGCAATTCGTTCAAAAACTGCAATTCGTTCTTCTGTCAAAAGAAATTTATGTGATCCGTCATTGGCAGTTGCAGCACTTGGTATTAACCCTGAGTATTTTGACAGGGATTTTAAAACTCTTGGCTTCTTATTTGAGTCTTTAGTAATTAGAGACTTAAGAGTTTATTCATCTGTTCACAATGGAAGAATTTCTTACTATAGAGACCGATATGGTCTTGAAGCAGATTGCGTACTTCATTTAGAAAATGGTAGATATGCATTAATTGAAATTAAATTAGGAGCAAGTGAAATAGATAAGGCGGCTAAACATTTACTCGAAATTGAAAGACTTGTAATTGAAAAAAATAAAACAGAGCAACAAATGCAATTACCACCGCCAACTTTAAAGATAGTGATTACCGGAACTGAATACGGCTACATTAGAGAAGATGGCGTGCTTGTAGTTCCAATTGGTTGTTTAAAAGATTAGCTATACTCATAAAAATGAAATTTTCCTGCAATTATCACAAATGAAAATTTAATTCTAATACTACCTTATAAAACCTTTTTATAAAACTAAGAATTCATAATTGTAAGTTTATTTAGTCATTAAACTTAAAAGTAGTTGTAATTACTATTTGATTTATTACTATTTTTTTGATATCATAACTATACGTAAGGTTGGTAATAAAATGAATGATGAAAAAATAAAAAAAATAGTTCAAGATTGTATAGAATTACAAGATGAAAGCGAGTGGTTTGAATTTAAAGAAAACACTTTTGACGTTGACGAAGTTGGAAAATATATATCGTCACTTTCTAATAGTACTGCGATTCTTGGAAAAGAGTATGGATACTTAATTTGGGGTATTAACAATCAAACTAAAGAAATTGTCGGTACAAATATAAATTTTAACGCAGAACTTAAACAAGAACCAATTAAACATATTTTGGCACGCAAACTTGCTCCAAGTATTTTGTTTAGTTTTAATGAAATTCAAATTAACAAAAAAAGGTTAGTAGTTTTAGTTATACCTGCTGCTAAAATTATTCCAACCTCATACGCTGGCGAAAGATATATCAGAATCGGTTCAAGTAAAGAAAACATTAAAAAATACCCTGAACGTGAAGCAAATCTATTTTCAGTTCTAATTTTCGGACTACCAACAATTTGTACAAAAGAATCTGAATACCAAGATTTAACTTTTGAGCAATTGTTTGCTTTCTATAGTTTTAAAGGAATTAAACTAAGTGAGCACAACTTTAAAGAAAACTTAGGACTGTTGACTAAAGACAATAAATTCAATATCTTAGCCCAATTGCTTTCTGACAACTCACATATTCCTATTAGGTTTGCAGTTTTTGCTGGTAAAAACAAAGCAAGTCTCCTGCACTCTGTTAGAGAGTTTGGTTATAAATGTCTTTTAGTTTCGCTAAAAGAAGTCCTGGACTTCGGAAATATTTTAAACATTCCACAGGCCTATGAAGAAAATCGCCTAATGGAGCGAAAAGAAGTGATGCTATTTAATGAAAATGCATTTAGAGAGGCTGTTGTTAATGCTTTTCTTCACAACAAATGGGTCAATTTGAATGAACCAATGTTTACTGCGTTTTCAGATAGAATAGAAATTCTTTCGCGTGGTGAGCTTCCTACTCTGCAAACCTTAGAAGGTTTTTATAACGGCCATTCAATACCAGTAAATGATAAACTTTCTGAAATTTTTCTGCAACTGAAAATTAGTGAAAAAACCGGCAGAGGCATCCCTTTAATTACAAACACCTATGGCAAAAACACCATAAAGATAGCAAATAATTCTATTTTAGTGACTATACCCTACAACAAAGTTAATGATTTTGCAAGCAAAGAAGAAAATAATGATGAGGAAATCAAATTAAACTTATCACAAATCAAGGTTCTTGCTGAAATTAGAAATAATCCTAAAATCACAATTGCTGAACTTGCCAAAACCTGTGAAATAAGCGATACTGCTGTTGACAGAATCCTTAAACTTCTAAAATCATACAATATTATCCAAAGAGAAGGGGCAAACAAAAACGGCTATTGGAAGGTTTTGATTTAAAATTAAATTAGAAATTAAAAAGAGATGGCGACACTCTTTTTAATTATTTAAATACAATTTACATCAGCCAGGTTTCTCTATATAGTTGTTTTTTATTAAAATAATAAGATAAATTTGCTTCAAATGTTGGTAATAAACTTAATCATGTTGGTAATAAAGTTGGTAATAAATAATAACAAACTTGATTTATTTTAAACAATGAGTATGCGCTAATATAGCCTTGCTAGGCTATATTACAAACTAATACATTTATTGCTAAACTAATATCACTTGCAGCTAAAAAGGTCTACATTTAAGAAAATAAGTTGGTAATAAACTTAATCATGTTGGTAATAAAATTTGAGGTAAATCTATATAGTTGTAAAATAAAAGAGCATGTTTTTAGGCTCAGAGGTGTACAACCGAAGAGGATAATTTTAAAACAAAAAATAATACTATAATTCGTTAAGCATTAAAAAATCTTTTAGTTTGATATGTCTAACTGTTGAAGTAGAAAAATCAAAATCATCATTAGTTATCAATATTTTTTGAAAGCGATTATCTAAATTATAAAAAGCACTCATTTCTCTGGTATAGGCTTTTTCATCAACTACACTATAGGCGACTTGTATATAAAAAGTTTTGCCTTCTTTTGATGCAATAAAGTCAATTTCTTTTCCTTGATTGTCAAAAATTTTTACATTGTATCCCATATAAATTAGTTCGTTGTAAACAATGTTTTCTAAATTATGATCCAAGTCATAACGACTGTCATCTGCTTTAATTGAATTTAGTCCAACATCGCAATTATATATTTTTCCATAATATCTAAGTTCTCTTTTAGTTTTGGTTGAATACTTTGGAATTTCTTCTATAATGTATGCTTCTTTTAAATATTTTAAAAAGTTTACAACTGTAGACATTGCCAGGTCAGGAAAATCTATCTTCATGTGTTTGTGAATAGACCTAATTGAAAAAATTCGTGAATTGCTTACCAGCACATAGTTAACCAATTTCTTAAATATCACATCTTTTTTAATCTTATATCTATTAATTAAATCGTTTACCACTATGGTTTTTTCTAAATCGTTCAAATATGCCTTTGTATCATTTAAAGAACTAAAATTAAACCTACCGGGAAACCCACCCCAAATTAAGTAATTTGAAATGTCAATTTTAGAGTTGTGTTTTTCTGTGTATTCACTAATTTCTTTAAAAACAAACGGTCTAATTCTAAAAGAAACGAAACGACCACTAAGCAATGTTAAAAACTCGTTTGAAAGTAATTTAGAGTTAGAACCAGTTATAAACACTGAGCAGTTATCTAGTCTTAATTCTTTAACTGCTTTCTGCCAATTTTCAATTTCCTGAATTTCATCAAAAAAGCAGTAGCATTTACCATTTTTTCTATTTGTTTTTACGTAGTTTAACAGTTCTTCAACGCTGCCAGCCTTAGTAAAATCAGCAATTCTTTCAAAATTAAGATAAATTATGTTATCTGTTTTTTGCTTAATTTCAGACATTATAGTTTCAAGTATTACCGATTTGCCGCATCTTCTTACACCTGTTATTACTTTAACCAAATCACTTTCATAAAATCCTCTAATAGATGCTAAATATTTTTCTCTAGTGATCATTTAATACTCCTCTGCTATGCATATACATTTTAGTCGATAAATGAAAAATAAACAAATTATTTGTCTTATAATAGGAGACAGTTTGACTTAAAATAACTAAACTGTCTTATATAAAAAGACAATTTGACAAATTAAGTCAAACTGTCCGGTTAAAAAACATAATGTCGTTTATACGGAAGAACACAAAAACAATTATTTATTAGAAAACAAAAACACAAATTCAGCAAAATTTAGGTCTGAATTTGTGTTTTTTAAGCTTAGTTACAGTTTTATAGATTTTTATATAGTGTATGGGACTGGGGATTTTTTTAAAGTGTCATAAAAAAATCGAGAGTTTAGTTAATAACTAAACTAATCATTATTGTAATAAAAAACCACAAATAAAGAAATTAGTTTGGTGAGTAAGTTAAAGCAATAGTAAAACTAAATAACCTATATATTTTTATTTGCCTTTAGCACTGTCATAATTTTAATGTCCGCAGGTGAAGTCAAAAACTCATCAAACTCGTGTATATTTTTTTCGTTTATCCAAAGTTGTCCTTCTTGAATTTCTTTTAGACCCTTACTATGCTGATTTTTAGAATAGTATTTATTGTTTTTCACATCACTTGAAGAAAGAACCCAATATTTAATTTTGTCTCGCCAAACACCAATCCAGATAAAAACATCTGTGCATTCAGGTTTTAGTTGTTGAAAGTTCATATTAAAAGTTTTTTTGCTGTCTGTTGCTAAGGCTTTTATCGTAAGTTGTTCATCTGATTTTGAGTCAACTGCTCGCGAAGCCTTCACTTCTACTTTTATACCATCTCCGATTTGCAAAGGTAGGAAAAAGTCATATTCTCCGTGGTAATTTGCATCTGTTTTCTTACTAGGCCTTTCAAACTCTTGAACTAACTCGTTTAAGTGAGTTTGTGCCCACATTTCGCCAAATCCCCTCGGTGAAGTGATTTCAAAAAGATGCAGAAACTTATTTCTAGAAATATAGTCGTTTCGTATCTTTAAGTAATCGTCAAACTCAATAATTTTGTCTGCTAAAAGCCCACAAATTATATACTCAAATTTATTAAACGGATAAATACTAAAAATACTTTCAAGTTCACTGTCACCTAAACTTTTATTTTTAGACTTTAGTCTTAACTGATTTAAAATTTCTTTAAGCCTTTCCATTTTTCAAATCCTTTTCAATTATTTTAATTTGTTCACCTGAAAAACCGTAGAGTTTGTAAATAACAGACTGTATTTTTAACTCATCATTAGCTTTACCATCTATAAAATCTGTAAAAAGTTGTTCTGTTTTGGCGTTAATAGTTGGAATAGGTAAGTTTTGCAAGTCATATTTTAAAGTTTTGATTTGGTTTATTTTATGGCGAAAATAAAAGTTTAATACATTTGAATTAAGTAGCACACATAGTGCTTTGATGTTAACTGGTGTGTTTATAGGAATTAAAATGTTTGCAGAGTTCAAGACCAAAGTTTTTTTGTTGTCATAAGAAAAAATCAGTTTTCTGTTAGAGATAAACTTATAAATTAGTTTTTCTTTAGCAAAATAAAACTCATCACTTGCAACTTGTTGGAATTTTTCTTTATTGTATACTATGAATTTTTTTGGTTTTTCGGCGATATATTTCTTTATCTCTTTACCTGTATAAATTGGCATTGAGTCTTTAGTTTTGCTTTCTAAAACTAGTTCTTTGTTGTTGCCAGTCACTATGCCGAGTGCAAATTTAGAATCAGTTAACCTGAAGCAATCTCTGTTTTCAATTTCTTTTAATATTAAATTTTTTTCGTCGTCATATAAAGAAAAAATATAGTCTTTATCTTTTTCAAATCTATCGTGGTTGATTTTATGTTCGCTTGATTTTTCTACGATCGCAATCTTGTTTTTTGAAGTGAATGTTAATTCTATTGAAATCGCATCTGTTAGCACATTATTAAAAGGCTTTTTAAAATATTCAATTTTACAAATCGCTGTATTTTCAACAATGTATTTTCTAATGTCTCTGTGTGTTCGGACATTTAAAAAAGACTCAGGTAAAAGAAAGCACAATCTACCGTCTATTTTATTAGTTTTTTGAATTGATTGGTAAATGAAATAAGAAAAAGACTCTTTTGAATGAATTTCTTTAAAATCACTTAGGTGATTTTCAATATAGGCACCCCACGGTGGATTTGTGATAATTAAATCAAAATGAGGGTTGTCTGACATTTTTAAAAAATCTGCGCAAAAAATATTTGGTTCAAATACTTCATTTTTGAAAAACACAAAAAGATTACACTTAATGATTTTGACAGCAATTTTGTCTATGTCGTAGCCATAAATATTTTCAGGTTTTACTAACTTAGTTTTTGCAATTTCGTTTAAAAATCCACCACTTCCACAGCAAGGATCGCAGATTTTTTTATCTTTAAGGTCTAGACTATCTATCATTTTATGTACGATATTTGCAGGAGTATAGTAAGAACCTGCAATATTTTTGTCGCCTTCAAACTTTAGTAACTGGTAGATATATCCAAGTAAATCAATATCAACATAAGCGGTAAAATCAAAGTTAATTTGATAGTAATCTTTGCCAATTGTAATGATAAAATCTTCGATATATTTATTTTGAGAAGTAAAACCTTTATCAGTTTTGTATATAAGTTTTAAGTCAAAAAGATACTTTAAAATTAGCGAGTTGATGGTTGTTTCAGTTGCTCTGTCAAAATCAATTTCATCTAGTATCAAATCAATTTCAGCACCCAAGTTCATATACTCTTTTGGTATTATTTTTTTCTTAGACTCAGTCTTATTTGCTCTTTTTGAAAAGCAAGATTCTTCTAGATTTTTATCCAATCTTTTCCAGTTTTGAACAGTTGCATCTGAAATTTTTAAGTTTTTCGCATCTTTCGCCATAACAAAAGAATTATAGCATTCAGACTTATGTTTTCGCGCTTATCCTTTAAGGAAAAATGTAACTTTTTAAAAATTAAACACATTTATATAAGTTTAATTACGCTGTTAAATAATCCATAAATCAATGAGCAGTATTAAGTAATTTAGTGTTCAAATGTTAAATATATACTAGATAAATAGGTGAAAAAAGATGCGAAAACTGGGAATGGAACTAGAAAGAGAAATCAATACAGCAAACGAATACTACCGCGACAATCAAATCGCTTTAATTTACAAAAAACCCACTCCTGTGCAAATAGTTAGAGTAAATTATCCTAAAAGGTCGCGGGCAAAAATTGTTGAGGCTTACTATAAAACCCCTTCAACAACCGATTATAACGGAATTTATAAAGGACACTACATAGACTTTGAAGCCAAGGAAACAAACTCTAAAACTTCGTTTCCGCTTGCCAATATTCAGCCACATCAAATTAAACATCTTGAGCAAGTTTTTGCACACAAAGGCACAGCCTTTATTATTTTTAAGTGGGTTTATTATCAAAAAACCTACGTTATGGATTTAAAGTATATCTTGCCTTGGTATACAAGCGGAAGAAAATCTATTCCTTACTCTGCTTTTTTAAAAGATGCCTACCAAATAAAAACAGGGGACACCCCCTGTTTAAATTATTTAAAGTGTGTAGATAAGATGATCGGTGAGCAAGAACTAGATGATTTTTTCTTTACTAATCAGTGGTTTGAAGAAGGCGATTACTAGATAAATAGTAGTCAGAGATGTCAACCATAGATATTTGGCGTTGTAAATTAGTGAAAACACTAGGTTTTGACTAAAAGTTTTTTTACTACTGCCAAAGTAAAGAACACCAGATAAGGTGTGAAACAAAAATCGCTGCACGCATAAAATCAAAACTGCAAAAAACACGATTAAGTAAGACTTAAAAGAAATTTCTTGCACAACTTTTTTTAACAAAAACACAGAACCAAGCAGAGTAAACGGCAGTATATAGTCAAGAAAAACAGAGCCAATGTGCACAGGTGCGCCATCTGAAAGCATATTAAAGATGCTGTAGGTAAACGAAACTAACAAAGAATAGACAGAGCCTGTTCTAAAAGCAAATAAGATAAGTGGTACCATAGATAGCGAAATCTTAAAAGGAGCAGCGGTAAACTTACCTAGTATTGAAAAGACAACTGCTAAAGCAACTGCGGCAGAACCTTCAACTAAAAGACGGGTTAAGGTTAGTTTTTGGTTGCTTGTTTCGCTGTTTCGTTTTTGATTAGGTTCATCACCTTGATTTTTTTCTGTCAATATTAGCGAAGTACCTTTTCAATTAACACAGTGTCGGCAGGTTTGGTTTTAGAGATAGTCATTGAACCAAGTAGAGTATCGGCGGCTTCTTTAAGGCCTTTTTCGTTGTGGTAAATTACGGCAATAGTTTCACCTTTTTCAACTTTTTCACCGATTTTTTTAATTAAATCAATACCAACTGCCATGTCAAGCACGTCTTCTTTTGAAAGTCTACCGGCACCAAGTAAACGTGCAGCGTCGCCGATTTTGATTGTATCAAACTTAGCAATATAACCGCTTTCTGGGCTTTTTAGTTCAAATTTTTTAGCCTTTAGTAATTTAGTTAAATCACTAAACACAGAAATATCTCCGTGTTGTGCTTTAACAAAATCTAAAAACACTTGTTTAGCGCGGCCGCTTTCAACTGCTGCTTTTAGTTCTGCTCTTGCCGCTGACTCTGTAACACCTTTGGCGTTTTGAAGTAAAATTGAGCCAATTGTCACGCAGACTTCCATTAAGTCAGGAGTGATTTTGCCGTTTAAGTTATCATATGCTTCTATAACTTCAAGTAAGTTACCGATTTTGTGGCCAAGTGGTTCGTCCATATTAGTTATGACTGCCGCCATTTTGCGTCCAGCTAAATTACCAATTGAAATCATTTGACTAGCCAAAGCCTCTGCGTCTTTTTGGTTTTTCATAAAAGCGCCACTTCCGCATTTAACGTCAAGGCAAATACATTTAGCGCCAGACGCTAGTTTTTTTGACATAATAGACGCAGCAATTAACGGAATTGAGTCAACTGTTGCAGTAACGTCGCGAAGCGCGTATAGTTTTTTGTCAGCAGGTGCGATATTGGCAGACTGACCAATTATAGATACACCAATTTTGTTAACTTGGTAAATAAACTCACTTGGCGCAAGTTCTACTTTGAAACCAGGGATAGACTCAAGTTTATCAATAGTACCGCCTGTATGTCCAAGTCCACGACCAGACATTTTGGCCAACTTAACACCGCAGGCAGCTAGCATTGGCGCTAAAACTAAAGAAACTTTGTCGCCAACTCCGCCAGTTGAGTGTTTGTCAACTGTAACTCCGTTAATTTCAGAAAGGTCAAGCATCTCACCTGATTTTGCCATAATTAATGCTAAAGAAGTTGCTTCTTCTGGAGTCATTCCGTTAAAGTATATAGCCATCAGTAGTGCAGATATTTGGTAATCTGGCACACGACCGGCTGTGTATTCAGTAATAATATAAGTTAGTTCTTCGTCAGTTAAAATACCGTTGTTGCGTTTTTTTAAAATCAAATCATACATTGTCATGAGACATTTCCTCCTTATGTTGTTTAATCTTTAAGTTTATTTGGTCTTTTAATTTTAAAGCCAGGTCTTCAGTTGGCTCTAAACAATATGAATTATAAGAAATCGGCTCTAAAAAGTAAAGATAGACAGTCTTCCTGATTAAAGGAAAAAACCTGTTTTTCTGGACCATTCCGAATGAAGCCACAGGCATAATTTCAGCCTTTGCCTTATAGGCAAGTTTCAAAGCCGCTGGTTTTACTTCTTCAATTTCTTCAAGTGTACGGTTTTTAATCCCACCTTCTATATAGGTTAAAAAAGATTGTCCGGCTTGTGCTCTTTGAATGCCGATATTCATTTCAACTAAAGTTTTTCTAATATCTGCTCTGTAGATTTTAATGCAGTTAAGCATTTTAAAAACTTTTCTTAAAATCAGGGATTTGTAAAGCTCTGATTTTGGTGTAAAGGCTAGCGCTAATTTATCGTATATCTCTAAATAGCCAAATGGGTCTAATTCTGATTTGTGGTTAGAAACAAACAGGTAAGTTTTGTTTCTAACAATGCTTTCTGTGCCTTTAAAAACATACTTTTGTCTAAAAATGTAGAGGTTTAAAAAATACACAGAGTTAGTCAGCAGAAAACTAAATATTTTTTTATTAGGTCTACTTGGTAGCAGAAATATCATACTCAAAATTACAACAGCGCCTTGCAGGTAAATTAAAGCTATTGCTGCAACCAAGTAAGTTGGAATTAACCAAAATGGGCGAAAAAAGTAAGACATTATCACTAAAAAAGCCAGTGCATTTAATTCAAATATACGAGTTAAAATTGTTCTTTTCATCTTGCTACTCCACAGATTTAAGCGATTCAACCATTGGCACTTTTTTTACTCTAAAGGCCATATAAAACGAAAGTACAGCGTTGACAAACACTATTAAAACAATTGTGAAAACATAAGATAGCCACTCAATGTTATACATGAAGTTAATGTAAGAAACTTCGTTAATGCCAAGGTAAAAATAAAGGAAAGGATAACCAAGTGCTAGTCCTATTGTCAGTCCTATTAAAGAAAGCGTTAGCATTTCAATAAAGATAGAAATCGCGATTTCGTGTTGAAAAAAGCCAAGGACTTTTAAAGTAGCAATTTCTCTCAGTCTCTCTTCAAAGTTTAGTCTAACTAAGTTATAAAGCACAACAATTGCTAAAATTATCGCGAAACTCAAAAGAGTGATTGCAGATGAGTAAACTACATCTGTAACTTTAGAAATTATTCGTTGAATTTCTCTGCTTTCTATAACTTTGCCGATATAACCAAGTGCTTCTTGGTCTTTGATTTCGGCAAGTCCAAAGTTATTGTCGCTGCCGATAAAGTTGTGGTTCAAAACCTTAGTTATGTCTTTTTTAGTAATGCCTTCTGCAAGTTTTGCGTAGATTACATTAGTGCTGTCAAGCAGTTCGTTTGCGCAGTCTTCTCGGTTAAAGATAACTCCGTTTACAAAAAAGGTTTCTCTAATTTCAGCAACTTTAAAACGGTAAGTTTCACCAAGTATTGTAAACGATAAGTAGTCGCCAACTTTTAATCCCAAGGCTCTGGCGTCTCTTTTGGAAACAGATACCTCTTTTTCGCCAAGTCGGCGAACCCCGTTTTGAGGGTGATAAAACCTTGAGTTTTTGGAAATACCAAGCAGTGAAACTCGCTTTGTTTGGCCATTTTCTGCTTGCACAAAAGAGTTTTCGTTGTAAAGTGGTTCCGCGTAGTAAACAGCTTTTTTACCTTTGATTTCTAGTTTTGAAAGACTACTTAAAACTTCTCTGGACTTTCCACGTAGGTGCAGCATTGCGGCGTCTACATTGTTGTAGTAACTGTAAAGGTCATTGTCAATTCCTTTGTTAATGGTGTCAATGATTCCAAAAGATGCGATAACTAAACCTGTACAGCCAGCGATTCCGACTATTGTTAGAAGCGATCTAAATAAATTGATTTTAATGTTTCTAAAAGCAATTGCAAGCATAAAATGTCGCTTTACGGAACTTGCTTTTTTCATACCAAAATTGGTTGTGGTTCCAAGCATTGACTCAACTGGGTTTTTCTTAAGTTCGGCTTTGATTACTAAAAATAGAATTAAACTAGTAATTAAAATTACCAAAGTAGAAGACAGCATAACTTCTAACCACGGAAAGATATAGTGGTATTTAGGCAGATTGTAAAGCAAATTGTATTTGGTCTTTAGAACTTGTGGAACGATAAACGGAGAAATTATTAAAGCAACCGCAAGTGAACTAAATACTAATAGCAGGTTAATTTTTAGGTAGTGGCCAAAAATTTGTTTTCTACTAATTCCAATCGCTTTCATCGTGCCTATTTCTTTACTTTCCCTAATAATTAACTGCGAAGATGTAGTTACAAAAATTAGTAGTGAAACTAAAAAGAAAACCAGGGGATAGATAAAGGCTGAGTAGAAAGTCAGACCAACGTCTTCGTTTATCACATTGTTTGTAAACAAGGTTTGTCCAGTTTTAGCATATAAAAATCTGTTAGATGAAGTTCCACCACCTTTGTTGTCTTGTTTAAGTAAGCGTTCATATTCTAAAATAAACTCTTTGGCTGTGTTTTCTGGGTTTTTAGAGTTTAAAAAACGCACATTTATTTGGTTTGGAAATTGCGGGATTTTAAGTAGTTCAACTAAAAGTTTTTTGTTTTGTTGAACTTCTTTACTAAGCAGTTTTTCTTTAACTCCGGGAAAACTGTATAGGCGCTCAACTTGCGCAAATAAGTCTTTGAAAAACTCGTCTTTGTAGTTTTGTCTAAGCAGGGCAAAGTAGTCGCCGTTGTAGTTAGGAGTTGCGTAGTCTTTTTTGCTTTTAGCAAGTGGACGGAAGTTAACTAAGTTATTTTCTTTAAACTCTTTTTTAAACTCAGCGGTTTGTTGGCAAACTATAAAATCGTTTAGCATTTGAATGCCAGCCAGTAGCCCAGTTAGTTTAGGTTTTTGAAGACCTAGTTCGTGAAACAAAGTTTCGGTATCTAAAAAAGCCTGGAGTTGAGAGACATTTTTTTGAATGGTTTCACCAGTATACACGTATCCTGCAATAGGCACAACAATTTTTAGTCTGGTTTTGTTTTCAGCAATTGACTTTAAAAAACCGCGCACAGCCGTGTATGACAAAAATGCTTCGTTAAATTGGTATGGTAGGTTTTGGCCAGTTTGGTCTTTTAGATATGAACGGTTAGTCAAAATACTTTCAAAATTACCATCAAAGTAAAGTCTTTCCAAGCCTTTGAAGGCTAAATCTCCGTTTTTATAAACGATTTCTCCTGTGTTGTGGTCAATCTTGTAGCCTTTTTCTGCAAGCAGCAGTTCAAGGTATTTCTTTGGCACATCTATTTCTAAAGGAGTTCCGACTCTGGGTAGTTTTTTAAACTCATCAACTTTTACAAAAATCCCGTGCTGCGGGTTTTTAATTTCTTTTTGTTCGTGGTCGTACACCACATAACTTTTGGAAATTCGCTCTTGCCAGATGGGTTTTTTAGTTAAAGTCACTTCGTATTCAGAAGCAATAAAACCAGAGTTTACGTATCTTTTGTATTTTTCAATGTCTGCTTTTAGTTGGCGAACCCTTGGACTACTTTTGATTTCAGACTCAGTAAAGCCAGTTGCTAATTTTAAGTTAAGCAAAGCCGAACCTCTGGTGTCTATCTCGTAGTCACTAAGCTTTAGCCCGATATTGTAAAGTGCTTTTTTGGCGCGTGCTTTGTCTTCTTCTTTTAGGTAAGTATTGGCAATCAAGGAGTGTGTTAAGTTACTTTCTTTGTAGACTTTTTCAACTCTGGTTTTAAGGTCGCGATAAGATGCAACTAAACCAAAGAAAAGCACAAAAAATAAGGTCAAAATTAAAAATAGCGCAACATACTGCTTTGTTGATTTGCGCAGAGTTCTTAATATTTTTTTATTTAAAATACTGACCATCACCACTTTAGTTCGTCAACTGCCAACGGAGTTTTATTTTTAAAATCTCTAAAAATTTGACCGTCTTTTAATTCAATTACATGGTCTGCAATTTTTGCAATCTCTGAGTTGTGAGTCACGATAATTATGGTTTTTTTGTGTTCTTTATTTAAATTTTGAATAATTTTTAAAACTTCAATTCCAGTTTTAATGTCAAGTGCTCCAGTTGGCTCGTCACAAAGCAAAAGGTCTGGATTTTTAACAAGCGCACGGGCTATCGCCACTCTTTGCTGTTCTCCACCCGAAAGCTGTTGTGGAAAGTTTTTTAAACGTTTATCTAGACCTACACTTTTAAGAATTTCTTTTGAGTTAAATGAGTTTTTACCAAAACGCGCAATTTCTACGTTTTCATACACATTTAAGTTAGAAATTAAGTTATAAAACTGAAAAACAAAGCCAATTTCTTGGCGTCGGTGTTCAATTAGTTCGCGTTCTGAATAAGTGCTAATGTTGTGGTTTTTAAAAAGTAGACTACCTGAAGTTGCTGAGTCCATGCCGCCAAGAATATTTAGTAGTGTGGATTTACCCGCACCGGACCTTCCTAAAATACAAACAATTTCGCCATCTGCCACTGAAAAAGATATGCCTTTTAGGGCATCTACTTGTGTTTCTTTTTTACCGTAAGTTTTTACTAAGTTGTTTGCTTTAATTAAGTCCAAGTTTTGCTCCTTTTAGTTAGTTAATTATACAAAATAAAAAATACCTTTTCAATTTAGGCAAGTTAAGACTAAAAAAAAGGTATTTTTCTGTTAAATTAGTGGTTAGACAGAGTGTAGATTTTAGAAACAGGAACTGTAAACATAAACCCAATTATTTTCTTTTCGGTGTTGATTAAAATTTCTTTAATCGCGCCAGCTACTCGGTCTGCCATTTCGTGGTCTTTGACAACTGTAAAAATGGTTTTGCTATTTGGGTTGTAGCTTTTGCCAAGTTTAGCAAAATGTCCAGAAAGAAGTGAGTTCATACCAGGGTGTGAGCGCACGATATAACCAGCCATGCCATCGCTGTCTACCACGGTTGCCCCTTTTACGCCAAGTTCTAAGAACTTCTCCATAATATCTTCAAGGTGATCGGTGTCATTTAAAACAATAAATAATGCTTCCATAATTTACTCCTTTTTTTAAAAAATAATTTTGAATTAAAAAGTAACTTCGTTAAACTTATCAAGTCCGTTAATCTCACCAGCTCTGGAAATCGCGAACTTAGAAAATAAAGGACCAGTAGTTTCAAAAAACAAGGTGGTAATTAAGATAATTGCCGCAATTGTGGCGCCAAACTCCCGCATGGAGTTGGCAACAATTACAATTAAACCGAGTGATACCCCACCTTGTGGAAGTAGAGCAAAGCCAATGTATTTTTGCACCATTGGATCGGCTTTAGCAGCCCGCGCTCCAACTGAAGCACCGACATACTTTCCAACAGAACGGCCAATAATGTAAAGAGCGATAATTGCAAAAAGTACAGGACTAGTTCGGCCAAACATTCTAAGGTCAAGTGAGGCTCCAGAAAGCGTAAAAAATAAAATGTAGAGAGGAGTTGAAAAGTCATTCATTGCGTTGTATGTCCTGTGTGGCTTTTTAACTAAATTAGCAACAGACGCGCCAACTGCGATGTTTGCAAGTAGTGGCGAGATTTCCACAGCACCATTGCTTATTTTTTTAAGAAAGTAAGACAGACCTAGACAGATTACTACAGAAGCAAAGCCAAGCACTTGAATGTCATCGCGGTCTTTGTCGTACATATTTGCAAGAAAAGCCAGAGTAACTCCGACTAAAATACCTACAATTATTGAGCCAAAAACTTCAATAAAAGGTTTAGCTACCCCAAATGCTAAAGAAGATGTGGCACCACCTGTGGTGTGTGGCAAGATAACTTTGGCAACTGCAAAGATTAAACCAAAGGCAATAATTCCAAAAATATCGTCAAGCGCAGCAATCGGTAAAACTGTTTTAGTAACAGGGCCGTGTGCTCTGTATTGCTTAATCACTAGCAAAGTAGCGGCAGGCGCAGTAGTTGCAGCCATTGCAGAAAGCAACATTGTAAATGCTAAATTGCTCTTTGAAAATGGTAGGTAGGTGTATTTTCCTGCACTATTTTGCATAATTTCTGCAGGTTTTGGAATAAATAAAATTAAGATAAAGACTAAAAGCACAGCACCTAGAACTTCAAGCAGAGTAATAATCGCTACTTTATTTCCAATTTTCTTTAAGTTTTTAAAGCCAAACTCAGAACCAATGGAAAACGCAATGATAGTTAGTGCAATTTCCTTTATGAAGTTTAAATTACTCATTTCAGATACAGTGATAAAACCTTCAAACGGTGTAAATAAAGCAATTGAAGGTCCAAGGAAAAGTCCAGCGATTAAGTAGCCAGAGACAGACGGCAGTTTAAATTTTTGTGCAACTTTACCACCAAAGAAACCTACCACTAAGGCAAGTCCAACTTTTAATATAGCAATTCCAATAAAGTCCATTGTATTTAAATCCTTTCGATTTATTTTAAATTTATTTTCAAAAATTAAAAAAGCCCATTAAGGGCTTTTTTAATGAGACAAGCTCTAATATGTGCGAAAAATCTTTGGCGAACCAAAGACCATCTTATTTGAACCTAGATGTGCAATTCCGCTGTAAATATGTTATCATACCTATGTATTAATTTCAATCAAAAAACATTTTTTTTTTTTTTTTTTGATGCCAAAAAGTTAAAGAAAGGAAAGAAAAATGGAATACGAAAAACAAAATTCAGATAACGTTATTCTTGAAAACGATATCGCAAAAAAACAGCCTGGGTACGGAATTTCACTTGATATGGGTACTAACTCAATTGGCTGGGCAGTAGTCTGGGATTCTGGCGACAAAACCGATCAAATTGTGGTCAGAAAAGGCAAGCGCCTTTATGGTGCTAGACTTTTTGATGCAGCCGAAGACTCTGCAAAATATAGAAGTGCACGCTCAGCGAGAAGAACTTTAGGTAAAAAAATCTGGCGTTTAAATTTACTTAAAGGTCTGCTTAGAGACTATGTATTAAAAGAAGATAAGGATTTCTTTAAAAACCTGCATCTTACTCAAACCCACAAAGGCTCAAACATACTTTTTAAAGATATAAAATACCAGGATAAAGATTACTTTAAAGAGTTTCCTACTATTTATCATTTAAGAAAAGCACTTACTAATCCCGAAAAAATTGAATCTTTTAAAACACGCAGCCTATATTATCGCTTTTTATTTTTAGCAGCACACGACATGCTAAAAAACCGCGGGCATTTTTTAATTGCTTCTGACCTTGATTTTTCTAATCTAGCAAATGTTGATGAACAAAAAGCAACTTTGCTTAACGAAATTGTTGAAGAGGTTTTGGAATTTGCGAACGCAAATAGCGAAGACGAAAAAGAGATTCTTAAAAAAGAAGAGGTTATTTCTGAAATTAACACATACTTTACAGATAAAAGTGCTAAATTAAAAAATAAAATTCCTGGTTATATCTACAGAGCAATTATTGGAAATGTCATTAATTTCAAAAAGCTTTTTGGTGTGAGCGATAAAACTGGTCTAACATTTAAGAAAAATGAACTTAATGATTTAAATACAGTGGTAGATGAAGTAAACCACACTATTGAAAAAATGTTTTCATATTTTTCAATCATTCAGGCTGAAAAGATTTTGAACGGAAATGCTGAGACTATTACTGACTTTAAAATAAAACTTTTTGAAAACCACCAAAACACAACCCACCTTTTAAAAACACTTTTTAAAGGAACAGACATATATAAAAAAATCTTTAAAAAAGACGGAATTTACGAGAAATTTATTGGAAATGGTAAAGGATATAAATCAGGTAAAAAGCGTCCTTTAAAGGCTTATCAAGATGGTTTTATTAAAGAACTTAAAAAAATACTAACAGATTATTTTAAAAACGATGAAATAAAGGAAAATTTATTAGCTACAGCAGAAAGCAAGGGACCTGAATTTAAGGATTTTGTGAAATACTTGCTTTCTGAAAATCCTAATTTTGAAGATGTTAACACAGGATATACACTCTACACTCCAACTAATTTTGAGTATAGCCGCGAAGTTATGAATCAACTACATTTAGCGGAATTGAGACAAATTCTTAAGTGTTCACCGTTAGATGCAGACACTAAGAAAAGCATAGAAACCTTGCTTACCTTTAAGGCTGAGTACTTTCTCGGTCCGCTTTCTAAAAATGTCCCTGGCAAAAACCAATGGATAGTTAAAAAACCAGGATTTGAAAATGAAAAAATAACTCCATTTAACTTAGATCAAGTTGTGGACAAAATTAAGACAAATAAAGAGTTTATTGCCAGAATGCAGAGAACTTGTAGTTATTTAGTTGGTGAAAAAACTATGCAGCAAGAAACAATACTTTATCAAGACTACATTTTTTTCAACACCGTAAACAAACTCCGTTTTGGTGAAGCACTTACTCCGATTACCCAAGCAGATAAAGTAAAACTTTATCAATATTTACTGGAAAATAGCGCAAATCAATTAACTTTAAAAACAATTGAAAAACTACTTGAAAAGAAAGTTACTAAAGGTATGGATTTAAACGCAGATAAACCAACTCTACCACTTTCTTTATCTGCTCAAAGAAAATTTAGGTCAATATTTGGTTTGGAAAACAAAGCACCTGCTGATTATTTAGATTCAAAAAAAGTGGCTTTTTTTGACGAAATAATCAATAACTTCAGCTACACTGACAAAAACAACACCGAAGCAAAATTAGAAATCATTAAAGAACTGGCAAATTCTTACAATATACCTGAGTTTAAAGAAATTGAAATCAATAAAGATGTTAAATTAACGCAAGAACTTACCAAAGAAAACTTTGTCAATTCTAATATCGATATAGATACTTTAAACAAACTTATGCAAGTTAAATCAAATAAAGCAGGTAAACTTTCTCGCAAGTTTTTAGCAGAAATTATGCTTGCAAACAACGAAGGTCTTTGGCAACCTGTGATTTCTCATTTACGTGAGTCTAATTTGAATTTACAAGAACTAATTTACGTAGTTATTGGCGATGAATCTGTTAACCTTGAAGCAATTGCTGCTGAAAATACTAAGCAAGAACTTGACTTAAATGACCCAAATTACTTAAATCAATATCTAGCAGAACGCTTCGTTCCGCCGCTTTCAAGAAGACCAATAATTCAGGCCAATAAACTAATTGACGAAATTATTGAAATCATGAACGGTCAATTGCCTTCCCATGTCACTCTTGAGTTTACTCGCACTAATAACCTTAAAGATAAAAATAAACGCACTACTTCTAGAAGCGAACAAATTAAGAAACAAATCAATAGTTTAAAGGACTATGAGTTTAGAGAAAAACTTATTGGCGAACTTGAAAGTCAAGACAAAGACCCTGATTTAAAGAGTGATAAACTATATCTTTACTTTTCACAACTTGGCAAAGACATGTATACAGGTAAAGCAATTGATATTAGAAACTTAGAAGATTATGACATTGACCATATTTATCCGCAGGCAAAAATTACAGATGAGTCTATTCACAACAACAAGGTACTAACTTCTAAAGACGAAAACCGCAAAAAATTAGATAAATATCCGCTTACCCTTGATGTGCGGGAAAGAATGACTAAGCATTGGAATTATTTAAAAGAACACAAACTAATCACTCAAGAAAAATATACTCGCTTAACTAGAACAACTGAACTTAAACAAGATGAAATTACTGAGTTTGAAAACAGACAAAAAAATGTTTTAGATTGGGTCAATAAAGAACTTATTGTTTTTCTAAAAGACTATAAATTCAAAGATAACAAAGAATTTGAGCCAGTTTACTCAAAATCAAGTTATGTAGATGAGTTTAGGAAAACTTTTGATTTCTTGAAGTTTAGAAACTTAAATAAATTCCACCACGCACACGACGCTTATTTAAATGATGTGCTTGCCAAAATTTTTAAGTCAAGACATAAATATTACATTGACGGAAACTTTGAGTTTAAAGACAAAAAAGCACCTACCATTTTAGAGAGAGCAATACCTAAAAAAACTTTAAAGGTTAATGGTAAAGAAATTAGTTTCCTTGAATATTTTGAAAATATTTTTAATTCAGATGATCAGTTGATGACCAAAATGACTAAAATTAAAAGTAGCGGCGCTTTTTGGGATGAAACAATTTACGGTAAAAACGAAGGTAGTGTCCCAGTAAAACGTATATTTAAAGAAAAAGTTGCTCATTACAATAAACCAGCCACTGCTTTTTTTACCATAGTTGAACTTAAAACAAAAGACAAAAAAGGTAAGGAAAAAAGTACTTTAAAAATAGTTCCGGTGCCGATTTATCACTGTACTCAATTCTATGATGAAAAAATAAATCAGGACAGCAAAGTTTTTAACTTAGAAAAGTTTAAAAAGTATATTTCAGAAAATTTTACAACCGAAGCCACAACAGCATCTATTTTTTCAAAAATTGCAACAAAACCTATTATTCCTATAGGTACACTTTGCGAAGTAGATGGTGTAAAGGTTAGACTTGCTGGAAAAACAGGTGAAAATATCGTTTATCACAATACATGCAATTTTACAATAAAACAAAAAGAAAATTATTTATACTACCGATGGCTTGACAAACAATATGATAATATAATCACTGAAAAAGATGAAAATTCAGAAAAAATAAAGAAATGCGAGAATTCAGACTTAGTTGACATCTTTAAAAAGTACAGTTATTTACCAAAAAATAATTCTAAAAAAGCAATAATTTTATCAAAAGAAAACAACTTAAAACTAATGAAAGAAATTTACGAAACTGTTCAAAAATTATTTGAAAATAAAAAAGTTACCACAACAATCCAACAAAGGCTATTGTTAGATAATAATTTTAATTTAACTACGTATTTATCTAAATTTAGTGAACTTGATTTTTTTAAACAAATTGAATTATTAGTGGCATTTATAAGGATATTATTAAAAAGCGATGTCTCAAATCAAGGAATGATTCTTGACTTGGGATGTGATATTGAAAAGAAAAAGAATAAAGATGAAATCAGAACTACAATAGGTGATTTTCACAAAAGTGTTGAAATAAAATATTCGTTCTCTATCGTTAAAGAATCAGTAACAGGTTTTAAAACTAAAAAATATAATTTTAAATAAAAATGTTTAGAACCCTGGTTATTAAAAGAACTTCAAAGCTTTCACTGCTGCACGGATATCTTTTGATTTATGATGGTGAAAAAGAAACAAAAGCCTTGATTTCTGAGCTTTCTTGTTTAATTTTAGAAAGTAACAGAACTTCTATAACTTCCCCACTTCTTTTAGAGTTAATTAAGCAAAACGTATCTGTGATTATTTGCGATGAAAAGCACAATCCAGCCGGTACAGTTTTAGGTTTAAATAATTTTCACTCACAGTTAACTTCCTTAAATACCCAACTTAGCTGGGCAGAAGAGACAAAGAAAATGCTATGGCAAGAAATTGTGAAAAGCAAAATTACTTTACAAGCCGAAGTTTTGAAAATGTTTGGTTTTAGTGAACACACTAAACTAAAACAATATGCAGAGGAAATTAAAGGTTTTGATGACACAAACCGTGAGGGGATTGCTGCCAAAGAGTATTTTTC
>CAUTMU010000004.1:0-38075 GCA_963539535.1 uncultured Acholeplasmataceae bacterium | reverse complement strand
AAGAAATCTGGTGGTGATGGCAAAGTGGAAACACCTGTTTACATCCCGAACACAGAAGTTAAGCACTTTTACGCCGACGATAGCGCGGTTGCGTGAAAATAGGGAGCTGCCAGTTTCTTTCTTTATTTTAAATTATCACCCACGCCTACTTAGCTCAGTTGGTTAGAGCGTCTGACTGTTAATCAGAAGGTCCCAGGTTCGAGACCTGGAGTGGGCGCCACTTTAAAACTGAGTTTGCATCTGCTTAAAAAAAGTAGGTGCTTTTTTTATAAAGAAAGGAAAATGAATTTATGAAAATCCTGGCAATTATAGACGCACAAACTGACTTTATTAACGGCACGCTCGCAGTTGGCCTTGAACCCTGGCAAAAAGCCAAAGCTGAAATTCTTAAACTTGTTCACGCAAACAATTACGACTGGGTAATTTTTACCCGCGATTGGCATCCTTTAAATCATTGTTCCTTTAATGAACAAGGAGGACCTTGGCCTGCGCATTGCGTACAAAAGTCAAAAGGTGCCGAAATAGACCACGAACTGCTTAAACTGATATCTACAATTCCAAACAGTTTAATTATTTCAAAAGGTCAAGACATTAACCAAGAGGAGTATGGCGTTGACCTGCTTTTAAATTTCAAAGAAATTAACGAAAATACGACTGTAGATGTTGTTGGACTTTGTTTTGACTACTGTGTGGCTGAGTGCGCGCGCATTACTAAAGAAAAACACCCTGAAGTTAGTGTAAAAATCTTGAAAGCAGCAACGGTTGCTATAGACAAATCAGCAAAACCCGAAGTAGGTCTTGTTGAAGTAGTTGAGTAAATATTTAAAACCCCTCTTAAATAAAGAGGGGTTTTACTTTAGTAGTAAAGCGGATGCTTTTGGCAAAGTGCAAGAACTTTGTTTTGAACATCGCAAATAACTTTTGGATTAGTGCTATTGGTCAAAATTTTGTCAATCAATTGAACGATTTCCTTAAAATCATTTTCTTTAAAGCCACGGGTAGTTAAAGCCGCTGAACCTAGTCTGATTCCAGATGTATACTTAGGGGATTCTGTGTCAAAAGGAATTGAGTTTTTATTAACAGTAATATGTCCTTTTTCTAAAATTTCTTGAGCAGCCAGTCCAGTTAAACCTGTTTTTTGTTTAACATCAATTAACACTATATGGTTGTCAGTACCACCAGAAATTACTCTATAACCAAGGCGAGCAAATTCATTAGCCAATGTGTGTGCATTTTTTATATACTGTTCAACATATTGCTTAAAAGTTGGTTCCAGTGCTTCTTTGAAGCATACCGCTTTACCTGCAATTACGTGCATTAAAGGTCCGCCTTGGACTCCCGGGAAAACAGCCTTGTTAACCTTTTTTGCAATATTTTCGTCGTTGGTTAAAATCAAACCACCGCGTGGTCCCCTAAGAGTTTTGTGGGTTGTTGTAGTTACAACATCGGCATACTTTAGAGCATCAGAATGCAGACCAACTGCAACTTGTGCAGAAATATGGGCGATATCTGCCATTAAGTAAGCGCCAACTTTATCGGCAATTTCACGAAAACGTTTAAAGTCGATTTCACGGCTGTAAGCAGATGCTCCGCAAACAATTAGTTTAGGTTTAACTTCAAATGCTTGTTTTTCAATTTCTTGGTAATTTAACTGTTCTGTGTTTTTGTCTAAGTCATAGGAAAAACATTTGTAAAACTGACCAGAAAAAGAAAGTGAGTAGCCATGGGTAAGATGTCCACCTGCATTTAAACCCATGCCAAGAATAGTGTCACCTGGTTTTAAAAGAGCAAGATATACAGCTGCGTTTGCTTGGCTACCAGAGTGCGGTTGAACATTGGCAAACTTACAATTAAATAGTTTTTTTACTCGTTCAATCGCTAGTGCCTCAATTTCGTCAACAAACTCACAGCCTCCATAGTAGCGAGCAGATGGATATCCTTCTGCATATTTATTAGTTAAGATTGAACCAACTGCACTAAGTACATCTTTAGAAACGTAGTTTTCTGAAGCAATTAGTTCAAGTCCGTCTTTTTGGCGCAACATTTCTTTTTCAATAATTTCTTTAATTTTTGTGTCTAACATAAACACCTGCTTTCTATTTATAAATGCACCCCGCTTGAAGCGGGGTGATTAGTAAACTATTTAGATTACAAGAGATAATTACTCAGTTTCAATAACTGCTAAATTGCCTTCATTACGGCGGTAAATTACGCAAACTTTTTCGTTTTCTACATTTTTAAAGATATAGAAAGAGTGATCTAGAGTTTCCATTTTAAAAATTGCTTCATCTACAGTAATTGGCTCAAGTGCAATTGATTTAACTCTGACAATGTCTTCACCGTAAATACTGGTTTTTGCCATGGCATCCGCTAATTTGGCATTTTCTTCTTTAATACCACGATTCTTATTTTTAGAAAAACGCAGAGCAAATTTATCTTTTTGTTTAGTTAATTGACGAAGTAGTTTATCAACCGCTAAATCAATTGCAGCATAAATATCTTTTTGTTCAACTTCTGCACGCATTGTAATTTTTGGTAGAGTTAAAGTAATTTCTACTTTTTGCATATCATTGTAAACTTTGCAGACAACTCTGACTTTTAAATCGTCTTCTGGAATTAGTTTTAAAACCTTTTCAAGTTTTTTCTCAGAGTATTTTTCAATACTTTCACTTGGAATAAATCCGTTTTTGCCTTGTACTTTAATGTTCATTATTTGTTCCTACCTTTCTTAAACTGAGAATAATGACATCGGTTTTAAAAACTTTTTTCAAAACCTTATCTACACTTATATTATACTCTAACAAAAAGAAAATGGGAATGCCTGTTTTGATTTTTTGTGTAAAAATTGGTGCAAAAAATTGTAGGTAAATATCTTCAGGTATTTCTGGATTGCAGTGCTCAAAATAATATAAATTACACACAGAGTTTTGCGCTGTTGGAAAAGTTTCATGCACTAAAGAAAAGTCGTTTGACCTTGCACAAGTTTTGCAAAAAATATTTCTATTTAACTTAAAAAAGGTAAAAAAGTTTATTTCGTTTTCAATTTCTTCTAAACATAAAAAGCACTTCATATTAACGTCAATATAGTTAACATGAAGTGCTTAAAATACTTAAAAACTATAAATTATTTAAAGCCCAAAGAATACCAATAGCCGCACTTTCTGTGGTTAAAATATTTTCGCCAAGTGAAACTATTTTGCAGTTTGAAAGTTTTTCAAAAAACTGGCGCTCACTTATATCAATACCGCCTTCTGGTCCAATTACGAGTAAAATATTTTTGTCTTTAAAGTCAGTAAACTTAAACTTCTTTTCAAACTCAGCCTCTTCGTCGGCTAGCAACACCAAGTCATACTTAGTAAAATCAATTTCAAATAAAGTACTAAGTACTTCAATTTCTGGAACTTTAAAACGCTTGGCGATTTCTGCGGCTTCTTTGGCAATAGTTTCTGCTCTGTTTAAGTTAAGAGGTTTAAGTTTTCTTTCACTCCTGTGAAAGGGTGCAAACATAATTTTCCTTGCACCATATAAAGTTAGGTGTTTAACGGCAAACTCACATTTTTTAGGAACAGTTAAACCTTGAACTATATCAACTTTAAAAACCTTGCTTTGAGTTAATTTAGTTTGTTTGATAAAAACAGGTTCATTTTCACGATAAGAGATCACCCCTAAAAAACATTCTTGGTTTGCGCAAACCTCGATTTGTGTACCTTCGCGTAGTCTTAACACATTTTTAATTTGGTGTTTAATTTCTGGGTCAAACTCCCAGTTTTTGGTAAAAAAACGGTGCATTTTGAAAAATAAAAAAAGGTTTACTTAGAAACCTTTTGTAATTAGTACACGACTAACGATGATGAATGTTACAAATAAAACCGAAAACACAGCCATTGTAATATTTAAAACAGCCTCAAGTCCTCGTGCTTTTTTATTTTTAAATAATTCTGATTTATCACCAGAAAAAGCATCTTGCAAATCATCTTTAGATTGTTGCAGTAATACATTTGCAACCATTAAGATAGATAATATAAAAACTAGCCAATCACTCCAAAGCATTTGTGTACCTCATTTAACTATTAAATTATAACACGACTAAGCGTTTTTAAGCCTATATTTAAGTTATTTAAAAATTATTTAAAGAGTTTTTAAATTTGCACGAAACCACCCTTAAAGCAGTCAGTTATCTGCCTAAAATCTAAAGAAAACGATAGAAAAAACTCTTTATTTATATTATAATTAAAAAGATAATTAAGGAGCAAGAAATGATTAAAAAAAATAAAATTATCTTAGTTGGAGACGGTCAAGTAGGTTCGTCTTTCGCATTTGCCTCAACAATTTTAGGAGTAGGCACAGAAATTGGGATTGTTGATATCAACAAAGCCAGAACTGAAGGAGACGCACTAGACTTGCAAGACGTGTTAGTACACGGACCACATGTAAAAGTTTATGCAGCAGAATACAAAGATTGCCATGACGCCGAAATCGTGGTAATTACCGCAGGCGCTGCTCAAAAACCAGGTCAAACTCGTCTTGAGTTAATTGACATCAACCTAAAAATTATGGAAGGTATCGTTAAGGAAATCATGAAAAGTGGTTTCAATGGAATTTTTTTAGTAGTTTCAAACCCAGTAGATATCATGACCTACGCTGTTAAGAAATTCTCAGGTTTCCCAAAAGAAAGAGTAATTGGTTCAGGTACAGTCCTAGACTCAGCACGTCTACGCTATGCTTTGTCTGAATACCTTGAAGTTGACCCTAGAAACGTACACGCATACGTGATGGGCGAACACGGCGACTCTGAGTTCGCAGCATTTTCTGCTGCTTCTGTTGCTGGCCTTAAACTTGGTAAATTCCTTGAAAAAAGATGCGGAGTTAACTGCGATAAACTAATGGAAATTGAAGACTGCGTGCGACACAAAGCCTATGAAATTATTAACCGCAAAGGCGCAACTTACTACGGAATTGGCACTGCGATGACCAGAATTTGTAAAGCCATTCTTTCAAACGAAAACGCTATTCTTTCAGTTTCTGCCTACCTTGAAGGTGAATACGGTCTAAAAGATGTATATCTTGGAACTCCTTGTGTGATAAATGCTTCCGGAATTCGCGAGGTTCTTCAACTTGAACTTGATGAACGCGAAACTAAGGCAATTCAAAAATCACACAAAGTACTTAAAGACATCATTGATCGCCAAGTTAATAAAAAATAAATCTTTTTTAACTTAAAACAAATATCGATTTAAGGAGTATTAAATTTAGCTATGTTAGTAAATGCACATGATATGGTACACAAAGCACGCCAAGGTGGCTACGCCGTGGCTCATATCAATATTAATAATTTAGAATGGACTCGTTTAGTTTTAGAAGTTGCCGAAGAACTAAGAAGCCCAGTGATTATCGGTGTTTCAGAAGGCGCTATTCGCTACATGGGTGGCTTTAAAACAGTTGCGCAAATGGTCTTTGCTTTGCACGATGACCTTCAAATTACCGTACCTGTTGCCCTGCACCTTGACCACGGAACTTACGAAGGCACCAAAAAAGCAATTGCTGCTGGCTTTACTTCTGTAATGTTTGACGGTTCTCACTTTGCCTTTGCGGAAAACTACGCAAAAACTAAAGAACTGATACAGCTTGCTAAAGCCAAAAACATTTCTTTTGAAGCAGAAGTTGGAACTATTGGTGGCGAAGAAGACGGAGTAGTTGGAAATGGAGAACTTGCTGATCCTAAAGAAGCCAAATTAGTGCAAGAACTTGGTATTGACTTTCTAGCCGCAGGTGTCGGCAACATACATGGGCCATATCCTCTTAACTGGAAAGGACTATCTTTTGCGCAAATTGAACTGCTTTCAAAAGAAACCGCAAACTTTCCTTTAGTCTTGCATGGTGGAACCGGAATTCCAGAAGAGCAAGTTAAAAAAGCCATTAAACTTGGAATTGCTAAAATTAACGTGAACACTGAACTGCAACAAGCCTTTAGAGATGGGCTTCACGAATACTTTAAAGCAGGACTTGATCAAGTTGGCAAAGGCTACGACCCTCGTAAAATCCTAAAACCAGGAGTTGAACGCGCCAAAGAAATAGTTCGCCAAAAAATGCAGTTTTTTGGTTCAGTTGGCAAATGCTAAAAGAAGAGTCTAAACTTACTCAAATCAGAGAGTTTACGCAGTCAGATGACTTTGCTGTTTTAAATCGTTTTATTGAAAAAAATTACTTAGTCGCGGGACTTTTTGAAAATGTAGTTTCTTGTTTAAAATTGTATTTAGCTCCTGTTGACTTTACAAAAAAAGAAATTGAAGATGCTTTCGGTTTAATGAATTATTTAGAGCGTCAAGTTGAAGCTTTTAAAGAAATTTTAGTTAAACACCCTGATTCTTATCTTTCTGAAAAGGAAAAAGAAGTCTATATTTTAGGTTCCTTGGTAGAATGCGTTTTTTTATCAAGTCTTTTAGAAGACGACGAATCTGCGAAATTTGAGGCTTATTTAGAAGCAGTTCTTTATTTTTTAGTCTTTAATAAAGGTGACACACCTGATTTTAAGAAAATCATTGAAGATATTATGAAAGCACAAGCTTTGATGTTTGCAGAAATCGCTAGATTCGAAGACTTTGCTTTCGGTTTAGAGCAATCTCTTCGTCAAAACTATGGAGTTGAAATTAAAGAAGACTAATTTATTTAAGATTTTAGATGAAAAAAAACCAAAACAATAAATTTTATTTTTTAAAACTAATTGTTCGTTTTAGTCCTTATTTGTTTTTTGGAGCAGCGGTATTGGTTGTAATTAACTGGTATCAATTGAGAATTCCTGAACTTTTTAAAGAAATTCTGGCGATTTTTAAAACAAATAAAGCAGAACTGACCAGCAGAAAAATAGAGGTGTATAGCCATATCACCTCTATTTTAATGTTGCTTGGACTTTTAATTTTAGGTAGGTTTATTTGGCGATTCGCACTTTTTGGTACATCTAGATTAGTTGAAAGCAAAATGCGCGTAGACCTGTTTGAAAAGCAAACCAAACAAAGTCAAACTCACTTTAAAACCACGAAAACCGGTGCCTTAATGGCATACTTTACTCAAGACATCAACCAAATTAGAATGACCGTGGCTCTGAGTTTCTTAATGCTTTCCGATATTATTTTTTTAGGTGGCTTTACTTTATATAAAATGTTTACGCTGTCTTGGGCTGCATCTACTGCCTTTTTGGTGCCACTTATTTTTGTATTTTCAGTATCGCTTTACTTTGGCCGTCAAATGAGGTTGCTCTTCAAGACTTCTCGTGCTAACTACACGATAATGCAGGACTTTGTGCAAGAGACTTTTCAAGGACACGCAGTAATTAAGGCCTTTTTAAGAGAGTCTTGGGCTTATGCTCATTTTGGGGTGCTTGCCAAAAATTACAGCACGGCTTATTCTAAAAGCGCAAAGTCTGGTTTTAAAAACCAATTCTTTAACCAACTGATTACTGGGCTTAATTTAACTGTTTTAATTTTTACACTTTCTTTAATAATAATTTATCCAAGCAAGGTTTTTGGCAAATTGCAATCTGAAGACATGATTTTGTTTTTTACCTATGTTTTTACCCTTTCTTGGCCTTTGATTGCAATCGGTCATTTTGTCACAATGCTTTCTAAAACCATGGTTTCGCGCCGTGTGTTCTTAAGTGCTCTCAACAAGGAAAGCGAAACTGAAGTTAAACCTACAAAAGAAGTTGTGTTTGCCAGATACTTAAAAACAAACAAGAACATTCTGGCTACTGATTTAACTTCTGAAATTGAGTTTAAAAACTTTAACTTTGCCTATCCAGATGACCATAAAAATCTTGTGCTAAAAGACCTAAACTTAAAAATTAAACCTGGCCAAACTATTGGGATACTTGGCCGCACCGGCTCTGGTAAAACTACAATTGGAGAAATATTGCTTAAAGTCTATAGCTCTGAAAACGGCAAATGTTTAATCGGAGGCGTAGACATTAACAGTCTATCTCAAAATACTTTGGCTGAGCAAATTGGCTATGTTTCTCAAAACGGTTTCTTGTTTTCAGATACAATTGCTGCCAACGTTAACTTTAAAAACAAATTTACAGACCAAGTAGTGCTTGACAAACTATACACTAATTTTGATTTAAAAAACACCCTTGGTAACTTAGAACACGGCCAAAACACCAAGATTTTGGAAAACGGCAAAAACTTATCGGGTGGCGAGAAACAAAGAATATCGCTGGCTCGCGCGTTTTTAAATAACCCAAAAATCTTAATTTTAGACGACGCTCTTTCTGCGCTTGACATGAAAACTGAGCAGAAAATCCTTGATTCTATCAACAAACTAAAAACACCCGAGATGGTAGTAATACTAATTTCACACCGCATTTCTTCAATCATGGCTGCCGACAACATTTTTATTTTAAAAAACGGTACAGTTGCAGATTCTGGCACACACCAAGAACTTATTTTGAAAAACCAAGAATACAGTAAACTAATGCAAACCCAGAGCATGAAAGGTCTTGAATAATGCCGAGACTTAAAGATGCTTTTACTAAAAACAACATAAAACTAATTCGCAAGCATAGAAAAACTCTGCTTACTAGTTTTATTTTGTCTATTTTGTTCTCACTTTCTGCAGCACTTCCTCAGTCTATTTTTGGCAAAATCATGAAAGTAGTTGACGGCAAAGGCACTTTTCTTGGGGCCACTAGTATTTGGGCTATTTTAATTGCTTTAATTGTTTTGACCTTCTTTTCGGTTTTCACTGCCCTGGCTAAATTATTCAATTCAGTGCAGCTTGACAAAATCGGTCAAGACTATGTTTATCAAATCAGACTAGAAACTTTTAAAAAAATACTTTCATTTTCCGCTGGCAACATGCAGAAAAACCAAACTGGGTCTTTAACCTCCCGAGTTTGCTCGTCTGCTGAAGAACTTTACTATTTTCTTTCAGCGCTGCTGCCAGGAATTCTTGAAAATATCTTTTTATTTATTTCTATTTTTATCTACATGTTAATAATTTCGCCAATTTTAACGCTCTACATGTTGATAAATATCCCAGTTTTAATCATTTTAGTAATTTTAACCACTTTTTTTACCAAAAAATCTTTTGATTTTTCAGACAACCAAAAGGCTAAAATCAACGGTTATTTGGCCGAAAACTTCCGTGGAATGAAAATTACTCAAGTTTTTGGCAAACAAGCCAAAAAGAACGCTGAGTTTCGCGCACAAGAAAGGAAACTACTAAAGGCTAACTTAAAAATTATGTTGATGCACAATTTTTTAAGACCAATAATTTTTGGAGTTTCCACAGTTGCCCGAGTTTATTTGTTTTACGTGGCTTTTAAATTAATTTTAAAAGGAACAATTCAAGACATTTACATAGTTCCACCTTTCTTTATTTTAATTGAAACTTTCTTTCACCCTATCTTGTGGTTTTCAGAGCAGTTTGTAGAAGTTCAGTCTACTATGGTTGCGTCAAGTAAAATTAACAAAATTCTTGCGACTGAACCTGAAATTAAAGAAAGCACGGGCAAACTAATTCAAGAAGTGAAGAAGTTTGACATTAAGTTTAAAGACGTTTACTTTGAGTATGCTTTAAACGAATCTGTGCTTAAAGGTGTTAACTTTAAGTTAGAAAACGGCAAAACTTATTCGTTTGTTGGAAAAACTGGCTCTGGCAAAACCACGATTTTAAACTTACTTACTCGTCAATTTGACATTCAAAAAGGCCAGATTTTGATAGATAACGCAGATATTTCTAAGTATTCACTTAACGCACTTCGTGAAAAAATTGGTGTGATGCAGCAAGACGTCTACCTATTTAACGACACAATTTTAGCAAACATTACCCTAAATAACCCAAAAATAACCAAGGAGAAAGTTATAGAAACACTAGAGTTTTTAGGTTGTGCAGACCTGATTTTAAAATACGAAAAAGGACTAGAGCACGTTTTGGAAGAAAACGGTAAAAACTTATCGGCAGGTGAACGCCAACTAATTTCTTTTGCCCGCACAATTTGTAATGATCCACTGCTTATTTTGCTAGACGAAGCAACTGCCAACATTGACACTAAAACCGAAAGTATTATCCAGGCATCGCTTGACAAAATTAAGGGTAAATACACACTAATTGTGGTTGCTCACAGGCTTTCTACAATTCAAAACAGCCACTGCATATTTGTCCTTAAAGATGGTAAAATTATAGAAAGTGGAACTCACAGCGAGTTGCTTTTTAAAAAAGGTGAGTATTTCAACTACTACCCTAAAAGTTAACTTATTTTGAATAAATCTTAAAGATACCGAGGTACCTATTTATGTTTTTAAAAAAATTATTTGACCCTTCTCGTAAACTTTTAAAGAAAGCTAAAAAAATAGCAAACAAAGTTTTAGCTCTGGAAAATGAATATAAAGCCTTAAAAGACGAAGATTTTCCGCGAATTACAAACGAATACAAGGCTGCTTTAAAAGCCGGCAAAACTACACTTGAGGAACTAGTTGTTCCTGCTTTTGCTTTAGTTAGAGAAGCCTCTACAAGAGTTACTGGCCTTACTCCTTTCTTTGTGCAAATCGCTGGTGCTTATATTATTCACGGTGGTAATATCGCGGAGATGAAAACTGGGGAAGGAAAGACTTTAACGGCTGTAATGCCGGCATACCTAAATGCTTTAACTGAACAAGGTGTGCATATAGTTACGGTCAACGAATACTTAGCAACCCGCGAAGCAAAGGGAGAAATTGGTAAATTATTTGAGTTTTTAGGTTTATCAGTTGGTCTTAACTTATCGCAAATGGAATCAGCAGAAAAACAAGCGGCTTATGACTGCGATATTTTGTATTCAACAAACTCAGAACTCGGTTTTGACTATTTGCGTGACAACATCTCTTTATATAAGGAAGACTTAGTTGGAAAAAGAGGTCTGAACTTCGCGATTATTGACGAGGTTGACTCAATTTTAATAGACGAAGCCAGAACCCCTTTAATTATTTCTGGTGGTGCAAAAGACGACACTGCGCTTTACCGTAGAGCGGACGCTTTTGCAAAATCTTTAAACGACGAAGACTATATTATTGACATTGAAGACAAAGCCGTTGAACTTTCTGAAAGCGGAATGTCTAAGGCTGAACGCTATTTTGGCGTGCAAAACTTATACGATATTTCTCAAGTTTCGCTACTTCACCGCATCAACAACGCAATGCGCGCCAACTACATCATGGCCAGAGACAAAGACTACGTGGTTGCTGACAACAAAGTGCTGATAGTTGATCAGTTTACTGGTCGTATACTAGATGGCCGTCAGTTTTCAGAAGGTCTGCACCAAGCACTTGAGGCTAAAGAAAACGTTAAAATCAAACAAGAAACCGTAACTGTTGCAACAATAACTTATCAAAACTTCTTTAGAATGTATAAAAAACTAGCCGGAATGACTGGTACCGCGAAAACCGAAGAAGAAGAGTTTAAAGAAATTTACAACATGTTAGTTGTAGAAGTACCAACTAACGTAAAGGTTGAGCGAATTGACGCAACTGACCTGTTGTTTGCATCTGCTTCAGATAAGTTCAAAGCCTTACTTGACGAAGTTCAAGAGCGACACGAAAAAGGCCAACCTATTTTGATCGGAACAATTGCTGTTGAAACCTCTGAGTACTTATCTCAACTTTTAACTAGACGCGGAATTAAACACGAAGTCTTAAACGCCAAACAACACGAACGAGAAGCTGAAATTATTAAAAACGCAGGACTAGTAGGTGCTGTAACTATTGCTACCAATATGGCCGGTCGTGGTACCGATATTAAGTTAGGACCTGGTGTTAAAGAACTAGGTGGACTTGCGGTAATTGGCAGTGAAAGACATGAGTCTCGCCGTATTGACAACCAGCTTCGTGGTAGATCTGGCCGACAAGGCGATCCTGGCTACTCTCGTTTCTACATTTCAGCAGACGATGAACTTCTACAAAGATTTTCATCTGAAACTTTTAAAAACCGAGTTGCCTACATGCAAGGCCTACAACAAGATAAAAACTCAGAGTCCGAATACATGCCGCCAATTGAGTCAAAGATGTTTTCATACATGGTTACAAATGCCCAGAAAAAAGTAGAAGGCATCAACTGCGATTCTCGTAAAAACGTCTTGAAATACGACGACGTGATGCGTATTCAAAGAGAGACTATTTACGCTGAGCGCGAGGCTGTGATTAAAAACCAAGACGTGCAAGAACTTGCCTACAAGATTTTAATTCAATATTTAAAAGACATTACTTTTGATCGACTATACGGTCAAAAGAAAGGTCAACTAAACACCACTCCGCTGTTTAAATATTTAGATGGCAACATCTTTAAGTTAAATGCTATCAATTTTGATACTTTAAAACAAAAACAATCGCTAACCGAAATTGAAAAATATTTACAAGAACTGGCAGACAAAGAAATTCAAGACAAGATCGAAAAGTCTTCAGTGGAAGAGTACAACGAGTTTTTAAAAGTAATAATTTTAAGAACTATTGACACTTATTGGATGGAGCACATTGACCGTATGCAAGGGCTTAGACAGGCGGTTTCACTGCAAGGCTATGCTCAGCAAAACCCAGTTATTGTCTATCAAAACGAAGGTAAACGCATGTTTCTAGAAATGCTTGACCAAATCAATGAAATGATTTCTAGATATATTTTAAGAGCAGTTGTTGAAAGAAATACAGAACGCGAAGAGGTTGTAAAAAACGCCCAAACTAATCAGGCAACTGACTACAAAGGTCCCCAAAAACAACCTAAAGCCTCTAAGAAAAAGAAACCGTGGCAATAGAAAATCGCGAACTTAAAAGCAGACTTGCTGATCTTGAAAGTAAGTTAAAGGAACTTTCTAAAACTGTACAGCCCACAGAACTTGAAAAGAAAATTCAGGAACTTAAATCAGTAACTGAAGCCACAGATTTTTGGCAAAACCAAAACAATGCCAAAGTTGTTTTAAAACAACTGACAGAACTAGAAAGCAAGTTAAAGACTTTTAACTTACTTAACTCTAAGTTAAATGACTTAGTTGAATTTATAGAACTTGCAGATTCAGAGACAAGCGAAGAAATAGAAAAAGAACTTAGTATCTTAGAAAAAGAGTTCGCTGACTTTGAAGTCTTAACTTTTTTAAACGAAGAGTACGACGACACAAACTGTATTTTAGAAATTCACCAAGGAAGTGGTGGAACTGAGTCCAATGACTGGGTTGAAATGCTTTTTAATATGTATCTAAAATACGCCAAAATAGCCGGCTTTAAAACAACTATCTTAGACCTACAAAAAGGCGATACAACAGGATTTAAGGCGATTTCTGTAAAAATTTCTGGCACTAATTCTTATGGTCTTTTAAAAGGAGAAAGCGGAGTTCACCGTTTAGTTAGAATCTCTCCGTTTGATGCAAACAAACGTAGGCATACTACCTTTGCTTCGGTTTTAGTAACTCCTGAAATTGAACAAAGCTACGATCTTGAAATTGCTAAAACTGACCTGAAAATCGATGTTTTTCGTTCATCTGGTGCAGGTGGTCAGTCTGTAAACACCACAGACTCGGCAGTCAGAGTTACTTATCTGCCTTTAAACTTAGTAGTAACTTGTCAGAATGAGCGCTCACAAATTCAAAACCGAGAAACCGCACTAAGTATTTTAAAAGGCAAACTAATTGCTGCTAAAATCGCCCAACAAGCCGAAAATATACAAAAACTGCAAGGCGAAAAACTGCAGGCTACCTGGGGTAGTCAAATCAGAAGTTATGTGCTTTATCCCTATAAGTTAGTCAAAGACTTGCGCACTAATTTTGAAACCGCAAAAGCAGACGAAGTTTTAAACGGCGAAATTTCTGCATTTTTAAAGGAGTATTTAAAATATAGAAAAAGATGAAATTCTATCAGACTACTTCACAATTTAGAATTTTAATGCAAAGACTTTTTACCCGCCAAAACTTAAAAGAACTTTTCTTTGTAGTGCTGGGTACTTTTATCACGGCTTTGCCAATTTACTTTATTTACAATCCTTTGAAGTTAGTGTCAGGTGGAGTTGGTGGTGTTGGTATTGTAATTGAGTCTTTAACTAAAGGAGTTTTTAAAACTTCTTACACTTTTTGGATTGGCAATATTTTTGCCCTAATTTTGGCGTTAGTAGTTTTTGGTAAGTTCTACTTCTTTAAAACAATTGTAGGTTCCCTAACTCTTCCTTTATTTATTTTAATTTTTGAGTTGACCGTCTCACCGACTTACTTTGTTGAAAAACTATTTTATTCAATTGATAAAAAAACACTGGCAATCGTAAACAACCAAATTAATGTTTCGCAACTGACAACTTCGATAATTTTAATTTGCGTAGCACTAGGTGCTTTTTTAACTGCCTTTGGTCTCTACATTGTCTTTAGAAACAACGGGTCAACCGGAGGTTTTGATGTCATTCAAAAAGTCGCGCACAAATACGCCAAAGTTCCATATTCTGTAGCAATTTACGCAACCGACGGAATAATCGCGCTTTCTTCTATATTGACCGGAGTAACTAGACTATACATTGGTTTCTTTGGTTTCTTTACAATATTTTTAATTGGCTACTTGATAGACTTCTTTTCCTTTAGAGCCAAAAAGGCGTTTACTGCCTACATTATTTCTGAAAACTCAAAAGCCCTGGAAGCCGCTATCTTTAAACGTTTTTCTCGCACCTACACTTTAATTCCGGTTAAAGGTGGATATTCCGGAAAGGCTAAAAACATGGTAGTTTTCACCATTGACAAAACCCAAATTCACGCTCTTCGTGAACTGCTTTCTGTATTTGACCCACACGCTTTTAGTTATATTCAAGAAAACTGCGATATTATCGGTGCTGGTTTTAAAAACCATGACTTTTAAGAAAACAAACTTTTTTCTGAATAAGCAGTAGTTTTTAAAATTAAAATTTGTATAATAAAGATAGGTTTTTAAATTATTTTAATTATGGAATTAAAACTACAAAAAACTAAATCCAAAATTTATTTAATTGCACCAAAGGCCAAACAAGAAATTCACCCAAAAACTTGGACAGCCTTTCCAGATTTTTTTGCGGACCTTTCTACAAATCAAGGACAACTTAAAGAAGTACTTGAGACAAATAACTTCCACTTAGCCTTTGAAAAAGTTATGCATAGACTAGACCGTTCAGATTTAACTGAAGGTGAAGTCATTGCTTTTTTGGGCAAAAAAGGTTTTTCAAAAAACTGTGCCCAGGCTGTGCTTGCAGAACTGAAAAGCAAAAACTATGTTTCTAACGAAAGATACACCGAACTTTTTATTAAGTTAAAATCCAGTAAATACTCAAACCGCATAATTGAGGCCAGACTTCTTGAAAAAGGAGTGGCCAGAAAAACTATCCAAGATGCTTTTTTAAAAATTCAGTACGACGAAGAGAAAACTTTAGGCAAGCAGATTGACAAAAAACTTACGCAAATCACCGGACCCTTTTTAACTTATAAATCTAAAACTATCGCTCACTTTATTAGAAAAGGGTTTTCAGCGGAACTTGTAGAACGCCTGGTTTTAACAAAGGCTCGTGCTCTTAAGTACGACGAAAAAAAATCGCTTGAACAAGACTACCGCAAAGTTTTTGCTAAGTTCGCACTGCTTTGTTCAGACAGAAAAAATCTGCAAAAACAAACTGCTCTGACTTTAATTAAAAAAGGATATTTAGCCGCAAACATCAAAACAGTTGAGCAAAACTTAGCATCTGAGTTTTAGGGAAAAAAACAGCCGGTAGCGTAGCTCAGCGGATAGAGCACAAGTTTCCTAAACTTGGTGTCGAAGGTTCAATTCCTTTCGCTACCGCCATTTAAACTCTAAACTAAATTACCCCATTTTATAAAAACTAAACAGGTACTCACTTAAAAACAACTTTTGTTTTTTTTAAGAGCACCTTTTTTTATTTTGGCGTCGTTTTGCTCAGCAAAATTTCTTTAAAAAATGCAACACACTTACTTAAAAAAATAAAACTTTAGTGTGGCTATCGCTTAAAGTCTATAATTTTTCAAAATATACACAAACAGCCTTACTAAGCCATTTGTATATATTTTTGTTATGTCATTTTTACTTTTGTATATCTAAAAGTTATATGCTAAAATACTTATGCGTGTTTGCGTGTGCAACTCAAACACGAAAAAAAGGAACTAAATGAAAAAAATTTTTGATTACCTAAATCCAGCCTTTTTTAATGTCTTGTCTTGTAAAAATAAACAAATTTATTTAGACTCACTTTTCATAATTTACGATGAATTTAAACACCTTGAAGGAACTTTCCAACTTGAACGCAGCGACATTGTCCACAGACTAATTCAGTATTTTGAAGACGAAGCAAGTGCTATGTTTACAGTTGATGAACTGCCAAGTGAATACATAGAAGAAGGCGAAAATTTAACCCCTAGAAAAAAAGCCAACATCACTTTAAATTACTTAGTTAAGTGCGGTTGGATTGGCGAGGAAGACATTGGCGACTACAAACGCGCGATTTCTTTTTTTCCATACTCAATTTCAATTTTAGAAGCCATCGCTTCATTTAAATTTCAAATCGACACAGAAAAAGATGAATCAGAAAAAGATGTTGAAGACTTTGTGTTTGACGAAGATATATTTGCCGAAACCGAATACACCAGTGACATATATACAATTTATACTTTACTTAAAAATTTTGAAGTTGAACAAGGTCTGCCAACTATAAACGAGTGTTATGAAAGAACAACTCGTTTAGTTGATAAACTGAAAACTCTTGGTGCAAACATTTATAACTACTACTACAAGTTAGTTAACGCCAAAGAAGAAATTTCGGTTGATGAAGTGCTAGATCAATTACTACATGACTATAAAAATAACTTCTTTGACAAGTCCTACTACTTACTTAAAACCACTGAGTCTATTCCTAAATATAAGGTCTATATTCTTAAATACTTAAGAGATATTTTAACCTCAGACCCAATTATGGAAAAGTTAGCAGACCAACTAGTTGAACTTAAAAAAAGACCAGAGTTTACCAAAGAGTTTGCTTTTCAGGTTTTGGAACACAGAATTCAGGCAATTCGCGACTACTTCACTTCTCTTGAAAACTTAATTTCGGAAATTGATATTAGAAACGAACGCTATATTGGGGCAACTACTGCTAAGTTCTTGTATTTAACTAACCGTTCTGACGACATTGAAGGTATCTTTAACCGTGCATTTGACTTAATTTTAAACGAACCTAACCGAGAAATTGACACCACTAAAATCTTTAACTTAATTCAAGCACGCAACCTGGACCACGAGTCTCTTTACAAAGAGCGAGTTCTCAGAACTGAGGCCAAAGCCGCCGAGATGGAACTAGACGCTGAGTTTCCGTTTGAAAAATACGAACTTGTTCAGGCCTCAATGCTTAAGCAAACCGATTTTGGAATGACAGAAATCGATAAATACGTGCAATTTCATCTAGCTGGCCGTCCTGAAATGCAGGCTAAAACCTTGCCGCTTGGAACCGAAGTTGAGTACGTTAAGTTAATTTTAATTTTTCTGTATTCCAACTCCAGTCAAGTTCACTTCCGAGTGGAACTAGGTGATGAAAAAGTAGACATCAACGGAATTCGTTTCAAGGACTTTAAAATCTACAAAAAGAGGTAAAAAATGGCAGAAAAACTAACTAAAGCAAAAGAATTTATACAAGAATATGAAAAACTCAAAGAAGGCGAACGCCATGAAATTACCAGAGTTGTCAATAAACTTCTGCAAGTTAACTTCATAACTTGTCAAAAAGCATCTGATAAAAACGACTATCTTTTTATTTTGGAAAACAAAGAAGTAATCAGTGCTCTACTTGCGTTGCTTGACTTTTCTTTGGAAATCAAAAGAGAAGCCGAGACTCTGTATATTGTAAACACCTCTGGCTACAACCGCTTAAGACTTAAGAAAAACGACACTGTAGTTCTTTTGATTTTAAGAATTCTTTTCCAAAGAACGCTTGAGACCGCCACAATTTCTCAAGACATTGAAATTGAGTTAAAGCAAGTGCACGATGAACTTGCCAGAATCGGGTTTTTAGATAAAAGAATTTCTAAAAAAGAACTAAGACCGGTTCTCCAAACCTTTAAGTCATACAACTTAATTGATTTTAAAGACCCTGATTTGCCAGACAGTTCAACAATTCGTATCTATAAAAGCATTTTATACGTAATTAACATCCAAGAGTTAAAGAACTTAACGATGGCTTTAGATGAACACACAGGTAATGTAAATGAAGAAGTTAACTAAAATTAAAATTATTAACTGGCACACCTTTCAAAACGTCACTCTAGACATTAAAGACAACATCCTTTTAAGTGGAGAAAATGGCTCTGGTAAGTCAACACTACTTGATGCCATGCAGTATGTTTTGGTTGGAGGCCGTCAAAACGCGCACTTTAATATCGCGGCAACCCCTGAGGCTAAGCGTACACTCGAGGGCTATATTCGCGGTAAATTGGGTGGTGAAAACAAGCAGTTTATCAGACCAGGCGACGTAATTACTCATATTGCTCTTGAGTTTTTTGACACTAGAGACGAAAAATACTCAATTATCGGGGTAGTTATAGACCTACCACAAAGCTCTTCACTAAAAGAGCGTTTTTACCGTATTAAAAACATGCGAATTGACGATGCGATGTACATTGAAGATAAGCGTCCACGTAACTTTAAATCAATGCGCGACTACCTGGACACCGCACAAATTAAGTTTGAAGCATTTGACACCAACAAACAATACAAAGAAGCGCTTTCCGTATTTCTTGGAATTGACGGCTTAAAATACAGTAAACTGCTTCCCAAAGCCCTGGCTTTTAAGCCAATTGACCTGCAAAGCTTCATTTTTGAGTTCCTGCTTGACAACACACAAGTTAACATTTCTTCGCTTAAAAACAATGTTGCTGAACTTAAAAAAATAGAGGCAGAAATTAAAAAAGACCGCGAAAAAATCGAGGCTCTTGAAAAAATCCGTGTCTCTTCTGCTGAAATTAAAGCAGAAAAAGACGAAATTGCGGCCAACGACATTACGAAAAAAATCACTGAACTTAATTCTAAAGAAGCAATTATTAAGCAATGCAGTTTAGAAAAACAACAAAATACTGCTCTGCTTTCAGAAATTTTGGACCAAATTACTGAATTAAAGACCCAAATTTTGGCCAAAGAAGAGACAATTAAGAACTTAGACCGTGCTCGCGGATCTAACTCACTTGCCCAAACTCTAGACGGAATTTCTCGCGAAATTCAGCGCACTAACACCCAAATTGAAGCTGAGAAAATCAAGGCTAAAGACCTTGAAAACTCACTAATTCAAGAACTCGCAACCACTCAAGAACTGGCAAAACGCATCAAAACTAACGAAATTTTAAAGAATTTCGCCAAAATGCACAGCCAAACTGCCTTTAAAGACATTGCTAAAGTCAAAGAAAACTTAGAGGCTATCGCTGAGTTTAAAGAACTGCTGATAGAAGGCGCAAATGCTCGTATTTACAAACTAAATGAGCAGTCTGAAGCAATTCGCAAAGAAATTGCTCAACTTAAAGAAGAGCACTACAATCTTGAGCGAAACATCAAGATGTATCCACCACAAACTATGGCTTTAGTTGAAAAAATTAATGAAAAACTCAGCCAAAAATACCACCGTGAGTTTAATTTCCGCCCACTTTGCGATTTAATTGAAGTAAACGACGAAACTTGGCGAAATGTAGCCGAAGGTTATATCGGTAGAAACAAGTTCAACATAATTGTTGACCCTGAGTATTTTGACGACGCACTAGAGGTCTACAACGAAGTTAGAACTACTTTAAATATTTTTGGAGTAGGTTTAGTAAATACCGGCAAAATCCCGCAAACCCAAACGGCTGACGACTCACTTGCTGGCAAGATTGACACCAGCCACACCTATGCTCGCGCTTACATTAACATGCTTTACAATAATGTAATTTGCGTGGCTACGCCAAAAGAACTTAAGAACTTCAGCCGCTCTGTTGAGCCACTTGGAATGACTTACTCAAACTACACCGCCTCTCAACTAAACCCACAATCTTGGGCCAGAAAACAGATCGGTATCACCGGAAACACTAAACAAAAAGAAATTATTTTAAGAGAAATTGAGCAAAAAACGCAAAATCTTGCCACAATTTCTAAAGAAATTGGTGAAACCACTTATACTCGCCAACTTGCTGAACGCCTAGCGGCTGCCCGAATTATTCAAGAAAACCGTTTTTCTGCAAACGACAATATCAAGATTTTTACAGGCAAAATCCAAGAATTACAGGCTCAAAAAGAAAACCTCGCAAAAGGCACTGACATTAAAGAAATTGAGGCCCAAATTGACAAAGCAGAAAGCGAACGCAGTAAAATTTTGGCCCAACACGAAGAGTTAATTACTCGCCGAGGTAGAATTGAGCAAGTTCTGCAAGACGTTGAAGTTCGCCGCAACCAAACTGAAGAAACTCAAGCGGTTTATAAACAAGAACTAGAAGAACTTAAGATTAACAACCCAGAACTGCTTAGTGCTGCCAACACTAAATACAGTGCACTGCTTAAACGACACGAAGATCCGGCTAAAATCATTGAAGTTCTTGAAAGCAGTCAAACTAAACTCGCAAACTCAGTTTCAAGACAAAGCGTCATGGTTTTAAAACTAATGTCTGACTATTGTTTGAGATACAGTTTTTCAAAAGAACCGCTAATTGAGAACTTAACTGCTTTTGAGGCTGAACAAAACGAAATTAAGAACCATAACTTAATAGTTTATGAACAAAAAGCCAAGGAACTAAGAGACTCGGCAGAAACTACTTTTAAAGAAGAGTTTGTAAATAAGCTAGCCTCTTCAATTGAGCAGGCTAAACAACAGATTGACGACCTAAACGTCGCACTTCAAGGCAAACGCTTTGGCAAAGATACCTATAAACTAATTTACAAGGCCGCTGAAGACCCAGACTTTGAGCGATACTACAATCTACTTACTCGCAACCACGAGTTAAACAACACACTTTTTCAAGACAACTTAAACAAAACTCAAACTACAATTTTAGATGACTTATTTAGACAAATTTCGTCAACTGACCCTGCGATGGAAAAAACTGCCGCAAGATTACTTGACTACCGTAACTACATGAAATACGACATCGAAATTACTTCTGAGGACAATGTTGTTTCGCTTTTTTCAAAAGTTTCTCGCGAAAAATCAGGTGGAGAGACCCAAGTTCCTTTCTATATCGTAATTGCGGCTTCCTTTCAACAATTGCTTTCAAGAAATAGAGGTGCAGGATCTGGCTGTCTAGTTCTTTTTGACGAGGCTTTTAACAATATGGATGAATCTAGAATTAGCGCAATGATGACTTTCTATAACTCACTGGCTATTCAGTTGTTTATCGCTGTTCCTCCACAACGTGTGGCTAACATCATTCAATACGTTACAACTTCACTGACAGTCGTTAAACACAAAGAACTTTCTTTTGTCAAAGAGTTTCAAAAAGAACCACTAATTAAAACAATTGCAGATACTCCTGAGGCTGAGCAAAGCGCAGAAGAAAGCGCAGAAAACCCAAGTCTTAACTAAGTTTTTTGTTGAATTAATCTTAAAATCCAGTAGAGTCACTCTACTGGATTTTTGCTTATTATGAGAAAAGGGATAAAATCACACAAATTAGGTTAAAAAGCATTAGTTTTGAGATTTTTACGGCTTACTTATCTAAAAAATCTCACACCAAACTATGGTAAAATACATTAACAGCAAAAATCATTTATCTTTATTTTTAAGGAAAACATAAAGATAAATAAATTTAAAAAATCAATTATACACGAGGTGCATTATTACTAATATTAAAATTTTTGGACTTGGTGGATTTGGAGAAATTGGTAAAAACTTCTTCTGTCTACAAGTCAATCGTTCCATCTTTATTTTAGACGCAGGGCTAAAATACCCAACTCAACAACAGTTTGGAATTGACTCAATTATCGCAGACTACTCAACTCTGCTGCCACACAAAGACCAAATTGAGGCTATTTTTTTGTCGTCTTTTAAAGACGAAAACATTGGAGCCTTGCCTTTTTTACTAAAACAAATCAAGGTACCAGTTTACGCAACTGAGTTAACTATTTATCAAATTAAACAAACTTTAGAAGATACGCCTGACCTAGATGCTTCCGAAATTGAGTTTAGAGAAATTAAAAAAGGTACTAAAGCCAACTTTAAAGACTGTTCTTTTTCTTTTTATTTTACAAGTTCAGCGCTTCCTGAAAGCGTGGGTATCATTGCCCAGACTGAACTTGGCAAAATCATTTACACAGGTTCTTTTTCTTTAAACAAAACCCCGCATCCACTTTACCAGACTGAGTTCTCCGCGCTAATGGAAGCCGCTTTGGCAAGAGACACTTTAGCCTTACTTCCAGACTGTTCAGGTGTTTCTCAGTTTACCACTTCATACACTCAAGACAAATACCAAGCGTTTTTAACGACTGTTTTTAAAAACACCGAAGGCAGATTGTTTTTTGCAGTCGCAGACACCGACATTAAGCGAATTCAAGAAATTATTACTTGGGCTGAGCGCTTAGATAGAAAAATTTGCTTCTCTAGCCGCAAATCTTTTATGAAACTGCTTCCTTTAATTAAAAAAGGTTACCTGTCGCTTGACTTAAAATCTTTAGTTTCACAAAAACACGTATATGAAAACGGGATACAAAATGTCGTGATGATAATCACTGGCAACTTAAATACCCCGCTTATCAAACTACAAAGCATCGCGAAGTCTAAAAATCCCCGACAAACGCTTTCAAAGGAAGATGCAGTTTGCATTTTAATGAAGCCAATTCCAGGAGTTGAGACAATGTTTGCAGCAACTTTGGATGAACTTTTTAAAACAGAGTGCAAAACTTACTACAAGCCTAATTTAATTGTCCACGACCTGGCTTCAAGCACCGACATTTCTTTTATGCTTTCGCTTTTAAATCCCCGTTATATTATTCCTTTGCGTGGTGAATACAGCCAACAGGTTAAATTAAAAGAAACTTTAATAACTTTTGGGTTTAAGGAAAAAAACATTTTGATAATGGAAAACGGAGACATCGCTCACTTTAACAAAAAATCTGGTTTTGTCTCTAAAAAAGAGTTAGTGGCGGCTGATAAACTAATCGATGAGGTGCCGATTGACGAAAATAACGATATTATCGTCAAAGAACGTGCTTATTTGGCTGAAGACGGGATTTTTATCTTGGCCTTTAGATATTCGTTTCAAGACCGAAAAGTTCACGGCGACTTTAATATATTTTCAAAAGGCTTTTCTCGGGACACCGAATTTATTTCAGAAATTACTGAAAGCGCTAAGACCTTTTTAGTAAATTTCCACGCAAAAGTAGGTGAACGCAGTCTGCAACTAAACGACTTAAAGAAACAACTTCGCCAACACATTGCTAACTTTATTTACACCAAAAAACGCAAAAACCCAATAGTTAACGCGATAATTTCAGTAATTCGCTAGTCTCGCTTTTTAATGGTAAAAAACGCACAAATGTGTTAACATTAATTGTTATTACCACATAGAAAAAGTCTTTAAATATGCTTATGCATTACTTTCATAGTGAGTCTTTTAAGGAGGAAAATATGTACGCTATATTTGCTAAAGGTGGCAAACAATTTAAAGCCGAAAAAGGACAAAAATTGTTTTTAGAAAAACTTGAAAACGCAGTTGATGAAACTGTTGAGTTTAAAGAAGTGCTACTTGTTTCTGGCGATAAAGTTAAAGTTGGTGCACCTTATGTTAAGGGCGCTAAAGTTGTCGCTAAAGTGCTTCGCCACGGTAAACAAAAGAAAGTCATCGTTTTTAAATATAAAGATAAAAACAATGATAAAGTTAAAAAAGGTCACAGACAACCATACACAGAAGTTTTGGTTGAAGACGTCGTTGTTGCCTAAACGCAACTAATTACTTGATTAAGTTCAAAGTAGATGAATTAAAGCAGAGCTTAAGCGCAAAAGGCCACGCAGAGGCAGGACCTTTTGGCCAAGATATAGTTTGCGCCGGAGTTTCTGTTTTATTTCAATCTCACATCAATTTACTGGAGTTTCTAAAAGAAACTAAAAACATTGAGTATAAATTAACTGAAGCCGAATTTAGTTTTAAAATCATGAAGTCTAGCAAAGCAACCGAGGCTGTTTTTAAAAACTTAGTTTATACTCTCAAGGATATGTCTAGACAATATCCTTTAAACATCAAGGAGGAATAAAAATGCTATTACTCATAAATTTACAGTTATTCGCATCTAAAAAAGGAGTGGGTTCTACTAAAAACGGACGTGATTCCATTTCTAAACGCTTAGGTGCTAAGTTATCAGATGGTCAATATTGCCAAGCAGGCTCAATAATCTACCGTCAACGCGGTACCAAGGTGCATCCTGGTAACAATGTCGGAAAAGGTGGCGACGATACATTGTTTGCCTTAATTTCTGGAATTGTGAAATTTGAACGCATCAGCAGAACTAAAAAACAAGTTTCTGTCTACGCTAAATAACCAAGGTAACTAACTTAGTTACCTTTTTTAATATTAAAGGAAAAAAAGTATGTTAGTAGATGAAGTGAAAGTGGTTTTTAAAGCTGGCCAAGGTGGAAACGGAAAAGTTGCCTTTAGGCGAGAAAAGTATGTGGAGTTTGGTGGACCTGCTGGCGGAAACGGTGGAAACGGTGGTTCCGTTGTAATCGTTGGTGACAGTGCACTGAATAACCTACTTTGGTTTAAAAACAATAATTTAATTAAGGCGCAAGGTGGCCAAAACGGAGCTGAGAAGTCTTGCAACGGTAAAAACGGCGAAAACACCGTGGTCAAAGTACCACTTGGCACGCAAGTTTGGGTAGACGGTCAGTTAATTTTTGAAGTTTTGACCAATAAGGATGATTTTATAGTAGCTCATGGCGGCCGCGGAGGTAGGGGCAACAAATCCTTTAAGTCTAACCGAAATCAGGCCCCAGATTACGCTGAAAACGGCCTTCCTGGTGAAGAGGTTTCAGCAAAACTAATTTTAAAGTACATCGCAGACATTGGCCTGGTTGGTTTTCCTAATGTCGGAAAATCTTCAACCCTAGCCTTGATTTCGAGGGCTAACCCAAAAATCGCAGATTATGAGTTTACCACGCTTATTCCAAACCTAGGGGTAGTTTCAACTAAAGAAAAAGACTTTGTAGTTTGCGATATCCCCGGGATTATTGAAAATGCACATCTTGGCGAAGGTCTAGGTTTTACTTTTCTTCGCCACATTGAACGCTGCAAGGTACTTGCCCACGTTTTGGATTTAACTAAGGACCCGAAAACCGCTTACCTGCAAATCAAGGAAGAACTCAAAAAATACTCAAAGCAATTAGTTAAGAAAAAAGAGCTAATTATTTTAAACAAAGCAGACTTAGTGGTTCAGGCAACAATAGACAAAGCACTTAAATGTTTTAAAAACAAACCAAAAGTCGTAATTTCTACAAAAAACTACTTAGACTCAAGCAAAGTAATTGCCAAAATGGACTTGGTTTTATCTAGAGTAAAACCGCTTGAAGAACAGGCAAGCACTGAAATTCAAGCTGAGTTAAAACTAAAAACCGAAAAAACCCAAAACAATTTATTTACAGTTAAGAGAGAAGAAAATTGTTTTGTTATTGAAGGTAAAATGATTTTTGACCTTTTTTACAAGGTTGATTTTAACAACGACTCTTCAGTTAAACGCTTTGCCTATCAACTAAGGTCGCTTGGAGTTGACGAAGCACTGCTTGAACACGGTGCTAAAAACGGAGATGTTGTTCGCATAAAAGATTTTTACTTTGACTTTATAGTCTAAGACTAAAAAGCAATACGGGTACCAAGATGTATCCGTATTTTTATGTAAAAATACGGAAAATTACGGATATAAAATAAATGATATTTTACTTTTAAAATAGCAATTTCGCTTAAAATTAAGCATAAAATCCATATTTTTAACTTTCTATCCGCAAAAATATGTAAAATTACATAAAATTACGGATAGAAAAACAAAAGTTTGCTATATTTTGGGTGTAGGTGTAATATGGAAATTAAAAGAGATTTTTACTTAAATAAATTGATTGAAAAGAAATGGAACGGTCGAATTAAAATAATTACCGGACTTCGCCGTGTTGGCAAAAGTTATTTACTTTTTAATTTATTTAAAAACCATTTACTTAAAGAAAAAGTTGAAGAAGACCAAATAATAACTTTTGCTTTTGACAACGCCGAAGACTTAAGATTGCTAGAAAGATATTTACCAGAACAAAAAACCTTACTCGGTAAGCAAGGAAGTAGTAGTTTATTTGTTAACCATTTGAAGTTTCTTGAGTTTATTTTAGAAAAACCAAAGACAAATCTAAAAAATACTACATTTTGCTTGACGAAATTCAGCTACTTGAGTATTTTGTTTTTGTACTAAACGGTTTACTTAGACACGAAAACTTTGATGTGTATGTAACTGGTAGTAATTCAAAACTATTGTCTAAAGATATTGCTACTGAGTTTAGGGGTAGAGGGGACGCAATACACCTGTATCCGCTTTCTTTTAAAGAATACTTGGACTGTTTTAACACAGATTTCGACACTGCCTTCTTTGAGTATTCTTATTTTGGCGGAATGCCAATTATTTTAAACGAAAAAAACCAGGCTGATAAACAAAAACTACTGAAGTTACTTTTTACAGAAATTTATATTAAAGATATCGCTGAATACAATTCTTTGAAAAACATCAATTCTTTTTCTCAGTTACTAGAGACACTCGCCAGTCAAATTGGCTCTTTTACTAATCCAAGTAAGCTAGAAAACACCTTTAAGTCAAAAACCAAAATTAACTACAACAATGAAACTATTAAAAACCACATCGAATACATTAAAAATGCTTTCTTGTTGTCTGAAGCCAAAAGATATGACTTAAAAGGAAGAAAATATATAGGTGCTGGCTCAAAGTACTACTTTGCTGATCCTGGTTTAAGAAACGCTTTGATTAACTTTAGACAGGTTGAGTCTACCCACATTTTGGAAAATATAGTATACAACGAACTTATTTTAAATGGTTTTAATGTAGATGTCGGCACAGTTGAAGTTAGTGAAAAAAGCGGTTCTGAGATTAAAAGAAAAACTTTGGAAATTGACTTTATTTGCAACAAGTTAAATGAACGCATTTATATTCAAGTTGCCAACAGTCTTGCTGATTTAAATAAACTAAATCAAGAGAAAAAATCACTTTTACGCATTAAAGATAACTTTAGAAAAATAATCGTAGTTCACCAAAACATTCATAAGTTTTTTAGTGAAGAAGGAATAGAAATTATTTCTTTAAAAGATTTTTTACTAAACGGAATTTGATGCAAATTACCAAAAAATGTTAAAAGGGTACCCTATCCTAGTTATTAGGATGGTGCACCCTTCATTTTAATTATGTATTTTTTAGTGTCTTTAAACTTTTTTAAATATTTAAGTAATGCAGATTCATTTTCTGAGTTTACTTCGTTCAAATAAGCGCGTTTTTGCTGCTCAAGTTCTGTTAACTTAACTTTAAATGTGTTATTTTCTTCTTTTAATTTTTTCAAATAATTTACTTTAATTTCCTCTTTTTGTGCGCTTATTTTCATGCGTGTCTGGACTTTGTTTAAAAAAACCAGTTGCTCAAGGCGTTTCTTTTCGTAAGGCTCTTGTTTTAGAGTTGCAATACTAACCTTAATTTTTTGATTTAAAGCCTTTTGTTTTAGTAAAAACTCCCGAGTAATTTTGTTGCGTTGATTTTTGGCTTTTTGTTTTTTAAAGTAAGTCAAATCTCGTTTCTCTGTTTTAATTTCTTCAAGAAACTCAGCGTGCGCAGCACTTAGCGCTAAGGTAACTTCGGTTTTTAAATTAGCAATTAAATCAAGGTAGCCGTGTTGTTTTTTCACAATTTTATCATGGTGTTCTTGGAACCATTTTTTTAAATTCTTAAACTCATCTGTAAACTTAGCCTGAAAATCACGAACAGCTTTCGCCTGCACCGCGGTTGTGTGCATGGTTTTTCTAAAATACTGGTCACTTAAGTTTTTAAAGTGGTCAGAGAAATAAAAAGCATCAAAAAAATCACTACTCTTCATTTTTTTAAGTTCAGAAAGTCTGCTAACTATGTTTTCAGTAAAGTAAGCGGTGTTTGTCTTAATTTTTAGTTCAGCGTTCGCCTGAACTTTTTTAATGGCCTTGAAAAACTCTTTAGTTGACTGAAAACTAATTTCGTCAACATTAGCGGTAGCCAAGATTTGCTTTAAAGTCGCTTCGTATTCTTTTTGGTTAGTTTTTAGCATTGCCACGACTTTAAGTTGGTTTTGTTTAATTTCAAGAAGCCAGTTTTCAGTTTCCTGAATTACTTTATTTAAGATTTTTTCAGCTTGCAGGTTGACAATGTCAAGAGTTCTTTTAAACTGAAAAGACAAGACAAGTGCTATAGTTTCGGCAATATAGCCATTGAACTCAAATAACTCAAAGTCAGAGATTTGTTCTTTTATAAAAAAGTCCTGTTCAATTTCGGTTATTACTGATTTAAGTAACACAGCGACATTATAGTTGTGTTTATTTAAAGCATTTGCGTAATTTAAAACAAAGTCAAAATTCAGAATTTTGGACATGTCATTTTTATTAAAGATTGTAAAAAAATCTCCAATAATTTCAATTAGTTTAACAAAGCTATTTTCGTTAGTTGAAAAAAACAACTTAGCGTTCTCAGTTTCCTTTTTTAAAAAAGAGTTTAAAAAGTACAGGTTAAAAGAAAGGTCAATTGCGTTTAGTTTTTGCAAGTGTGCTTTTTCGTTTTCACTTTTCTTTAAAATTAAGTTATTTAGTAGCGAAGAGTGGTAGTAGTTTAAGTGAGTTAGTCTCAGTTCTTTGGTTGCATTTATTCCTTGCTTAATTAAGTTGGTATCAGAAAAAGCAGAGAAAATTAAGTTTCCTTTTTCTTGATTTAAGTTATCTTGTTTGATATTTAAAACTTCTTTTAAGTGGTTAAAATTAGTCTCTTGGTTTTGCTGAATTGAGTTTTGAATGAAGTTAGCCTCGGCTATTTTATTTTTACTTATCAAAATATTTAAGTCAAAAACCTCACGAGAAATAAACAAATACCTGTCAAAGGTATCTAGAGTTTTTTGAAAGTAAGACTTAATTTCGTCAAGGCATCTGCGTTTAGTTTCAACTAGTTTTTGAATGGCAATTTTATTTTTTGAAACACCAGCACTGCGTTTTTGTTCAATTTTTATTTTATTTTCTACTGCTTGTTCTTTAATTTTGGTAATTTTTTCGTTAACTACAGCCACTTTTTGACTAAAGTTTTTCAAGTATTGTGCAATTTGTTTGTTGTAGGTGTCTTTAATTTTAACGACTTTCAGATTTTGTATACTTTCTGTATACTCATTAATATATACTGAGTTAAGGTCTTCAAAGTAAACTTTTTCAAAACTTTTTAACTCTGTTCTTTTAAGTTCGGCTAAATTATCTAACTCAACCGTAAGTTTTATAAGTTTACCCTGATACTTAAGTTCAGCCTCTTTTAAAATATTTGTATAATTGTTTTCAATGGTTTCAATTATTTTTTGTTGTTTTGCGATTTTTTCGTTAAAAAAGGCGTCAATAGTTTTAATGCTTTGCTCTTTTTCTTGGTTGATTTTTTTAACTTTGGCGTTATAAAAATCAACCAATGTTTTAAACCATATTGTGTCATCTGGTTGCTCGTTAATTGACTCAAAGTTAGTTTTTTCACTAGTTTCTGGATATGCTGTCTGCAGGTTTTTAGACTTTGTTTCAAAGTTGGCGTTGATAAAGTTTAGACGCAATTTTAAATTTTGGTCAGCCAATTTTGTCTGGTCTTTTGCAGACTTTAAAATAATATTTTCATCTTTTAGTTTTTTATCGGTAAAAGAAATGATTTGTTCATCAAACTCTAAATTATTTTTTTTATTTTCTTCTCTTAGGATATTTTTCTTACTTACCAATCTAAAGTTAGCACTGTCTACAAACTTTTCCGTTTCGGTTTCTTTCTGTGTAAGTTTTTGGCTAAACTCTGCTTGTTTTTCTGAAACTTCTTTAAAAATATCTTTAATCTTTAGTTTATATTCGTGAATTTTGTTGTCAATAAACAAAAAATTAGCCTGAATTTGGCTATTGATTTTCTCTTCAAGACTGCGAACTTCTTCAGTTGAAATTGCAAGTTCTTTAATAATTTTGTCAAAAACACTTTCGTACTTTTTAAAGTCTAGAGTTGACTTAAAAATGTTTTGAAATGTTTTTATCAGGTCTTCTTTGTTTAACATATTCCTTAAAAATTATACCACAGCAAACAGCACAATTTTTGGCTTTATTTAGGCTTTTTAGTTTAATTTGCAAATCATTCGCAAATTATTTTACAAGGGTATATAATTACCAAAGAAAGGAACTTGAAATGAAAAAAATCTTTTCTTTTATAATTTCGCTTTTTTTAATTTTTACACTATTTGGTTGCATAGCAATACAAGAATATAGTTTAAATGACTTTAACAAACCAGGTAAGTTAGTTAAAGCAGTTTACGATAAATATGGCGAAGAAATTAAAACAAAAAGCGGTAGGTTTTCAGCAAAACGAAATGGCTTTGTTTTAAAGTATGAGAAGTTAGATAAAGAAAAAGTTAACTTTGATTATTTTAAGACTTACCAAAAAGACTCGACACTTGAACTAAATATCACTAATTTTTCGTATCCAGGAGATTTTGTTTTTAAGTATTTAGTTAAAAAAACAGCAGATGAAAACTACAGATTAGTGTATTCAGGCACTTTAAAAACTCCAAAGAGTAATATAGTTTTAACTGATGAGTATGACCACGCTTTGGTGATTGCTGAAGTATATTCTCAAGACGGAAAGACTTTATTTTTCCAAACTTACCCAGAAATTATTACTTTTAGTAAAGAAAAAGAAAACAACTTTTCGGTTAGAGACTTAAACGCCGCACAATTCAATTATTTAAAAACTGGCTTTACTCAAAAAAATATACCTGTAAGTTTACTTGCACAAAATGCCGATTTAATTTATTTTTCAGAAACTCCTAAAACAGATAAATTTGAGATATCTATGTTTTTAACTAAGGTAACTTATGTAAACTTAAACGCCAGTTATTTTGATAAAAAAAATACCGCTGAAGACTATCTATTTATTTCACAATTTACTAATTTAAAAACATTAGTTTCCCCGAAAAATTTAGACAACACAGAACTTATAAAACTACTTAAAAAACACCAAAACATTACTGGTCTGGTACTAAAAAATAACACAAAAATCACAAATTTTAGTTTACTAAATACAGTAAGTTTAGATGAACTTGAGTTGAATTACGCCGACATTAAGCCAGTAGTTTTTGACTTTAATGCTTTAAAAAACAGTAACCTAAAATCGCTTAAAATTGAAGGTAATTTTGATTTATCTAATGTGGATTTTGGAAACAAGCTCACTAAGTTAGAACTAAACAAAGTTACTCTAAACTCTCTTGACAATATCTCTAAACTAACAAGTTTATCTGACTTAATGCTAAGTAAAATTAAAGGAGTAAATAACGATAATTTCGCTTTGCTAGGCAATTTAAGTAAAATTAAATATCTAGAAATAACTTACTCAGATACGTTATCTAATCTTTCTTTTTTAGATAAACTAAACCACCTTTCTGAATTAAATTTAAGTAATTCAACAAACTTCACTACTTTTGATTTTCAAAGTAATTTAAGTAAAACCACAATTAAAAAGCTTAATTTAAATAACACTAAGTTCGGTAGTTTAAGTGAATACACTTTTTTAAACAGAACGCTTTCGTTTACTTTAAACAACACTCCTTTTTTAAGTAAGTATCCAGAAATTTTTGATGCAAAAGAAATTACTTATTTTGACGGCAAAAACTACATAATTGACCACGTAGACCACATTCACGCCGAGCAGTTTAGCGACCTTCCTCAAGATGAGCAAGGTAAGTTTTTTAAAAAAATCAAAGAAACTTTTTTTGGCAAAGGTGAAGTTATTGGTTTTGATAAAAAAGGTTATTTTGTTAAGGTAAAAATACTAAATAAAGCAGGTAAAATAATTGAGCAAATTTACTATTTTTTAGGTTTTCCCGATTTTGAATTTGAGTTTCCAGATTGGCGAGTTGATGAGTTTGAACCAAGTGCTGAAATTAAAGAAAGTGTTCTGAGCAGACTAATTCAGAGAAAACTTAAAAAACACCCAGAATTAAAAGCAGAAATTAACAAAATCGCGAAAAACTCAACACTGACTGTTTTTGAAAAAGTTAGTCAAATCAATTTACTTTAAAGCACTAATTAGTTGCTATAATTTTTACTATGAAAGTTGACGAATTTAATTTTAATTTAGACCCTAAAAGAATAGCGCAAACTCCTTATCAAAAAAGAGATGACGCTAAACTTTTGATTTGCAATAGAGAAACCGGCAGTTTAACTGATCTTAATTTTTCGGACATTCTAAATTATTTTCAACCAGGCGATGTTCTGGTTTTAAACAACTCCAAAGTTGTGCCTTTTCGCCTACACGGCCAAAAAGAAACTGGCGGTGCCATAGAAGTGCTTTTACTCAAACCCACTGAAAAAAACGTATTTGAAGCACTTGCAAAACCACAAAAGAAATTAAAAATTGGCACTATTATTACTTTTTCTGCGAAATTAACTGCAGAAGTCATTGAGTTAAAAGAAGAAGGCATAACCTCGCTTAAATTAAACTACACAGGCAATTTATACGAAATTTTAGATGAAATTGGTGAAATGCCACTGCCTCCATACATTAAAACTAAATGCGAAAACAAAGCAGACTACCAAACGGTATACGCAAAAATTGACGGGTCTGCAGCGGCACCTACCGCTGGTTTTCACTTTACACCAGAGTTACTTGCTGCACTTAAAAACAAAGGTGTTGAGATTGCTGAAGTTACTTTGCACGTTGGTCTTGGCACCTTTCGCCCGCCTACTGTTGAAAATGTGTTTGATCATAAAATGCATAAGGAAACTTACTTTATCACTAATGAAACCGCAGACATTTTAAACAAAGCACTTTTAGAAAAAAGAAGAATTGTGGCTTGTGGCACTACTTCTGTTCGGGTTCTTGAGTCTGCTTACCAAGAAAATGTAGGTTTCGCGGAAACTAGCGCCGAGACTGACATTTTTATCTATCCAGGCTACCGCTTTAGAGTGGTATCTGGTTTAATTACTAATTTTCATTTGCCGAAATCAACGCTAATTATGCTTGTATCTGCTTTTTGGACCAAAGCAGATACTCTTCGTGCTTATCAACACGCAATTGAAAACGACTATATGTTTTTTTCATTTGGTGATGCGATGTTTATCTACTAAAAAGAAAGAACTTGTTAAATGAATTTAAAAAATAAAAAAAGATTGATAGATGCCTCTATTTTTGCAGTATTTGCCGCACTTATTGTCTTGTTTTCTTGGGTTCCGCAAATCGGTTTTATTCAAATCCCTCCGGTTTCGCTAACTATAATTCCGGTGTTTGTGCTACTTTCTTTAGGTGTTTTGCCGTGGTACTACACAGTTTTACTTGCAAGTATTTTTGGACTAAACTCTTGGCTTTACGCCCTGGCTTTTGCAACTTCTCCAATAGACCTGGCGTTTCAAAATTTTTTAGTCGCAGTTCCCGCCCGAGTTTTCTTTGGCTATGTTGCTGTTTTTATCTACGTTATATTTAGAAAAATCGGTGAAGATAGAATTTGGAAAAAAGCAGTTTTGTTTACGCTTTATCTTATTTTCTTTGGAGTTGTTTATTTTGCGTTAGTCCAACTTACTAAAACTTATAGTCTTGGCATCAAAATATTTGTATTTACGCTAACTTCTGTTTTATTTATAGGTTCTCTTATTTTGTTTGTCTTGACCTTTAAAAAACAAACTTTAGTTATTGCCAATACCGTAATTTTAAGTCAAATAATTTATTCAACAATGGTGTTAGGAGCTCTATTTTTATATTTGTATATCAAAAAACTCTATCCGCCAAATGCTGGTAAGTTGTTTTTATCAATAATTTCTTTTAACACAGTTTTGGAAACCCTGCTTTCGCTGTTAATTTGTGTGCCAATTTATACCGTAGTTCAATTTACTTACAAAGAACACTTTTTAAATAAGGCTGAAAATCTAGATGAAGCAATTACTGACGGCGAGTGAATTTTTTTTAATAGACATTGGCAACACCAGAGTAAAAACTGCAGTTTTTTCTAAAAATAAAATAAAAGTGATAACCTCAGTTTTAACTAAAGATTTTGATAAAAAACTTGCTGATATTTTAATTAAAGACCGCGTAATTAAAAAAACACAAATTTACTTTATTTCAGTTGTGCCAAAAGCAACAGAAATTTTAACCGCAGTTTTAAAAGAGCAAGAATGTCAGTTTGTAGAACTAACTTATTTGAAATTACCAGTAGAAATTAAAAAAAATTTCCCTAGCGATATTGGTGCTGACCTCTTGGCTTTAGTTTTTTCGGTATCAGAAAATGAACGCACTTTGATTGCCGATATTGGTACTTTTAATAAATATCTACTGATATATAAAAATCAAATAGAAAGTGCTGCAATTTCGCCTGGCTACAATTTAAAATACAGCCTGATTTCTAAAGGCGCTTTGCTTTCTCAACACACTCCAAAAATGCCGAAAAGTTTGCTTGGCAATACCACCAAAGATTGCCTTGATAGTGGGATTTACTTCTCGTCGTGTTTTGAAATTTCTGAATTTTTGCGTATAATATATAAAGATAATCCAACCATAAAATCAGTTTATTTAACTGGTGGTTCTGCTCAGTTTTTTTTAAAAAAACTAAAAGGAAGTCTACCTTTAAAATACGACGATACTTTAGTTTTTAAAGGTATGATTAAACTGGCTAATTTAATTTTAGGAGGAAAAAATGGCTGATAAAAAATTAAGTTTAGAAATGGAAGTCTATACACAGTGGTTAAACCAAGAAAAACTTCCTCAATACCTACAAGACGAATTAAAGAAATTTGGCAAAAAAGAAATCAAGGAGTCTTTTTACAAAGACTTGGAATTTGGAACAGGTGGTCTGCGCGGACTAATTGGACCAGGTACTAACCGTATGAACATCTTTACAGTTAGACGTTGCTCAAAAGGTCTGGCTGACTATATTTTAGAAACCAAAACTTATAAAGACCAAGGTGTGGTGATTTGTTATGATAACCGCCACCACTCTAAAGACTTTGCAGAAGAAGCCGCAAGTGTGCTTGCACACGCCGGCATCAAGGTTTACTTATTTAAAGAACTTCGTCCTACCCCAATGGTTTCGTTTGCAGTTCGCTATCTAAACGCTGGATTTGGTGTGATGGTAACTGCTTCTCACAACCCAAAAGAATACAACGGATATAAAGTTTACAACCACACAGGCGCACAACTGGAAGTTGATGAGGCTAATGCTGTAGTTGAGAAAATTAATGCAATTAAAGACATGTTTTCAATAGAAACAGAACACGACTCTAAACTAATTGAGTATGTTCTTGAAGACGTAGAAAAAGCATTCTTTAAGGCTTGCGACAAAATTCAGTTAAACAAACCAAAAGATCCTGTGTCTGTCTTGTTTTCGCCAGTTCACGGAACAGGTGCCACTATTATTCCGCGTTATTTGGAACAAAAAGGTTTTAATGTTGTTAAGTACCTGCCACACATGACAATTGACCCAGATTTTCCGAATGTCAAAGTTGTCAACCCAGAGTTTATCAAAGCCTGGGATGGACTATATCCTTACGCCCAAAAAGAAAACTGCGAACTGATTTTAATGTCAGACCCAGATGCAGACAGAATTGGCGTAGCCGTTAAACACAACAAAGACTTTGTGTTTTTAAACGGAAACCAAATGGCGCATGCTTTGCTTTACTACACTCTTTCTCAGCGCAAAGAAAAAGGAACTCTGCCTAAAGACGGAGTTGTGATTTCTACAGTTGTTACTACTGACTTACTTCGTGTGATGACTGAAGACTTTGGCCTTAAGTTTGTCTACACTCTAACCGGCTTTAAGTTTATTGCTGGTGAAATGAACAAACTAAAAGAAGGACAATACGTATTTGGCTGTGAAGAGTCTATTGGCTTTATTTTAGGTGAACACACTAGAGACAAAGATGCCCTGCAAGCCGCTTACATGTTTTCAGAACTTGCATCTTGGCTAAAGGGTCGCACCCAAACAATCGTGGATTATTTGGACGAAATTTATGAAAAATACGGATATTATCTTGAGTACACCGAAAACATCGTCTTAAAAGGTTTTGAAGGTGCCGAAAGAATCCAAAGAATCGTGCAAAACTTCCGCGAAACTGGACTTGAATTAAAAGGCCACACTATTGTCAAAGTAGAAGACTACAAGGCACAAACCAGAACTTATCAAGAAGGTAAAGTTGAAAAAATTACTTTGCCTAAACAAAACTTTTTAAAATACTACCTAGAAGACGGCTCTTGGGTAACAGTTCGCCCGTCTGGCACTGAACCAAAAATTAAGATTTACTTTTCCGTGCATACTTCTTCAAAAGCAAAATCAGTTGAAGAACTTGAGTCAATTAAGAGCCAAGTTCTGAAAAAAATTAAGAAAATTAAATAAGAAAGGTTGATTTTGTGGATTTTCAAAAAAGACGAACTAATTTATTTAATTTGCTGCCAGCAGGCTCAATTACTCTGGTATTCTCTGGTTTTGAGTTAAAGTACTCAGCAGACCAAACTTTTCCGTTTGAAGTTAATCGCGATTTTTATTATTTAACTGGAGTTAACGAAGATAACTGTGTGCTTTGTTTGGTTAAAGGCAAAGACAGCACGCAAACTATTTTATTTAAAGAAGAAACCGACCCAACAATTGCACTATGGGTAGGCGAACGCTTGACTTTAAAAGCCGCCGGAGAAATCGCGAAGATTGACACGGTTTTAAATATCTCTAAATTAAAAGGATACATTCAAGGCTTAACCGAGGCTACTCGCTCTGCTGTATTTGGAGAAATCAGCACTCTTTACTTAAACTTAGAGACTGACTTTTTGTATTCAGATAGTTATAAGTTTGCAGACTTTGTTAAACAAACTCTGCCACAACTAACAATTCAAAATGTGCACCAGAAAATCGCGAGTCTCAGAATGATTAAAGACAAAGAAGAAATTAAGTGCTTGCAAAAAGCAGTAGACGTGACAGCCGATGCACTGGCTGCAATTCGCAAAAACATAAAATCAGGAATTTATGAATACGACATAGAAGCTGAATACAACTACGTACTTAAGAAAAATAACACTAGAACTTCGTTTGCGTCAATTATTGGAAGTGGTAAAAACTCAACTACCCTGCACTACGTAGTCAACTCAGACAAAGTAGAGCCAAATACTTTGTGCGTTTGCGATGTGGGCGTAAACTTCCAAAATTACGCTTCAGATATCACCAGAACTTACCCAGTTGATGGTAAGTTTACCGCAAGACAAAAACAAATTTACAATATTGTGCTAAAAGCTCAAACTAAAGCAATGGCAGCACTTAAACCAGGCTTGACTTGGCCTGAGTATAACAAAATTGCACGTGACGTCTTAATTGAAGAAAGCCTTAAAATTGGCTTAATTAAAAAGCCTGAAGAAATTGGCAAATATTACTACCACTCGGTTGGACATTTTTTAGGTCTAGATGTTCACGACACCGGTGACTACACTAAACCCATGGAAGCAGGTATGTATTTAACTTGTGAGCCAGGTCTTTATATAGCTGATGAGAAAATCGGAGTTAGGATAGAAGACGATATTTTAATTACTAAAGACGGACATGTTTGCTTGTCTTCAGGAATCGAAAAAGACCCTGATAAAATTGAAAAGTTGCTAGCCTGCCAAAAATAAATAAGTATTTTTTTCAAAAAACGCCTGATTAGGCGTTTTTTACTATTTTTGATAAATTAAAGAATTCCCAACTACATCTACTATATTAAACCTGATTTAAATTCCTATTTATTTAGATTCGCATATTACACAAATTTTTTGGCTATAAACCCGCATTTAGCACAATAATCCTGAACTTTTCACAAAAATATAACTAATTATTCAAACAGGTCCTAGACCCAA
>CAUTMU010000003.1:0-41638 GCA_963539535.1 uncultured Acholeplasmataceae bacterium | reverse complement strand
TTGGGTCTAGGACCTGTTTGAATAATTAGTTATATTTTTGTGAAAAGTTCAGGTTTTTTATTTAAAAATGTTAATTGCTACATCATTGTATAGGCTATGATATACATAAAAGCCACACAAAAAAAACGATTTTTATAAAAATTATAAAATCGCTTTGCGTCGCGATTTTATAATTTTTATATAGTGTATTTAACGCGCTTTATTTAAAAGTTTTAAAGGAGGTTTTTACTAAACAAAATTCACTATATTTTGATTTTGCTATACCAAAACGCTACTTTGCTATTTTTTAAAATGCTGGGCAACTTTAGTTTAAGCACATCAAAACTATAAAAAATAGACCCACCACTTTATCTGCAACCACAAGTTTTCACCAACGACAATAAAAAATAATTTATATCAGGGCACCTGAAGGTACACAAGTATGTCTACAAAGCGGTAAAATTTAGGATAGGTTATTTTGGTGATATAACATCTTAAACAATTTAGAAGCAATCTGTAAGTTATTCATGATAAGAAGACAGGAATGTTTTGTAAATAAAGTGTACTCTAATTTAGATATCGCCTTTCTAGACGCTTATACTATTGAAAGACAAGGAAAATGGCAGTTTGTCTTAATAAAGACTATGTTTGGAAGACTATAAACGATGATGAACTTTTGCGAAGTAGTGGCTTGATTTAAACGGACTCAGAGACTGAGCGAAAAGGTATTACTCTGGCTGCTATCTTATTGTTTTAGAAAGACAACCCAGTAATGTCTGTTCTTCCTCAACATAAAACAGGCGCTATTTTAAGAGTTATCAATAAAGATAGATATGGGGCAGAGATGTCGTCATAACAAACTTGATTGACAGTTATGAAAGACTTATGAATTTTGGTCGTAAACATTTAAACGACTTGCTCGTTTTAGACAGGATTTTTAATGTCAACGCAAGAGACAGAATTCTTAGATAGATAGTTTCAAATACTCTGGCACACAGGGATTATTCAAGCGGTTTTCCTGTAAAAATGATTATTGATGATGAGAAAATTGTGATTGAAAATATCAACCTGCTGCATGAATTAGGTGCTTTATATTTAAACAAGTTTAAACCATTTCCCAAAATGTCTCTATATCGGGGGGGTAGAGAAATTGAGTTTACTGACGAGCTAGGTTCTAGAATGAGAAATACCTATAAATTTACACAACTTTATTCAGGAAAAATCCGCTTTTTGTTGAATAAAATATTTTTAAAACAACAATTCCACTAAAGAAAATAGCAACGCAAAAAGTGGGTACGTTTGTAGATGGTGTTTTCTCTAGAAATGTCTCTCTTGAAATTGAAAATAAGATTAAAATATAATTCAAAATGACATCAAGGTAAGTCGTGAAAAGTTCAAGATCCACAAGTCACCTCACTTCGTTTCCGGCTCAGAATTTTCACTCTAGGCAGAGTCCGCATTAAAATCGTCTTCGTAGACGTTCTCCATACTGCCACTTCCAAACAGTTCCTGTGCCTCGGCAAGGTCAAAACCCGTGAGAGTGATATCGCAACCGCTCGCGGTCAAGGTCTTTCAACAGTTTCACCAACAGGTCGTTATCCCAGTCACCACTGATGTTGTTAAGCTCGATATTAAGAGCTTTTTCTTTCTTTCCACGAGGTTAACCACTACGCAATCGACTTCTTCGTATCCAAGGTATTTCATCACTTTCAGTCTTTGTTGACCGCCCGGCAACCGTACCCGTTCACTTGTTCCATAAATCGGGTTCTACATATCCTAACTCTTGAATACTCTGCTTGAGCATTTCGTATTCGGCATTGCCCAGTCCCAAGTCCTTGCGCGGATTGTACTCTGCGGCTTTTAGTTCCCTCACCTTTCTTCTCTCTATTTCCATTCATTCCGCCAATTTTGGGTATGAAAAAACCGCGCTCGGTTTGAGTACGGTTTTAATCTTTTTAATAGTTAATCCTAATGAGCATCTTGCTTTAGGGGGCATTTTTGGATTATAGCCTATGTTTTTACCCCTAATCATCCAATTGTTTTAAACACTTTTCTCGCATAAATACCTTGATTGAGTTCAAGTCTATATTTTCATAGTACTCAATCAACATTTTTTTGAACTCAGAAACCAAACCTTGCGGTACAACCATTAAGCCTGCACCATGTGCAATAAGGTAGTGATTGGCAAATATTATTGCAGTTCTTTTATTTCCATCGTTAAAGATTTGTTTTTTCATCACATACAAAGCAAGATCGATTGCTACGGCAACAGGATCTTCGCTATTTGACGTAATGTGGTCAATGTCGTCCTTTACCACATATTCTATTGGCAAAGGCGGAATATAAGACGAACCACCAATTGTTACAGGAACCCCCCTTATTCTTCCACCTTCTTGGTAAAAGCCTTCATTTACTAATCTCGCAATGTATTGACACACATAGTAATTTGTCGGGGATTGAATTACATCTTTGTCTAAAACAAATTCCCACGCATGTTTCAAATTCAGTATCTTTTGAACATCTTCGGCACTTACGTTGTTTACTTTTCCGTTTTCAATTATAAGCTCCGTGTCTGGGAATGTAGTTCCAACCCCCTCAAGTACTGCTTGATCGTATATAATTGACTTCATATTAGCTCTTACAAAGTTCATATTTAAAACAATTCTTGATGGTAATTCTTCTTGATAATAACCAAAAGATGCAAGCTCTTTTTCTACTATTCGAATATTTTTCTTTATTGTTTTTGCATCTTTGACACCTTTCAACAACACCTGATACAACTCATCTGAATATGGTCCGACATAAGTTGATGTTTTTCTCCCCGCCTCTCTTTTTCGTATATAAAGATATTTTTTTCCCGTAACATCTTTTATCTCAACTGAACCATCATAAGGTATCAAACTGAGTCTTGCTTGCAATTCGGCTTTAGTTCGTAATAAATTTTGGATTTTTTCAAAATTGTTTTCCATACGCTCTCCTTTTGGGGATATTTATATATACCACTTTGCCCCCTATTTTGCAAGCCATTTTTATAATAATTTAACCTAAACTTTTCACGAAAATATAACTAGTAGTATAAAAATAAAATTACCTGTAAAAATATAACCTTTTTACCTAGAAAAATACCACTTATGTTTACTATGCTACTGAGAAAAAATATCTTAAAGACAAGGGTTTTAACCAAAATAAAAGAGTTTGTATCGCGAAATTAGACACAAAATTCAAAATCTCACAATTAGGGAATTTACTTAAACCTTTATGCGATTAGCACAACCTCAAAAAATGTAACTCTTAGTGTGTTTTATTAGTTAAATGGAATTTAACGCTGAATATTTTTAATTTTTTTAAAAGTATTCGGCCTTAACTTGATTTTAACTCTCATATGCAATGAAATTTATTTGAAAGGGAAATAAATTTTATGAAAATTTATAAAAGAGAAAAGTATTTATCTAAAATCAGAGGTTTTTATTTTGCAAACGATTTGATAAAGGTAATCACTGGAATTAGACGCTCAGGCAAATCCACACTGATGGGAACAATTTCAAATGAATTAGCTCTAAAAGGCATCAATAGCACTAACATCATTTACATCAATTTAGACAAAAGAGGATATAAAAATATCAAGACAGCTAAGGGCCTTGAAAGTTTAATTGAGTCTAGCACTAAAGATATCAAAGGCAATAAATATTTGTTTATAGACGAAATTCAAAATGTTAAAGATTTTGAACCAGTAATGAATTCATTTAGAGAAGAAGGGGATTTTTCGATTTTTATTACAGATTCAAACTCGTATTTGCTTTCTGGTGAACTTGTAACTAAGTTAACTGACAGATATGTTGAGTTTGAAATTTTTCCCTTAACTTTTGATGAGTATTTAGAAATGAAAAAATTTTACTCAATTTCAACCAAATCAGACTTAACGCTTGAACTAAATGAATACATATTAAGCGGTGGTTTCCCACGTTCTTTGTTTTTTGAAAATGCTTTAGATAAAAAGACCTACATCTTAAATTTAGTTAAAGAAATTTTTGAAAAAGACATAAAAAGAAGAGTAAAAATTAAAAACAAAGCAACATTTGAAATTGTTAAAAATTATATTATTAACAATTTTGGTGCAACCGTTAGTCTAAACAATATAACCAAAAATCTAAAAAAAGCGGGCTACTCAATTACTATAGAAACAGTATCTAGATACATTCAAATTTTAATTGACGCAAAAATTCTCTATGAATGCAACAGATTTGACATGAAATCTAAACAATACTTAAAAGGCGAAAAGAAATACTATTTAGCAGACTTAAGTTTTTACTATGCTTTCAATACAGACAATAGAATAAACTTCGGTCCCAGCCTTGAAAACATCGTTTTTGTTTTTGCAAGGAGTAAAGGATACTCAGTTAGTGTCGGAAGAATTGGTCTACTTGAATGCGATTTCATATTAAGAGATTTAGACAGTAATTATTCATACATTCAAGTTGCCTACACTATTTTGACGAACATAGAAACTGAAAATAGAGAGTACATTCCACTTGAAAAAATCAAAGACAATTTCCCTAAATATGTAATGACTTTAGATTATTTAGAACAAAAAAGAAACGGGATAAAACATATAAATTTAGTTGAGTTTATGAAAGCAATTCGTATTTTTAAGAAGTAAGGAAAGTACCACGAGTCTAAAAACACCAAATTGCCAAGTAGAATAAAGCCAAATTGCCAAGTAGAATAAAGCCAAATTGCCAAGTAGTTGATTATAAGGCCAATTAACTATACAATATAGTTAAGGAGCAAATATGCCTAAATACCTAAATAGAATCATAGAAAATAAACTAAAAGAAACACTTGAAACTTGTGGGGCTGTATTGATTAAAGGACCAAAATGGTGCGGAAAATCTACTACTGCCTTAAAATTTGCTAAAAGTGCAATTTTTATGCAAGATATAGATGAAAAAGAACAAAATATAGCGCTTGCTAGAACTTCTTCAAAGATTTTTTTAGCAAAAGAACCGCCTTTACTTATAGATGAGTGGCAAGTAATACCATTTATTTGGGACGCAGTTAGATTTCAAGTTGACCAAAGAAGTAAGTTCGGCCAATTTATATTAACAGGTTCATCGACTCCTCTTTCTAAAAATGAAAAAGCGCAAATTATGCACTCAGGAGTCGGCAGAATCACTACTATATATATGCGTCCTATGTCTCTTTTTGAATCTTTAGAAAGTACAGGTTCAGTTAGTTTAAGTGAACTTTTTAGTGGTGTTTATCCAATGGGAGTAGTTTCTAAATTAAACTTACCAGACTACAGTTTTTTAATATGCCGTGGTGGCTGGCCACAATCTGTTGGTCTGCCTAGAGAAAAAGCACTGAAAATTGCAAAAAACTACTTTACCCAAGTAATTGAAAATGACTTGCTTGAAGGTACAGATATAGTTAGAAATAAAGAGAAACTAAAGAAAACATTAGTGGCATACGCTAGAAATATTTCAAGTGAGTGTTCTGTTCAAACTTTGGTAAATGATGTTAAATCAGACGGAAGCACCGTAATATCAGACAACACAGTGGCGTCCTACCTTGAGATTTTCAGAGAGAATTTTATAATTGAAGATATCAGTGCTTGGAATCCAAACATAAGAAGTAAAACAGCAATTAGAACTTCTCCAACTAGACATTTTATTTGTCCTTCAATTGCAGCAAACGCATTAAATATCGGGCCAAACGATTTGATAAACGACCTTAATACTTTCGGACTAATGTTTGAGGATTTAGTTGTGCGCGATTTAAAAGTATATGTAGATAAACTAGGCGGTACAATTTATCATTATCGCGATAAAAGTGGGTTAGAATGTGATGCAGTAGTTTATCTTGATAATGGTAAATTTGGTTTAATTGAAATTAAACTCGGAAGTGCGGTTGGAATTGAAGAAGCTGCTAAAAATTTACTTAAATTAAAAGCACTATTGCCTGAGAAAAAACAGCCTAGTTTCTTAATGGTAGTTACAACTACCAACTTAACCTATACTCGTGAAGACGGAGTAATAGTTTGCCCGCTTGGCTGTCTTAAAGATTAACTTTTTTGCGTTTTTAAAAAAGTTAAAAAGCAAAAATAATTTAGTTTTTTAAAGAAAATAAGAAAAAATTCTTAGACCAAAACGTCAAATTATAAAATGAAATTAAGCCAAATTATAAAGTGAAATTAAGCCAAATTATAAAATGAAATTGCGCCAAATTATAAAGTGAAATTAAGCCAAATTATAAAATGGCTTGATTGAAAAAGATTCTTATATTAAAATGTATGTGCGGGTGTTCATATGAAAAAATATTTAAATCGCATAATTGAAAAAAAAATTCAAGATAAATTAGCAAGTTGTGGTGCACTATTAATCAAAGGGCCTAAATGGTGCGGAAAGTCAACCACTGCTTTGAAGTTTGCCAATAGCGTTATCTACATGCAAACAAATAAAAATAAGGCTCAAAACATTGAACTGGCAAAAACTGAACCAGGGGATTTTTTGGCAAAAAAACCACCTCTTCTAATCGATGAATGGCAAGAAATTCCTTTTATTTGGGATGACATTAGAACAGAAGTTGACAAAAGAGGAGAATTTGGTCAATTCATATTAACAGGCTCTTCAACACCTTTAATGCAAAAAGAAAAAGCCCAAATAATGCATTCTGGCGTCGGTAGAATAACAACTTTGATTATGCGGCCTATGTCTTTATATGAATCTCTAGACAGCACAGGTGGAGTTAGTTTAAATGAACTTTTTATGGGTAAGAAAATCAAAACTCAAGAATCTAATCTAACATTTAAAGACTATTGCTACCTAATTTGTCGTGGTGGTTGGCCACAAAGTGTTGGTGTTTCAAAAGAAGTTGCCCTAGAAATTTCAAAAGACTACTTTGAACAACTAATTCAAAGCGACCTCTTAAGAGATAAAAGACTTTTTAGAGACAAACAAAAACTAGCAAAAACTCTAAAGTCATACGCTAGGAACATCTCAAGTCAATGTTCAATTAAAACTTTAATAGACGACATTAAAGAAAATGACAACCTTTCTATATCTAATATTTCTATTCTTTCTTATCTTGAGTTATTTAAAGAAAACTTTATTATTGAAGACATTCAGGCCTGGAACCCAAATTTGCGCAGCAAAACAGCAATTAGAACTGCACCGACTAGACACTTTATTTGCCCGTCAATTGCCGCCAGAGCCTTGGAACTAGGACCAGGCTCTCTTTTAAATGATCTTAAAACTTTTGGTCTGCTTTTTGAGGATCTGGCAGTTCGCGACCTTAAAATATATGCAGAGAAACTAAACGGAAAAGTTTATCACTACCGAGATAAAAACGGACTTGAATGCGACGCTGTTGTGTATCTAGATAATGGAGATTTCGGACTAATTGAAGTAAAGATAGGAAACAGCACTAGAATTGAAGAAGGTGCTAAAAACCTACTTAAACTAAAGTCTTTACTGTCACCTAAAATGAAAGAGCCTAGTTTTTTAATGATACTAACTACAAGCGACACTGCGTATGTTCGCAGTGACGGAGTAATTGTGTGTCCACTCGGTTGTCTTAAAGACTAACTTGCATATTTAAAAAAGTGTCTCGCAAAATTGAAAATAAGAAAAACTGAGATTTTATATGTCTTAATCCAAATCCTTTAATGACTCTTTTTTAATTTCTTCTAGGCTATATACTCTACCATTTTTAAAATCATTTTCTGCTTTTTCTAGTTCTAAACTAAATTCATCTTCTTTTAAATCTGAAATAGAAATCAGTTTATTAAAATGAACCTTAACATCAAAAGGCAATCCGTTTTGCATAATAACTTGTTTAAGAAAAACAGAAATTGCGTCTGCCATTGAAACGCCTAATCTTTCAAGCACAGCCTCTGCCTGTGACTTGACATCATTATTAACTTTTACGCGAATATTTGAAGTCTTGCTCATCTATACCACTTTCTTTCGTGTCAATGATACCATTTACTTACAAATATCTACCTAACTAAAATAACACCAAAGTATATACTTACATAATCTAAAAAGAACGATTAGAAATAAATTAAAAAATTCATCACAATTGCTAAAATCACTAAACTGTTGTATACTTACTAACTGTTAAAGCACGCATTTATTTGTTTTAAATATCTTTAACTTAGGATGTAGTAGTTTGTTTATTGCTTTACAAATGAGGCAATTTAAAGATTATAAAGTTAAATAAAGGCGTTTTGCTGACTTATTCTATAAGGAGGTAAAAATATATGTCACGTTTCTTAGGATCAACTTGGAAAAAATCTCGCCGTTTAGGCTATTCGGTTTCGGAAACTGCCAAAGAACTGAAAAAAAGAGCATATGCTCCAGGTCAACACGGCAAAAGACGCGCTAAAGTATCTGACTATGGTTCTCAGTTAAATGAAAAACAAAAAGTTAGATTTACATACGGTGTATCTGAAAAACAATTTGTCAAAACTTTCCACGAGGCTAAAAAACTTGCAGGTAACCTGGGTGAAAACTTCATCAAGCTACTAGAATCTAGACTAGATAACTTAGTTTACAGAGCAGGCCTTGCTAGAACTCGCCAACAAGCAAGACAGCTTGTTAACCACGGACACATTTTAGTTGATGGCAAAAAAGCAGATATTCCATCAATGCGACTAAAACCAGGTCAAGTTATTTCTTTAAAAGAACGTTCGAAAGATTTACTTGTTGTTAAAGAAAGTCTAGAGGCTAAATTCAGAAGTTTTGAATTTATTGAATTAGACGAAAACAAAAAAGCAGCAACTTTTGTACGTTTCCCTGAAAGAAAAGAAGTACTTCAAGAAATTAACGAACAACTTATTGTTGAGTTCTACAACCGTTAATTAACTTAGGTTAAAAATAAAACACCCCATTTCCTAGATAATTAGAAATGGGGTGTTTTTACTTTGTTTAAGTGTTTTTTAGTTCTTACTCTAATGCAGTTCCTTCAGAAAGAATATCAACATATTGTCTATATACATACTGTTTGTATCTTTGTTTATCTTCAAGAAGTTCAAGTATTCCGAGGTCTACTAAAGTTTCTAGTAAATTATTAACAGTTGGCTTGCTAAAATTTAAAAAATTGCAAATATCTTTGGCCTCTAAAATAGGGTGTTTTAATAGGTATTCGTATACGCTAAGTAAATTTGAGATGTTTCCTTTTGTCGCTTTTCTGATTTTTTCTATGTCTACTTTTTTAAGTTTTATAATCTTTTTGATAGATGAAATAGCATCTTCAGATACTTCACAAATTCCTTTTATGAAAAACGAAACCCATTCTTCAAACTTACCTTTTACGCGAGCGTTATTTAAAAGTTCGTAGTACCTGGTTCTATTTTTTTTAAAAAAATAACTTAAATAAAGAACTGGATATTTAATCAAACCATGTTCTTTTAAGAATAGTATTATCAGTAGTCTGCCTATTCTACCGTTTCCATCTAAAAACGGATGTATTGTTTCAAATTGGTAATGAATTAACGCAATTTTAACTAAATCAGAAATAGCGCTGTCTTCGTGAATATACTTTTCTAAAGCACTTAAAGCGTTTTCCATTTCAGCAGGAGCTGGTGGTACAAAACTCGCTGTGCTTAGTGTACATCCAGCGTAGCCAATCCAGTTTTGAGATCGTCTTAACCCACCTGGTAGTTTTTCGCTACCCCGAACATCTGACAACAAATTAGAGTGAGTTTCTTTAATTAGTCGCATACATAGCGGTAGTTCTTTTAATCTATTAAAAGCGTATTTGGCTGCCTTGACATAATTTACAATTTCAGCGGTATCTTTGATTTTTTCGCGTTTTTTGTCTTTTTGTAAAACGTCGATCAGTGATGCTTGCGTGCCTTCTATTTGCGAACTAATAACTGCTTCTTTTTGTACGTGCATGGAAACAAATAAATCAATATCTGGTAGTGTTATGGCCACTCCGTCTAATCTTCCTAAAAGCAAGTTAGCCTTATTGATTAGGCTTTGAAGTTTTGAATCTATATTCAATTTCAAACGTTTTAAATCGTGTGGAACAAAACATTCATAGCCACTTTGCATCATTTTTAAAACGCCCGCTCTGTCGGTTTCTAGTTTCATAATTTCACCTTTTTAAGTTAAGTTTATTTTACTTAGCCTAAGTATATCGTTTTTAAGTAAAATTTTCAATCGTTTTTTTTACTTAAAATATGTTTTCTATTTTGTGGTTTTAGTGATTAGTCAATCATGCTAAATGCATAATTTGAGATAAACAGTGAAGGAGATTGTATGATTTTTCTGGTTTATACTTTGAATGCACCATAAAAAACACCCCATTTCATATGCGCAGGAAATGGGGGTCAATTTCAAACAAAGATAAGTTTTTGTAAAAAGTAAAGAATTTTTTTAAAAGCGGGTTGTTTGTTAAATTGAATGTTTTGGTAGTTTAAAAATTTGTATCTCATAAAATAAGAAATTGCAGGATATTTAATTTGTTTATCTTCAAAATTTCCGTCAAGTGTATAAACAGAAGAACCAGAACCAGTAGTCTGTAGTTTAAAGCATTCTTTTTTAAGTGCAAGATATACAGCCTGTTCTTCAGGGTTAGTAAGTTCATATACCTTATCGAAGTCATTTTGAACACTCGCCCAAAACTCATCAGTTTTACCTTCATTAAATAACTTAATTAGTTCTTTTACTTTCACAGTGTCAATTTCAGAAGGTTTTATTTTTTGATACATGCGCGCAGTTTCAAAAGGTTCACTAAAGTTTTTTAAATGCACATATTTAAAAGGACATTTACCAAGATACTCAACAGTTGAACCAGTTTTTAGCATCACGCCGGGCAGTGGCTTTAAAAAGTAAATGCTGTCTTGTCCGTATTTTTCAATAAATGCTGATTTTTGCATTAGTGTTAAATCTAACTTATATAAAGAAGACAAACAATTTAAAAGAGTTGCAAGCACAGTGCTAAGACCGCCTAGTCCAGCGCCTAGCGGAATATTTTTTTGAATTGACATTGCTACTTTTTTAGTAAGTTGAAACTCAGTTTGAAAGTCAGTTAAAAACTGACTTAGTTTATCTACTTTAAACCAAGGAGTTTTAGAAACGATTTGGTTTGTGGATTTGTTTGTCAATTTAACCCAAATTTTGTCATGCAGAGAAATTGGTGCAACGATGGAAACGATTTCATGCAAACCGTTTTCCATAACTTCACCGACTCTTAAATCTAGATTGATTTTTGCATAAGCCTTTGCTTTCATATTTCCTCCTTAATTTTGTTAAACCTTAAAAACAAGTTTTGAAACTCAATTGCGGTCAGTTTTTCTGCTCTGATGTTTTGATTGATTTTAAGATTTTTAAAAACATTTAAAATATCTTGTTTTCCAATTTTAGTTTTAAGCAAATTATTAAGCAGAGTCTTTCGTCTAGAAAAGAAACAAGTTTTTAAGAACTCAAAGTACTCTTGTTTTTGGGTTTCTGAAATCAACGCTTGTTTCGCTTGAAAACAAACAACTGCACTATCTACATTTGGAACCGGATAGAAGCAGTTTTTAGAAACAGTGAACGCTTTTTTAACTTCAAAGAAACTTTGAACTGAAACGCTTAACTTTGAGTATTCTAAAGAACCAACACTGGCAACTAGTCTATCTGCATATTCTTTTTGAACCATTAATATAAATTCAGAAACCCGGCTATTGATGATTTTAAAGATTATGTCTGAAGATATATAGTAGGGAATATTGCCAATCACAATATCGTAATTTTGCCCAGTAAGACTATATTCAAGAAAATCGGCGATAACGAAATTAAAGTTTTTGTACTGATTTTTAAGGTCTGTTAGTATCGCTGCCAGTTCTTTGTCTATTTCTACAGAAAAGACTGATTTTGATTTTTTTAAAAGAATTTTGGTAAGCGCACCTTCTCCTGGTCCAACTTCTAGAACATTTAAATCAGGTCTAACTTCAGCACCTATTTTGTTTAAAATATTTAAATCATTTAGGAAGTTTTGACCAAAATGTTTTTTGAACTTATGCATTTAAAACCTCTTTTAATTGTTGTTTTGAGTAATTTGAATTATTTAAGAAATTCAGAAGTTGCTTTGTATTGAAGTGATAAATACCAAGCAGGGAGTGTAGTTTATTTTTATTTCCTCTGCTTTCAGGACCTGTTATTTTTAGTTCAACTAAATCCGATAAAGAAAAATTATTTTGCTTTAAAATAGCCCTGTTAAGCAATTTACCAGTGTTTAGTATTTTTAAGAAATCTTCTTTAGATAGGTTTTCGAGCCCAACTTTGCGCTTTTTAATACATTTGTCTTTAGGTAAATCTAAAAAACTCGCAGAAGGGATTTCAGATAAAACAATATTTCTAATCTTAGTGCCAGCACTGTCAGGATCTGTAATTACAATTATTTCGTTGTCTTTTTCAAGGCCTTTGAGTTGGTCAATAGTTGCCTTGTTAATGCCAAGACCGTTAGTTTTAATACAGACACTTTCAGGAAATACGCTTTTGACAACTTTGATATCGTTTTTCCCTTCAACTACAAATACTTGCATTATTTACCCCCAAGTATATTGTTTTACAACTTTTGCACGCTTTGCTAAGTTAGCAACAAAGTCAGAGTAGTCTTGTAGTTTAACTATTTGCTTATCTTGAGTTAAAAGTAAAATTGGTTCTCTTTGAAAATCATAAATTTGTTTTTTAAGTTCCCAAATTACACCATTTGGTTTTTCACCAGTGAATTCTTTTGGTTGCCAGTTTTGGCGATATATGAATTCACTTGCTAACTTAGCGACTGGTGAATTACTTTTGCTAAGTTGTTTAAAATAAGTTAAAAAATATGCATCGTCTAAATTTAAAAATAATTCTAAATCTGGGTTGTTAGGCGATTTTAAAACTTTTTTAAGTAGTGGGTCATGAACACTTTCAATGTCTTTAAAAATCTCTATTAAATTAAAATCTCGCCCAATTACGCTAGGGTGTAGATACACCTGCATATACATGTGATAGCGAGAAATTAAATAATTTTCAATTGCGTATACTGCACTTTCTTTAAAGCATAATTTACCATCATGCACAGTTAGACTGTTGATTAGTTTGGATGAGTCTATATCACCAGTTTTAACTGCTGCAAAATACGCATCTCTTTTTAAGTAGTCTAGTCTGTCAATATCTAGTTGACTAGATAGTATAGATTCAAGTAAAGGAAATCTTTTGTCTTTTGTTAAGACTGAGCAAACGTCTTTGACAAACTCTTTGTCAACTTCATTTAAAATACCGCTAATCTCGGGATCGTTTGCAATAATATAAGCACCTCTTAATTCGTGAACTCCATTAACTAGACTATCATACAAATGTGAAAAAGGACCATGTCCGATGTCGTGCAGTAAAGCTGAGACCATTAAAATTAGTTGCTCTCTTTTAGAAATTTGTAGTTTTTCACAAATTTGTCTTGCCAGTTCATAAACCCCAAGGCAATGTGAAAATCTAGTGTGTACAGCGGAAGGAAAAACAAAAAAGGAGTTGCCCATTTGATAAATACGTCGCAACCTTTGGAAAAACTTAGCGTCAACTAAGCGCTTAATGATGTCTTCTTTTAAAATAACATAGCCATAAATTGGGTCTACTATAACTCTGTCTTTCATTGCAACTCCTTTCTGAATTTAGTATAATTTTTAAAAAACGAGGTAATAATGGAAACAATTTTTAGTAAAATAATCAATAGGGAAATTCCTGCAAAGATAGTGTACGAAGATGAATTCTGTTTGGCTTTTCTAGATATCAATCCACTAAGTAAGGGACACACTCTAGTAATACCAAAGAAATATGCATGTAACTTTTTAGATGTAGATACAGAAACCTTGATGCACTTAACTAAAGTTAGCCAAAAAATCGCACAAACTATGCAAACTGCTTTAGGCGTTAAAGGTGTAAATATCTATACAAACGCAGGCAAGCTAGCAAATCAACAGGTGATGCATTTTCACATTCACGTAATTCCTAGATATACTGGCCTTGAGTTTAAAACACAGCGCTTTGAAATTGAACCTATTGATTTTAAAGAAACTGAACATTTATTAAAAGAAAGTCTGAAATAGACTTTCTTTTTTTTATTTTATTGGTTTAATTTCTTTAACTCCCATATATTTTTGCAATACTTTAGGGATTAAAATTGTGCCATCTGCCTGCTGGTAGTTTTCAATTACAGCAATCGCACATCTACCAACTGCCACACCAGAACCGTTTAATGTATGCACGAACTCAGTTTTCGCGTCTTTTGTACGTTTAAAACGAATATTAGCGCGTCTTGCTTGATAGTCGTTAGCAGTTGAAACTGAAGAGATTTCTCTATATTTATTTTGTCCGGGCAGCCAAACTTCAATGTCGTAAGTTAAAGACATAGAATGTCCCAAGTCACCTGAGCACAATCTAACAACTCGGTAAGGTAACTCTAGTTTTTGTAGGACTAATTCGGCTTCCTTTAACATTCTTTTAAGTTCTTTTTTGCTTTCCTCTGGTTTAGTAAAAGCAATTAGTTCAACTTTGTGAAACTGATGTTGGCGAATTAGACCCTTGGTGTCTTTGCCAGCAGCCCCTGCTTCTGGTCTAAAGGCAGTTGAGTAGGCGCAGTATTTGAGTGGCAAAACATCAAAATCTAGAATTTCGTTTCTATACATGTCAATCATTGGAATTTCTGCAGTCGGGTTTAAATAAAGTTCTGTGTCTTCAAGGCGGTAAGCCTCTGACATAAACTTAGGAAACTTACCAGTTGCATACATTGAGTCCTTTGACACCAAGTAAGGTGGAATACATTCAATGTAGCCACGTTTAGAATGCAGGTCTAACATAAACGAAATTAGTGCTCGCTCTAGTCTTGCACCAAGTCCGATGTCGTAGACAAATCTAGCACCTGCAACTTTGCCTGCGCGCTTAAAGTCAAACAGTCCAAGACGCTCATTTAAAGCAACATGATCTTTCGGGTTAAAGTCAAACTTTGTAGGTTCTAGATAAGTTTTAATTACGGTATTTTCATTTTCGTCTTTGCCGAAAGTTACTTCGCTGTCGGGTATATTTGGAAGATCTAAAATCAAGTCTTCAAGTTCTTTGGAAACAACTTCAAAGTCTTGAGTAAGCGTGGCAATTTTTTCGCCGCACTCTTTACTTTCGGCTAGCACCAAAGAAATGTCTTTGCCCTGTTTTTTAAGTTCAGGGATTTGTGCGGTTAGTGTATTTTTTTTGGCTCTTAAGTTGTCAATCTCTGCTTGGACTTTTCGTTTGTTTGAGATTAGTTTAGGTAGTTTGGCAAACTCTTCTTTGTTGAAGTTAGGTCTTAACGCTAACTTGGCTTGAACTTTTTTAAAGTTTTTTTGTAAATAATTTAGATCAAACATCTATGCTTACTCGCTTTCTGTCTCGCTTTGAGGCAATTTATCGGTTTCTTGAAAAGACTCGTCCAAAGTAATAGTTTGGACCTTTGAACCTTCTGCTGGTTTGATAATTTTAACGCCTTGGGTGTTGCGAGAAGTTCTTGAAATCTCGGCAATCGGGGTTCTAATTACCACACCCAAGTTAGTAGAGGCAATTAAGTCTTGTTGGTCAGTTGCAACAATCAGCGCCACTAGACTACCGGTTTTTTCGGTGATTTTCATAGTCTTCACACCCTTTCCGACACGCGAAGTTGTGCGATACTCTTTTGCTTGAGTACGCTTACCAAGGCCAAATTCCGAAATCACTAAAACATCGGTCTCATCGTCTTTAACAATAGAGCAGCCAATAATTTCATCGTCTTGTGCTAAAGTAATTGAACGCACACCTTGAGATGCGCGACCAAGTGGACGAAGAGTATCAGATTTAAATTTCAAGGCTTGCCCTTGTTTGGTGGCAATCATAATAAAAAGATTACCTTCAAAGTGCACTGCTTGAAGCAGTTCATCGTCTTCAACTAACTGAATGGCTTTTTTTCCGTTTGCGTTAACTCGGCTAAACTCACTGTCTGGAGTTTTTTTAATCTTTCCGCCTTTAGTTAAGAAAAATAAATATCCGTTTTCTAAATCTGGGGCTAAATTAGTAATACATTGAAAGTGTTCATTTTCTTGAAAATCAATTAAGTTAACCAAAGGCAGACCTTTGCCTTGTTTTGAGGCTTCAGGGATTTTAAAGGCTTTAAGTTGATATACGCGCCCAAAGTTAGTAAAGATTAAAATTTGGTCATGAGAGTTCGTTTTTAAAATCACTTGAACTTTGTCGTCTTCATTGACCTTAATTCCACTTGCCCCAACTCCACCTCTAGACTGCACTCTATACTGATCTGCGTCTATTCGCTTAACATAGCCATTTTCGGTAACTGTAATAATTACATCTCTACGTGGAATTAAGTCTTCGTTTTCAATATCTAGCGAAGTTGAGAAGTTCAAAATGGACTTACGTGGCTTGTTGTATTTAGCAATTAGTTCTGAAAGTTCGCCTTTAATGATTTCTTTTTGTTTATCTGAACTGCTTAAAATTAAGTTGTAGTACTCAATTTTCGCAAGCAATTCTTGGTGCTCTTCGTGAATTTTTTCAATTTCAAGACCTGTTAGTCTTTGCAAGGTCAAGGCTAAAATTGCTTTTGCCTGAACTTCATCAATGTCTAGGTTCTCAATCAATTTAGTTTTAGCAATTTCTGGAGTCTTAGATTCCTTGATTAGTTTAACACAAAGGTCTATTGCTGAAAGCGCTTTAATAAGCCCTTTAATAATGTGAATTCTAGCCTCTGCTTTCTTTAATTCAAACTTGGTTTTGCGAATCAACAACTCAATTTGGAACTCAATAAAATTGCGAAGTATTGGAATAAGCCCAAGTTGTTTTGGAACTCCGTTAACCAAAGCGATCATATTAATCGCAAAACTAGACTGAAGTTGACTGTATTTATATAAGTTATTTAAAACTACTTCTGGAATCACGTCTCGTCTTAAGTCCAAAACTATGCGAGTACCTTTGCGGTTAGACTCATCTGCCATCCCCACAATTCCATCAACTACTTTCTCTTTTACGAGTTCAGAGATTTTTTCAATGAGCAGTTTACGGTTTACCAGATAAGGAATTTCTTTAATAATGATTTGCGATTTTCCGCTCTTGGTAGTGTTAATGTCAACAATTGAACGAATAACCACACGACCTTGTCCAGTTAGATAACCGCGATGCAAGCCATTTAAATCAAGAATCTCTCCACCTGTTGGAAAGTCAGGACCTTTAATAATATTCATCAATTCAGTAAGCTGCAGGTCAGGATTGTCAATCAGCGCTATGGTTCCTGCTAGTATTTCTTGCATGTTGTGTGGTGGAATGGATGTTGCCATACCAACGGCAATTCCTTTAACTCCGTTTACAAGTAAATTGGGAAAACGCGCAGGCAAGACTTTTGGTTCTTTTTCGCTACCGTCGTAGTTATCACCAAAATCAACTGTTTCTTTTTCAAGGTCTCTTACTAAGTCAAGGGCAACCTTAGACATTCTGGCCTCGGTATAACGCATAGCAGCGGCACCGTCTCCGTCAACCGAACCAAAGTTACCGTGTCCATCAACTAAGGGATGCAAATACGAAAAGTCTTGGGCCATTCTAACCATCGCTTCGTATACAGATGAGTCTCCATGTGGGTGGTATTTACCAATTACTTCACCAACGATACGAGCCGATTTTTTGTGGGCAGACCCAGGAAAGATATTTAATTCATTCATAGCGTAAAGAATTCTTCTTTGCACTGGTTTAAGTCCGTCTCTAACATCTGGCAGTGCACGATCAACTATAACCGACATCGCGTAGTCTAGAAACGAGTCTCTGATTTCGCTTACTATTTCAACTGGTTCTTCTTTGGCGTCTTTAAAATCAGCAAGGTTAGTCTCAAAGTCTTCTACTTGCTCTTCATCCTGACTAACTTCTTCAAGATTATCGTTGTTAAGTTCTAAATCTAATTTTTCTTCGTCTAAAAAATTAAGCATGGTGTGCTCCTTTAGATGTCTAAGTTTTTCACAAACTTAGCGTTTTCTTGGATAAACTCACGTCTTGGCTCAACGTTGTCGCCCATCAGCATGTCAAAAGTTTGATCGGCCAAAGCCGCGTCGTTAATGCCAACCTTAAGCAAGGTTCTATTTTTTGGATTCATTGTAGTTTCCCAAAGTTGCTCTGGGTTCATCTCACCTAAACCTTTGTAGCGCTGTATAGTGTATTTACCTTCAAGTTGAGCAAGCAGAGGTTCAAGTTCATTTTCTTTATAAATATAGTTAATTTTCTTGCCTTGTTGAACTTTAAAAAGCGGAGGTTGAGCAATGTAAACATAACCTCTGTTAATTAGTTCCGGCATGTGTCTGAAAAAGAAAGTCAAAAGCAGGGTTCTAATGTGGGCGCCGTCCACATCGGCATCGGTCATAATAATAATTTTGTGGTATCTGGCGTTGTCTGCGTTAAAGTCACTTGCCACCCCACAACCTGTTGCTAAAAATAGAGATTTTAACTCGTTGTTTGCCAAAATTTTGTCAAGGCGTTCTTTTTCTACGTTTAGCACTTTTCCACGTAGTGGCAAAATGGCCTGAAATTCTGAGTTTCTGCCTTGCTTTGCAGAACCTCCCGCAGAATCACCCTCTACGATATATAGTTCTGTATTTTCGGGTGACTTGTTGCGACAGTCTGCTAGTTTTGAGGCAAACCCTAGATTATCAAGTGGACTTTTGCGGCGAGTTGCTTCTTTTGCTCGGCGAGCCGCTAGTCTAGCCTTAGAAGCCATTAAACACTTTTCAACAATTGCCTTTGCGGTTTGTGGGTTTTCAAGTAAAAATTTCTCCAAGCCTTCACCAACTAAACGACTAACTAGCGGGCGAACATAAGGATTTCCAAGTTTGGTTTTAGTTTGACCTTCAAATTGAGGTTCAGGTAGCTTAACCGATAAAACAGCGATTAGTCCTTCTCTGGTGTCTTCGCCCAAAATTTGGTCGGTTTTCTTAATTAAATTATTGTCAGTAGCGTATTTAGAAATTACACGAGAAATGGCTAGTTTAAGTCCATCTTCGTGCATTCCACCTTCTTTAGTTAAGATGTTATTAGCAAAACTCAAAATATTTGGTATGTAGGTGTCGTTGTAAAGCATTGCGAGTTCAACAGTAGTGTTTTCAGCGGTGGTTTCAATATAAATAGTTTCTTTGTTGATTCTGGCTTTTTGGCCGTTTAAAAAAGCCACGTATTCGTTTAGCCCGCCTTCATAGCGGTAGGTATGTTCTTCGGCTTCTGGTTGCCTTTTGTCAACAATAGAAATAGTTAAGCCTTTGTTTAAAAAAGCAAGTTGTTGTACGCGCACTCGCAGGGTTTCAAAGTCATAGGCTTCGCATTCTGCAAAAATTGAACGGTCAAACTCAAAAGTTATAGTGGTTCCGGTGTGTGTAGTTGAGACTTTGGTGTCAATTAAATCACTAACTGCGTTACCGTAGGCAAACTCTTGGCGGTAAAGTGTGTTGTTGCGGCTAACTTCAACAACTAAACTTGAAGAAAGTGCGTTAACTACCGCTGCTCCCACTCCGTGCAAACCACCCGAAACTTTATATGAGTCGTTGTTAAACTTGCCACCGGCGTGCAGGACAGTTAAAATAGTTTCAACTGTTGAAACTTTGGTTTTAGGGTGCACATCAACAGGAATTCCGCGACCGTTGTCAGAAACCCGAATTAGTTCGCCTGGCAGAATTTCAACGTGAATGCGGTCAGCAAAACCCGCTAGTGCCTCGTCAATTGAGTTGTCTACAATTTCCCAAACTAAGTGATGTAGTCCGGTTGGTCCGGTTGAACCAATATACATCCCTGGGCGTTTTCGAACGGCTTGCAGACCTTCTAGGACCTGTATGTTTTCAGCGCCATAATTGTTATTACTTTCCATAAGTTAGTCTCCTTGTGTTTTTAAATAAATTACATATCTACGTTATTGTTTTGTTAAAGGTTTTTAAAAATTAAATAAAGGCGCTTGGAAATCGCACCTTTATTTAACTAAACTTAATATAAAACGCAGAAATATAAATAATTTTTAGTTTTCTTCTTCAATAACTTCAGTTAAGAAACCCTTTGCGATAGCCTTGCGATCAAGTAGCGGGGTTTCTTTAAATACAAGTTGATACTCATCGCCAACTAAAGTAATTAAAGCGGTTTTGCCTTTAATGTTGACTTTAGATTTTGGAAACCAGACTGCATATTTTGAGTATTCAGATTCAGCGGGGAACCCAACTAACACAGCCTTTGGGGTGCGTCTGATGATTTCAATGTTTTCAATTTTAATTTGTTTCATAACTTTTACTTCCTTTTTAAAAATTATTAAGAGGGGTAATTAGAGTAACTAATTCAGGCTCTTCAAGTGAGGTAATTCGAACTGCACGGTCATTTGAGTAAAACTCAAGTGCGAGTTCCTCAATTCCTAGACTTTCGTAGACCGAAATTGCCTCTTGCAAGTGTTTAAGTGAAAAAATCATTAAGAAGGTCTCGGCCAATTGATTGTAAATCTCGCCTGCTGGAATTAAAATAGCACGGGACGAACCTTTACCATTTTCAGAAGTTGCAACTTCACAAGTCTTGTTTGGTTTTAAGGTGAAGTTAATTAAGTAAGTTGACTTTGATTTATCAGTAACTGCCGAAATTGTTTTAAGGGCATTACTAAACTCAACGGTTTTTAAAGGAATTGATAGTTTAGTTTCAAATTGAGTAGCGCTGTTTAGATTACCGTATTTATCTGAAAGCACAGCGGTTTGAAAGAAGACATTTTTAATCACAAACAACACTTTTGAACAAAGCGGGTTCACAGAAATTTCAACATCACCTTTAGTTTGTTCAAGAATTTTAAGCAGTTCTTTAATAGATTCAGCAGGTATAGTTAAATTCAGGTTTTTCTTGGAATTAACTTCAAGTCGTTTTTGGGCAAGTCTAGCGTTGTCGCTACCGGTTAGTGTTAATCTGCGTTCACTAAACGCAAAGTTCACACCAGTTAAACAAACGATTCTTGGTTTGGCATCAGGATCTGCTGTGCAGTAAACCACTTCTTTTAGAGAAATTGACAAATCTTCGCTAGAAATTACAATTGGCTTTTCATCTTCTTCAAAAATCAAGTGTTCAAGGTCGTAGTTCAAAGCATTTAGTCTAAACTCAGAAGTTCCAGCAATTATCAGAACCTGATATTCAGAAATTTGAATGAACTGAACTTCTTCGTGCAAAGCAATGCCTGGTGACTTAATAATGTTTAAAATGGTTTTACCATCTAATATTGCATTGCCTTCTGTGAGTACTTGAATGTCGGTATCAACTATTGCCATAATTTCTAGATTTTTGTGGTTCGCAAATATTTTGATTGAGTCTTTTTTAACTGAAAATTTAATACTTTCGCTAAGTGGTCTAGGGCTTTTGTTTGGCAGGGCTTTAGCAACCAAGTTGATGTATTCAATTAAGGTTTCTGTTTTGATTTTAAAGTTCATAAAAATTCCTTTTTTATTTTATTATTTATTTATTGTTGTTAGGAAAAGTGGAAATGTGGATAACTTCAAAAACCACGTTTCAATCATCTATAATATTATATTATAAGGGCGAAAAAAACGCAAATTTCGTCCAAATTAAGCACATTTCGCTGTCCACATTTTATCCACATTTTTGTTAAGTTTTCCACATTACCGACAGTTAAAACTGCAATAAAAAAGACGGCTCACCCGTCTTTTTTGAAAGTAAAATCATTTTAGAATTCCAAGTTTTTTTTCAATGTCTTCGATGGCTTTTTTTAACTCAACTTGTTCAGATATTTCTTTTTTAATTTTTTCAACTGCAGAAATCACTGTAGTGTGGTCTTTGCGGTTGAAAAGTTTTGCGATTTTTGTAAAAACTAAGTTATAGTGTTGGCGAATTAAGTACATACAAATGTGTCTAGCAGTAACAACTTTGTAACTTTTCTTCAACGAAAGAATGTCAAAAGGTTGGAGTTCATAGTATTTAGCAACTACCGAAATTATGTTGTTAACTTCTTTCTCAACTGAAGCTTTTGGTACAAAAGTCTCAGTTTGCGCGTTGATAAGCACGCGAATGGCTTCTTTGACATTTTCTAAGTTAATCGGAATGTTAGACATCGTGCAGTTCATGATAGAGGAATACAAAGCACCCTCTAAGTCTCGGACATTAGTTTTAATAACTTTGGCGATATACACCAAAATATCTTCACTAATTTGGCATGCGATTTCTGGCGCAAACATTTCGCTGGCTTTTCTTTTCAAAATAGAGACGCGGTGTTCGTCGTTTGGAACTTCAATGCTGGCGGTCAAACCCCACGCAAAGCGAGAAACTAGACGAGAGTGGATGTTTTGCAGTTCACTAGTTTTGCGGTCTGAGGCTAAAACTATTTGTTTATTTGAGTTATGTAGGTGTTCATATAACTTAAAAAATTCATTTTGAGTCTTTTCAGCACCGCTAATCATTTGAATATCGTCAATCAACAAACAGTCTAAAGATTTGAATTTTTTGTTAAACTGTTGCATGCGGTTAGTTTTATCAGTTCCGTAAAAAACGCTAGTAAATTCTTCAACAAAAGTACTTGCAGGAATATATAAAACCTTTAAATTTGGGTTGTTTTTTATCATTTCATTGCCAATTGCGTGCATTAGGTGAGTTTTTCCAACCCCAACTGCCCCAGAAATATAGAAAGGATTGCCAGTTGAAGCAGGCTGCTCAGCAACTGAAATTGCACAGCGATAGGCAAAAGAGTTAGAAACTCCAACAACAAAGTTTGAAAATGTGTATTTCGGGTTTAATTTACTGTCAAAGTAACTGTCAGTTTCAAAAGCAGCAGGGCTTTCTTTTTCTTTTTCATATTCAAGGTCAGTTTCTGTAATAAACTTAAATGATAAAGGAGTTTCTTGAAACAGAGTAGCGGCGATTTCATTAATTTTTTCACTGTGGTATACAGAAAGTCTAGTTTTGACAAAATCATTGTCTACCAAAATATAGACAATGTTGTTATCTACCCTATAAATACTCGTTTTATTTCCAAAAAGCGAGTCGAAACTCTCTTCTTCAATTTCGTTTTTAAGTTGGCTGATAATGTCTGACCAAAGTTTTTTTACGTCGCTGTCCATAAGTTCTCCTTTTGTGTAAATATTTTATCAATACAATGTAAACAAAAACAATTTAGTTTATCCACATTTTCTGTGGATAACTTGGCAAACTGTTTGCAAATGTGGGTAAAATTGTGGACAACTTAGCCAAAAGAACCTTTTAAATAGCCGATTTTCACGAACTTATCCACATCTCCACATTTTGCTTTCCACACCCAAGTTGTCCACATTGTGGCTAAAATCAATTTTTGTGGATAAAAAACAGTTTGGTTAAACACGCTAAAAATACACCAAAATTTTCAATTTACGCATTAAAAAAATTGCAAAAAAAGCTGTGGTGTGTTAAACTTTTAAATGCATTGTTTGAAAGGACTAATATGAAAAGAACATATCAACCAAGTAAAATTAAAAGAGCACGTACACACGGTTTCATGGAAAGAATGAGCACTGCAAACGGCCGTAGAGTTCTACAAAGAAGACGTGCAAAAGGACGTTTAGTTTTAACAGTTAGTGACACTAAACACCAAAAATAATTTAAATAAATATTTGAACCTAACCACCAGATAAATATTTCTAAATTAAATATTTTAAGGTGGTTTTTTTTATACACATTATGGAAAAAAAATACAGAGTCAAAAAATACGCAGAGTTTGACCAAATATTTAAAACCGGAAAGAAAATTAGCACCCCACACTTCAGAGTTGTGTTTAGACCAACAGATGAGCAACACTCCAGGTTTGGCATGTCAATCGGTAAAAAATTTGGCAACGCTGTTCAACGCAACAAAATTAAAAGACAAATCAGAAATATTTTGAGAAACTATAAACAATGCAAATTAAGTTTTTTAACAATAGTTGTAGTTAAACCTGTAGCAGCAACACTAACATTTATAGAAATTCAAAAAGAACTAACCAGTTCTTTAAAAAAAATCTATAAAGTGGAGGAACAATGAATAAAATCAAAACCCTGCTTTTGTTTTTTATTTCAGCAGTTTTAGTTTTTACTTTAGTGTCTTGTAATAAAAAACAAAAAATCATTGGTCTATACCATCAATTCGGTACTTACTCAGAGCGTGTGCAACTAAACTCAGGCAAAGAAGTTTCTCTGCAAGGAAATGACTTTAGAGCGCTTGCTCCGCTTACTGAAAACTTACCTTCCCTTTCTGTATATCGTCTACTTGAAGACGGATCTGTTCAACAACTTGATCGCGGTAACTTCAAAGATGGATACAGACTAACACTTGGCGAAAAAGTTGATGCAAACGGATTAATTGACGTTACTTTAACCGATGTACAAGATAAAAACATCACTCGCACTTTTAATGTAGTTTACGACAAAGCACTTTTCAAGGCAAGTAAGACCAGTATGTATTTTCAAACTTATGAGCTAAACATTGGCAACGCTAAAAACCCAGTTTTGGCACCTTTTCCGTTTTTTAGGAGAATTGGCGAGCGCGTTAATTTTTCTGACTTAGTTAAGTTTAGCAATATCTACCGCTTTAATTTAGACAAAGCACCAGAGCCCGAAGTTATTGAAAAACCCCTTTACACAAAAAGTCTGTTAGCACTTGAAGAGGGACACGATAAGAAAATCCAAACTAAGGACCTAATTGCCAAAAAAGTAATAGATAGCAACTTTGAACAAGCTAGATATTTAGTTAAAAACAAAGACAAAGAAGTAATTACTTACAGCTATCAAATTAACTTTAATTCAGCGCTAAGCGAAAACTTAGAGTTTAAAGCCAAATACAGTGACTTTAAACTAACAACCGACGTTTTTGTTGGTGGTGGTCAATATCCTTTACACAAACAAACTTTTGGTTGGTTTGACTACTTAACCACAGCCTGGATGGGATGGTTGCTTGGCAATACCTCAATTGCAGGTAAATTCGCGGTTGGTATCATTTTTACAACAATTATTGTTCGTATTCTTGCCTGGCCAATTTACGCCCGCACTAACGTAATGTCTGCCAGAATGCAGAAAATGACCCCTGACTTAAATAAGTTGGAGCGTAAATATCAAGGTAGAACAGATAAAGTCTCTATTCAACAAAAACAAATGGAGACAATGCGAATTTATCGTAAACACAAGGTAGGCTTCTCGTCTTTCTTGATACCTTTCTTACAAATGCCGATTTTTATTGGAGTTTACAACACTATTAACCGAGTTACTGTGGAAGGTGGATACTATGCATACCAAGTTTGGGACAAGTTTTTTATGGGTCTAAACTTAGGCGCTGGTAAAGACTTTTCTAACTATCTACTTGCATTTATCGTATTTTGCACCATGGTTTTAATTCAGTTAATCAGTTCGTACAAAACCACAAAAATGCGCGAAAAAGACGCAAGAACTGTAGTAATTGACCCTAAAAAAGACCCTAAACGTAACCAACGCATGATGCTAATTTTCGGAATTATCATGGCGGGCGTGATGACTTGGTGGTCAATTAACGACCGAGGACTCGCGTTTTACTGGATAGTAGGTAACTTATTTTCAATCGGTCAAACTGCTTTTTATAAAATTGTTTCAATTAAAAAAGAAAACAAACCTCAAACAGAGGAGTTATTATAATTATGAATATTAAAGAACTTGACAACATTCAAGCAGAATCTGCAGAGGCTGCCATTCAAATTGCTGCCAAAGAACTGCTTTGCAACCCAAGCCAACTTAAAGCAATTCCAACTACTCCTGGAACTTTTAATGTTTTTGTCAAACAATCTCCCGCACTAATTGCCAAAGAGTACTTGGAAAACATCTTTAAAACACTTGACATTGACCTTAAAATTGAGTTTAGAACTCTTGAACAAGGCAAACTAATTGTTTTTAATTTAGAGACTTCTGAAAACGCTTTTTTAATCGGAAACCGCGGAAACACGCTGCATTCGCTTGCTGTTTTGACAAAAATTGCAACTAAACAGTTTTGCGAAGAGCAAACCGAGGTTGTTTTAGACATTTCTGGCTACCTTGCTAAACGCAAAACCATTTTAGAGATTTTGGCAACTAAAGAAGCCAAGAAAGTCTTGGCAAGTAAAGCGTCTGTAGAACTTAAAAACCTAAACTCATATGAACGACACATTATTCACGAAAAACTAAGCGACTGGAAAAAAATTCAAACTCATTCACACGGTGAAGGCAAAGACCGAGTTTTAACAATCTCATTTGTTGAAAACAAGAAACCTACCGCAGATTCCGAAGAATAGTTTTTTGAGTAATTTTTAAACACTTTTTAAAATATATAGATATCCTAAATTAAAAAAAGGAGCTGAGATGTTAATAGATTCACAAATTTTAACCACCAACTTTCAAGAATATGCTGGTAAAGAAATTACTATAAATGGCTGGATTAAAACTAATCGCGACCAAAAAGAGTTTGGGTTTATTGCTTTAAACGACGGGCTTAGACTTGAAAACATCCAAGTGATTTACGAGGTTGGTTTAAGTAATTTTGCAGATGTCGCTAAGTTAAACTCAGGTGCCTCTATTTCTGTAACTGGTGTAGTAGTTTTGACCCCAGACCGCGCACAAAGTTTTGAAATCAAAGCAAGCGAAGTTAAGATTATTAAAAACACAGACTCAGACTATCCAATTCAACCAAAAAGACATACTCGTGAGTTTTTGCGAGAACACCTTGAGTTAAGACCGCGCACAAACCTATTTAACGCAGTTTTCAGAACTCGCTCAGTACTTGCGCATGCTATTCACACCTTCTTTCAAAAAAAAGGCTTTATTTATCTAAACTCGCCAATCATAACTTCTAATGACGGAGAGGGTGCCGGCGAGATGTTTGTAGTCTCTACGCTAAAGCCAGGTCAAACTGACTATAAAAAAGATTTTTTTGAAAAAAAGGCAAACTTGACCGTAACTGGGCAACTGCACGCCGAGGCATACGCACAAGCCTTTCAAAGAGTCTATACTTTTGGACCTACTTTTAGAGCAGAAAAATCAAACACCCCTAAACACGCGGCTGAGTTTTGGATGGTAGAGCCAGAAATTGCTTTCTTTGACCTTGAAAAAGACATGGCTTTAGCAGAGGAAATGGTTAAGTTTTTAGTAAACGTGGCGTTTATAAAACTGCAACCCGAGCTTACTCTTTTTAATAAGTTTGTAGAACCCGGGCTTATTGACAGGCTAACTGAAGTTAAAGACAAACCTTTTGCTAGAGTCACTCACGCCGAGGCGATAGATATTTTAAAGAAGGCTAAAGTTAAGTTTGAAAACGAACCAAAACACGGTCAAGACATATTTACTGAACACGAGAAATACTTAACCGATGTTTATTTTAAATCACCTGTTTTTATCTACAACTGGCCAAAAGAAATCAAAGCCTTTTACATGAAACAAAACGACGACATGAAAACTGTGGCAGCCTGTGATTTGCTTGTTGCTAAGTCTGGTGAGTTAATTGGTGGATCACAACGCGAAGATGACTACGATAAACTGCTTAGTCGTATGCAAGAACTTAAAATGGACATTGAACCGCTTAAATGGTATTTGGACTTAAGAAGACATGGTGGTACTCAGTCTGCAGGTTTTGGACTTGGATTTGAGCGACTTGTGATGTTTATAACTGGTATTGAAAACATCCGAGATGTCGTGCCTTTTCCAAGAACATCTAAAAACCTAAACTACTAAAAAACAAAAAATAATTTTAAATGAACAACACCATTGAAATTGTTGACAAAAGGAGAAGAAGTCGATTTTTCAATGTAGCTGAGGCTACACTTTTGTTTATAGCAATCTCTTTGGTTGTTGTTTTTTTATTGCTCAAAAACTTGGGCAATAAAAACAATCCAACCTCAGGACTTTCAATTGAACAAAGTTTTAAAAATGGAATTTTAACTAAAGTATATTTACCAAAACTATATCTTGGAAAGACCGTAAACTGGTCTGCAAATAACAAATTAATTGACTTAAAAACAGGTGAAGTTGCCCAACCTTTTTTAGATACTAAAACTAAGTTACTTGCAGAAATTAGTGGATTTAAAAAAGAATTTATTTTGGAAATTAAAGGTTATAAAAACGCTTTGTTAGGCGAAAAAATAAAAATAATTATAGCAATAGAAAATCTTAGATATTATAATTTTGACCCAAGTTTTTTAAATACTTTCTCTAAGTTTAAGGAAAGTGAGTTTACAGAACAGGAGTATGAAAAAGAAGTTGAAAAACTGATTTACCAATTTTCCAAACAAGAGTATTTAGGTAAAGTTACGGCTAATTTTAAAAACTTTGAAAACATAAAAGTCTATCCAGAAAAGCCTAATTACATGGTTGGTGAGCTGATTTTTATTAAAACTAAATATATATCTATTAACCAACAAAAATACACAACTTTCTCATATTTACCTTATATTTGTGAAGAAAACAATGTTAACAATGACATTCAACTTGAAAAATTAAATCCAAAAAACAAGGCAGAGATAAACTCTTTAATCGCCTCGTTAAAGGAAAACTTCAAACCACTTACATACTTTGCATACAATCAATGTCAGGGTGTGTTGATAAACTCAGACAAGTCAATTGATGACCTTACACAAATCACCACAATTTATGACAACAAACTTTACCCTGCCGTTTGGGACGGTAAAGAACTAAACAAAGAACATGTTTGGCCAAACTCACGCCTAGGCTTGAAAAGGGTTCAACAAAGCGATCGCGACATTAGAACTGATCTGCACAACCTTAGACTTTCAACCGCTAAAGTCAATCAGTTTAGGTCAAACTATTTTTTAGCGAGCACCAAGACTTATCAAATCCTTTTAGATATACTTTAAAAAACCAACAATTTTGGCCGTCTAAAAACTCAAGCGGAGAAGTCGCCCGTATCCTTTTTTACATGGCTTTAATTTACCCTGAACTTAAGCTAATTGATTTTGAAAACTTAAACTACAGCCGAGTTTCAACTGTAATGGGTTCACTTTCAGAAATAAAAAAATGGGGTGTAGAAACCCCCATTTCAGAATTTGAAAAAAGACGAAATAAAATAATTTTAAAATACCAGGGTAACTCAAATCCTTTCGTTGAGTTTCCAGGTTTATTCGAAGCGCTAAAAGAAAGCGATTATTTTAATAGTTATAATTATTATTTGCTACAACTAAAATATAGAAAAGCAACTTTATTGTGTGTCTTTTTAAGAAAGCAAAAAAACCAAAATTTTTAAGTCTTAGATTTGTTTTTTTAATTAATTTCATTCAGTAGGTATCCTTCATCGGCCACTTTTTTGATGAGCATCAAAATAAGTTCACCATATTCAGCCTTTGCTTTATTTTTAAATAGTTTTTCGTAGTTGATATTTTTACTTTTAACGTATTTCTCTGCTTCAAGATATCTTTCAACATCTGAAACAACTTCATTCCGATAGTAATCTTTATTGTAAAAATATTTAGCAATTTTTAAAGCAAGGTCTATAGTCTCTGTTTGAAAGCGAATTAAGTTTACGCGCATATCTTTTTCCAGATACTTGTTTACGACAATCTTTTTAATAAACTTAATTTGATTTTTAACTTTGTTTGTATAGATGAAATAAGGGTTTTCTTGTTTTTCAAAGAAATTAAGAAAAACCAACATCTCGTCTACATTCAAGCAGTTAGCAAAACCATTTAGTAGATTGACTGTAAACTTACGCTTAATAATTATATCAAACACCTTAGTTTCACGTAAATTATTGATAAACTCACGAAAATATCCATTTAAAAAAACCTTAGTAAACTCGCTTGTTATGCGTTCAGGGTGGATTTCTTTAACTAAATAACTAAGGTTATTTAAACTCAGCTTTGTGTTAGTTTCTATTGAAAAACCCAGTTTTGTTTGAAAGTAAATCAAGCGAATTAGTCTAAGTGCATCTTCTTTAAAACGATTCTCTGGCGTTCCTATTGTCTTAATTTGTTTGTTTTTGATATCAGAAAGCCCACCAATATAGTCGAAAACCGTGTAGTTTTTATCCAGGATTAGTGCATTTATCGTAAAGTCTCTTCTAACTAAGTCTTCAATAATTTCTTTGGTAAAAACAACACTTTCAGGATGCCTGTTGTCTTGGTAGTTTTTTTCGCTTCGGTAAGTCGTCACATCGTAAGCAACTCCGTCAATCAACACGCCAACTGTTCCGTATTTAATACCTTTGTCAAAAGTGTGTTTAAATACTTTTTTAATTTCTGTGGGTTCAGCGCTTGTAGTGATGTCGATATCTGTACTTAAGTTTTTAAACCCACACACCAAATCACGAACAAATCCGCCTACAATATATGCAGAATACCCTGCGTCTTCTAGTTTTCTTAAAATATAAAAAGCCCCCATAATTATGGGGTTTTTTAAGTCAATTTGCTTTTTTACGTTAATTTTGATTGCTATCTGCATTGCATCTTTTTTTGCAAAGACATTTGTTTTGCAAAAGCCCAACTTTGACAATAAAGATAAGCGCAAATATTGGAATGAAAAAACCAATTAAGAAACAAACAAAATCAAACTTTTTAGTAATTTGGTTGTTTTTAATATAAGTCAGCACATAAAAAATTAAATAAGTAAACGCTGAAATTACTGCCGCAATCAACATAATTGCCGCTGTTGTTAAAATCAAAGAAAGTTGAGCAGATGACTGAATTTCTGGTTTTAAGTCAGCAGCATTTGCCTTAATTAAGTTAAATGCACTTAGTAGCACCGCACTTGCGATAGCAGCAAGCGCTGTTGTAAGATATAAATAAAGAGCAGTTAGAGAAATTTGTTTTTCTTTCATTTATAAAACCTCTTTAGGTAATTTTATCACAGTGCACACGGAGAGATTAGTGTATTTATTAAAAAACAACATAGAGTTAGTAACAGAAATTAAAAAATCAGTTTTTTACACACTAGTAATAAAGACGGAAACTGTCGCTGACTTTGAACATAAATTAACAGAAATAAAAAAGCAGTATCCCGGTGCTACTCACTATGTGTACGCATATAAAATTAAGCAAAGCTTTAAGTTTAGTGACGACAAAGAACCAAGTGGAAGTGCAGGTTTTCAGATTTACACAGCCATTAAAAATCTAGATATCACTGATTTTGCTGTAGTTATCATTCGTTTCTTTGGCGGAATTAAGTTAGGATTAACTGCTTTAACCAGAACCTACAGAAGTCTTTCAGTTGAAGCCATTAAAAAAATTAAGAAAGTCAAAGAAGATAATTACATACTTGCAACTTTTAGATTTAACTACAGCGCAAAAGAAAGTGTACTTAACCTTGTTTCTGCTTTAAAACAAATTGACAGTAAGTATATATATAAAGACCAAATTTACACAGAAATCAAACTAGAACCATCTGAAAGTTTAAGCACGCTTAAAGACTGCCCCGATATAGAAACCCTTGAAGTGAAAACTCTTACATTTTATGCAGATATTGATTGAATTTTTGAAATTGATAGTCTATACTAGTAAGTGAAGTTTTTTAAAAAAGGAGATAAAATGGGAATTTTTAAAAAAATCGCTTTAGCACTTGTATTAGTATTATCAGCTGGATTTATGTTTGCGTGCAAAAATACACCAAAACCAAATCCTACACCAAATCCACCAGCACCTGCTCCAGCCCCACAGCCAGAAGAAGATGGATTTCAAAAAATGAGCATCAAGGAAGCAGCAACTAAAGAAAAAGGTACAAAAATCCACGTTGAGGGTTACTATGTTAACGTTGGTGGTTACAATAAACTAATTGACGGCGAAGGTAACGCTTTAAACTTAACTTATGTCTATGCAAAAGGTATTAAAACTGGCGAAAAAGTAAGCATGAAAGCAGTGGTAAACGAAAGTCAATATGGCAAGGAAATCTCAAAAGACCCTAAACCAGTATTTACTAAAATAAAGGATACTTTTTCAGCGGTAGATATTTCTAACCGTCCAGCAAGCGAAGTTGAAACACACGAAAATAAAATTGTTAAGTTTGATGCAGAAATTAAAAACTACAAAGAAGAAACTAGAACAAAAAACAATAAACCATATATTTATATAACTGTTAGAGTTTCAATCGCTGACACCGAGTATGAAATCAAATATGACGGAAGATCAGAACAAAAATTAAAAAACAAACCAATGCTTAAGAAAATTCAAGAACTTAAAGGCAAAGAAGGCATGAGAAAATCCTTTGAAGGCTTATTTTTAGTAAGAGTAAAAGGTGAATTAAGATTTACACCAACCACAGGTTTAGGAATTTTTCAATAAAAACAAAGAAAATGGGCCAACACGGCCCATTTTTAATTTGCCTAATGTAAGCGTTTACATTTTAGGGATTTTGTAGTATAATTTCTTTGTATTTAAAAGACGTTTTGGTCTTTGGGGGAAGTATTTATGAAAGCACTTAAAACTAGTTTCTTTTTCATCTTAGCTGCGCTAATTTTTGGTTTTGCTTTTGCATGTAAAAAAACAGATCCACACAAAATTATTAAAGACGTTGAATTAAAATTTGCTCAAGGTGAAACCAAGGACACTGTAAAGTCAGATTTTACAGTTCCAACCAAGATTGATAAATTTAAAATCAAATGGCAATCTTCAAATGACAAGGTTGTGCAAATTGATGAAGACGGAAAAGTTTTAGTTGCCCGTCAAGATAACGACGAAACTCTTAACTTAACTGCGCAAATTGAAGACGCAAAGAAAACTTTTACAATCAAAGTTCTTAAAAAAGACGGAACTCAACCTACTCCAGACCCTGAAGGAAATAAAGTAGATAAAGCAGAGTTTGACAAAACAATTGCAGACGGAGAAAGACTGGCTGCACTAGATTTCATCAACAAAGCACCTGAAATGGTAGAAAAAGACAAAGAATATGTCCGCACATCTACCGATAAAAATAAATTTGTTGCCCGTCTAAACGCATTAAAAGCAGCTGACTCTCAAAACCTATCTAAAAACGAACTTAAAGAATATAACATTCTTAAAAACCAAGTTACACAAAATTTAGCAAAAATTGCCACAGGTACTCGTCAAGACGGATACATTAGCAATAGCCAGGCGCAAAAAGTTTTAGCATCAGCGAAAAGTTATCTTGCAATGACTTGGTCTGACAAAGATGCATCTGAGTTTGATGAAGGAACTAAATATATCAAAGCAACAGACGCTAAAAAACAAGAATTAGACACTCTTTACAAAACAGTTTCTAAATACACTTTTGACCGCGTACCTACAAACGAAGAAAAGGCAAAATACGAAGAGTTAAAAACTAAACTAGAAGAAGTTAAAAAACTTGTAACTGAAGGAACTAAAAAACTAGAAGACGGTAAAAACATCACAACAGAAGTTAACGGTGCTGTTAAAGATGCCATCCAACTTACTCAACTTGAATGGATTAACCGCATTCCAGAAGAAGTTAAAAAAGATAAACAATACGTACACGCTTCTCAAAAACATTTAAACGAACTTAAGTCTATAATTGAAGATATTCAAGAAAAACTAAACGACCATAAATTTGGCATGGCAAGCAAAGAACTGCAAGCTGAGTTTAACAGTTTTAAAGGGCTTGTTCAAAAATATCAAAATCTAGTTAAAAAAGGTTTACAAGATTCGTTAAAAGATGAAGCCGAAAGAGTTTTAGATAAAGCAAAAGAAATCAAAGACCTGCCTTTTGAAAATAAAGAACCAGACCAAGTTTCTGGCAAATACGTAAAAGCAGACCAAGCAAAAAGAACTGAGTTTAACGATGTTTACAACCCAGTTGCAAAAGTAAAACTAGAAAAATGGGAAGAAGGCTATACTAAACAACAAGCCGAACAACTAGAGGCTCTTAAAAAACTTGTTGAAGAACTGGTTTCGCTAATCTCTCAAGGTACTAAACCAGAAGATCCAAACAGCATGAAACTAACTAAACACTATGATTTTACTAAATCACCCGCAGGAAGCGGTTATAAGGTACGAACTCAAAAAATTAAAAACCAAATAACTGGCTCAGATGATACACTTAAATTTAAAGGTGTTAGCGCTTCTTCTGGAAAAACTGGATTTACAGTTGCCAAAAATGATAATGACACCTTCAGTTATATTGAAATGGAATTAGGAAAAACTGCTTCTAAATCCAAAATTGAGTTTTTTATGGAGAAATGGACTAACAAATCAGGCACCAATAAATTCCAAAAATTAGAAATTCAATATAGAGTCAACGGTGAATGGAAAACTGCAAAAGAAATCACTGACATTAACGAATTTGATGGCAAAACATATTCACTTGAAATTGGTGAATCTACAGATGCTCTTCGCTTAAAACTTTCTGCCACAGAAAAACCTAAAGATAATTCTCACCACCGTTTTAATATTAAAGAAATTAAAGTTTATTACTAATTTAAATTTGTTTTCATAAAATAACCCGATGCTAAAGCATCGGGTTATACTTTCATATAAAACCCAAATATCTCACAAAGGAATAACTTATGTCTAAAAAACACACAATCTACGACATTGCCAAAAAAGCCAATGTATCTATTGCAACAGTTTCCAGAGTTTTAGCGAAATCAAGTAAAGTTAGCGCCAAAACTCACGAAAAAGTCTGGAAGATTATCAAAGAAATGCAATATTTTCCAAACAGAGTAGCCGCTTCTTTGGCATCTCAAAACTCGCGCAACATCGCACTAATCTTATCTGAAGTTTCCAGATCTTCTATCTCTAGGTTAATTTCTGGGATTTTAGATGCCGCTGCTAACCAAAAATACACAATCCGTATTTTTTCATACAAATCTAAAAGCAACTACGAAGCCTTTATTTTATCCGTATTGGCTGAAAAAATAGACGGAATTATCTTTTTAGATGAACACATCACAAACGAACAAATTGAAGCGTTTACCAAGCCTTTGTTAAATGCTAATTTTCCTTTTACCTTTATCAACACAGCTGTTAAGTTGCCAGGCGTAACTTTTACAGCACTAGACTTTAAAAAAGCAGTTGCAACTGCAACCAAGCACTTAATTGATAAAAACACGAAAAGAATTTTATTTTTAACTTCTAAAATAACTTACTTTTCTAATTTAGAAAAGGAAAGTGGATATCTAGAAACAATCAACGCAAGCAATCTGCAGCCCTATATTTTTAGAATGGATCCTGAAGACATTGAGGAACATGAGTTTTTGTCATTTTTTGAAGAAAAGCAGATTGAAGCAATTGTGGCAACTCGAGATATCGCTGCGCTTAAAGCAATTAACCTACTTAGACAAAAAAACTTAAAATGCGGTGCTGACTATCGTGTGGTATGTATGCAAAACACTAATTTTTGTAAACTGTTTACCCCCCAACTAACCTCAATTTCTTATTCTAATTACCGTTTAGGAGAACAGGCCTTAATTTACTTAACTCAGTTAATTGAAAATGTTAAAATAGATAAGACACAAACTTTCGTTGAATATGAATTGATTGAAAGAGAAAGTAGTAGGTAATTTATGAATTTACTTGAAGAACTTAAATGGAGGGGGATGGTCAAAGACTGCTCTTCTTTAGAACTTGCTGAAAAAAACTTAGTGCCTGGAACTAAGTTCTACATCGGGTTTGACCCAACTGGAAGTTCCTTAACTTGTGGGCATTTAGTCCAAATTATTAGAATCAAACTACTTGAAGAAAGAGGCTTGATTCCAATTTGCTTAATTGGTGGGACAACTGGAGCAATTGGCGACCCTAAACCCAATGGTGAACGTCACATTCTTTCAAATGATGAAGTTAAAAAGAATGTTGACTCAATTGAAAAGCAAGTTAAAAAAATCTTAAAGTCAGACAAGGTAATTTTTGTAAATAACTCAACCTGGCTGTCTAAACTTTCAATTATTGAGTTTTTAAGGGATTTTGGTAAAAACTTCGGAATTAACTATATGCTGGAAAAAGATGTAATTAAAAGACGCCTAGAAACCGGAATTTCTTACACCGAGTTTTCGTATCTACTACTTCAGTCTATTGACTTTCACTATCTTTATAAAAACTACGACTGCAAGATTCAGTTCGGTGGCTCTGAGCAATGGGGAAATATCACCGCTGGGCTTGAACTGATTCGTAAACTAGAAGGCGAAAACGATGCACTTGGACTTTCTTCACCACTACTTTTAAAAGCAGATGGTACTAAGTTTGGCAAATCTGAAAGCGGCGCACTTTGGTTAGACGAAAACTTAACTTCACCATATACCCTGTATCAATACTTTTTAAATGTTGAAGATAAAATGATAGTTGAGTACTTAAAACTACTTACTCTACTTTCTGTAAATGAAATTGAAGAACTCGCACTTTCTGCCAAACAAGAACCCGAAAAACGACTTGCACAAACCAAACTGGCTGAGTTTGTTTGTGAGTTTGTACACGGAAAAGAAGCGCTTAATTCTGCTAAAAAAATTACAGATGCTTTATTTAAAGGAGCACTTGCAGATCTTGGCGAAAACGAATACAAAATGCTATACTCTGCGTTTGGTAAACAAAAGTTTGAAAAAGACGCAAGCATTTTAGATATTTTAGTTTCACTTAACTTAGCGAAATCTAAACGTGAGGCTCGTGAGTTTATGCAAGCAGGCTCTATTTCTGTAAACTCAGAGAAAATCACAGACCTTAAACTTAAACTAAGCGATTTAAAACCTGCTTTTAAAAAATATTTTGTAATTAAACGTGGCAAAAAACAATTTAGTGCTTTTGCAATTTAATTAACTTTTAATGTATAGAATTATTTACAATCCACTTTCTAAAAACTACAAAAAAGCCCATAAGTTTTATTTAGAAAATCAAGATAACGCTACTTTAAACTCAATACTCGCGCTTTCCGATATTGAAAAGTATTTCAAGTCTTTTTCCAAAAGAGACATAATTTTGATATTTGGTGGAGATGGTACTTTAAATAAAATTGTAAACTCAGTTAACCTAACCCAGGTTAAAGCCACAGTGTTAGTTGCACGCGGCGGAACCGGCAATGACTTTCTGCGTGGCTTTAAAGATAAAACTAAAGCAGTTGATTTTAAGGCAAATTTAAAGTATTTTGGGCAAGCCAAGATAGGCGATGAAACCTTCTTATTTTTAAACGGTGTTGGAATTGGTATAGACGGAGAAATTTGCAGGCGCTTGGACAACATGCGAGCATATAAAATCAAAAGCACTTTTGCTAAAGTCACTATTGCTACTTTTTTTAGATATAAACCATTTTCAGCAAAAGTATCGGTAGATGGTGTGCCTAGCGAACACAAAAACTGTTTTTTGGCTTCCGTCATGCACGGCCCTTATTTTGGTGGTGGCATGAAAATCGCACCAATGGCCAAAAGAGAAGATTTTCTTTATTTGATTTTAGTAGCAATTCGCTCAAGATTACTTTTACTTTTACTGTTTCCGTTTATTTATTTGGGTTGGCACACAGTCTTTAAAAGATTTGTTAAAATTTTTAAAGGCAAAGAAATCACAATAGAAACTGAAAACATCAAGACCGCACAAGTTGATGGAGAAGTTATTAGAGGGGTTTCTAAAATAGAGACAAAAGTTGTCAAAGGATATTCATATGGACAAAAATAGAAAAATTATTTTAACAGCAATTAAACCGACTGGAAGTCTAACTCTTGGCAATTATTTAGGCGCTTTGAAAAACCTAAAAGCTGTTGCTAAGGCGAATCCAGACTCAGAACTTTTGATTTTTATTGCAGACCTACACGCCACTACTTTACCAATTGACCCAAAAGAACTGAGAGAAAATATTTTAAGAATAGCCGCTTGCTATTCAGCGCTGGGTTTTGACAAAAACCACACTCACATTTTTGTGCAATCTGAAATTAATGAACACGCAGCGCTTGGGTTTTTAATGGAATCTACTGCTTATTTTGGCGAGCTTAGTAGAATGATTCAATTTAAAGAAAAATCCGCTAACTCTAAAAATATTAGAAGTTCATTGTTTACCTATCCCGCTCTAATGGCAGCAGACATCTTGCTTTACAACGCAGACATTGTGCCAATTGGTGAAGATCAGAAACAACATATGGAGTTAACCGAAACTTTAGCAAAACGTTTTAATAAAATGTATGGCGAAACCTTTAAAATACCTAAATATGAAATCAATAAACATACACGCCGTATAATGTCCTTACAAGACCCTTTTGCAAAAATGTCTAAGAGTTCTGAAAACCCAAAATCTTATATATTGCTTTCAGATTCTAAAGATACTATACTTAAAAAAATCAAATCTGCTGTTACAGATTCAGAGGCTAAAATTTACTTTGATATGGATAAAAAACCTGCAATTTCTAATTTAATCAATATATATGCAGCTCTGACTAATTTATCTATTAAAGACATTGAAACTAAATATAAAGACGCAAAAACTTACGCAGAATTCAAACTAGATCTTGCCGAACTTTTAATTCATGAAATCGTTCCGTTAGGCGAAAATATAGAAAAACTTGTTAACTCAAAAGATTTGATTGAAACTCTAGAAGGTGGCAAAAAATTTGCTGAAAAACTAGCAAAAGAAAACTACGCAAAAGCTAAAAAAGCAGTTGGTTTAGGATATAAATAAATAATAAAAGCCAGTCTATAAAGTTGAGTGGCTTTTAGCTATTCTATTTAAGTTTTGTAAGGTCTACGATATTTATACCCATTTCTATTAGTATGTCATTTATTATTTGTTTTGGTAATTTTTCTTTATAATTATCAAAAAGCAAAAAAAGATCGTTATAAAAGTTATCAAAGTATTCTTTAGGTAATAAAAACTTCATATAAACGATAGCTGCGATTAATTTGTAGTTGTTTAAATATTTAAATTTTAAAAATTTCTCCAGCTTAATCACTTTAGTATTTGAGAATTTAATGTTATATAACCTTTCATCATGAGCACACACATTTCTTATTATGTTGAAAATTTTTATCCCTGAAACTAAAAATGTATCTTCCATCTTAAACTTGGCGATTGGCTGGTAATTTTTATTGTAATTTTCAGAGAATCTACGGCAAATTATTTCTTTATCTTTCGGCTTTAATATTTTATAAAGATGAGAAACATTACCTAAAGTTAAATAATTTACAAACACCCATAAAGGGACATATCTATGTTCGTTCATGTAATGTTTTACTGGTCCGACTATTTCCATTTTATCTTTTAAGGTTCTTGCGAGCGATACAAAAACATTTAAAACTTCTTTTTTATCATCGTAAAAGTTTTCTCTATCAAGATAGGAATCTCTTTCTGGGTATTTTTTTGAAAACTTATAAGACAATATTGTTTTGAAGTGATTTTCAAAAACAAGCAAATATTTTAAGAAAATTGACCTTAATTCTCTATCAAATAAGAAAATGCATTTTAGATGCTCAAAATCAGTACCTTCTACAAATTCTTCAGTATTTTTTACTTTATTTAATTTGTCTTTTACCAGAAACAAATCTTTGTATCCGTTAATTATGTTGTAGTAATTTTCTCTTGACAAAAATTCCATTACTTCATCATCTGAATTAACAATAATATTTTTCTTTTTAAGCATTTCAAGCTGTTCTTCCAATGTTTTAAAACTTTTCATATTAAATAAAAATGGTCAGTGCGCCGTACGCTTCTGACCTGATCCTTAACTTAATTATATGTATTCCAATTTTAAAATCAAATAATATGATTAAAAAATAAAAATTATTAAAATTCGTTTTTAATAATTCCAGTAAGTTCATTGTATGCTTCTTCTGGTCTAACTTTTTTAAACACTTTACCTTTCTTAAAAATTAAAATACTATCTTTGTTTCCACATATCCCGATGTCTGAATCTCTTGCTTCCCCAGGACCATTTACAGTACAACCCATAACAGCAACTTTTATTTTTTTGTTTAATGTGTCGCAAAAACTTTCAACTCGCTTAGCAATATCTTCCATATCATATTCTAAACGTCCACAAGTTGGACAGCTGACAAAGTCTACACCATCTTTTTTAAGTCCTAAACACTTTAGAATTTCTTTTGCAACTTTAATTTCTAAAACTGGATTTTCGGTCAAAGACACTCTAATGGTATTGCCAATACCTTTAAGTAAAAGCACAGAAAGTGCTGAACTGCTTTTAACTGTGCCGCCGATTAGTGTGCCTGCTTCGGTAACTCCGATATGCAGTGGATATTTAAATGTTTTTGCAGCTAGTTCATAACATTTAATAGTAGTTAAAACAGAAGTCGCTTTCAAAGATAGGCAAATATCGGTAAAACCAAATTCTTCAAGCATTTCGACTTCTTTTTTCATTACTTTAATAAAGTTTTCAGCAGTTGCAGGTAAAGAATTTGGCAAGGAGCCTGAGTTTAGACCAATTCTAATGCCGATTCTTTTTGCTTTACAAGCATCTACAATTTGTTTGATGTGATTTTTATTTACAATGTTTCCAGGATTAATTCTGATTTTATCAACACCGTTTTTAATTGCAATCAAAGCCAGACGATAGTCAAAATGAATATCTGCAACTAAAGGAATATTGATTTGCTTCTTAATTTCTTTAATAGAATTAGCGTCAATTTCATCTAAAACCGCTACTCTGATGATTTGGCAACCCGCCTGCTCTAACTCTTTTATCTGCTTGACAGTGTTTTCCACATCTTTAGTTTTGGTAGTAGTCATGGATTGAATGTAGACATTGTTATTTCCACCCATTAGTAAACTACCACACTTAAACTGAGTAGTTTTGTTTCTTTTTGTTATCATTTATTTTCTTTATGCAAAGTATGAGAGTTGCATTTAGGGCAGTATTTTTTGATTTCAATTCTTTTATTGCCAACTGCAACTTGATAGTTTCTCTGAAGGCATTGACTGCACATTAAATTTGTCTTTTTCATTCATTACCTCACAAGTATATCTACATAAAAAGGATACCACGCTAACATTAAATTAAAAAAGCTTTTGTATGACATTGACAAAGTTTCAATTATTGACTAAAATAAGATTGTATCGTATTTTAGTCAATATTTATTTAGGAGGCTGTATATGCTATATATCAAAAGAGATATAGAGGAAAAAATTATTAGTGTCAGTAAACAATACGCTTGTTTATTGTTGACTGGTCCAAGACAAGTAGGAAAAACTACTATGTTAGAAAAACTCGAACCTATGAGAAAAAAGGTTACTCTTGACAATCTACAAGACAGAGAACTCGCTTTAAAAGACCCGGCTTTATTTTTACAAATTTATAGCCCGCCTATTTTAATTGATGAAGTTCAATACGCACCTATACTTTTTAGTTATATAAAAATCGCGATTGACAATGGTGCAAAACCCGGAAGTTTTTGGCTAACTGGATCTCAATCTTTTGCGCTAATGAGACTTGCACAAGAGTCTCTTGCGGGTAGGGTTGCCATACTAAAAATGACTGGATTGACTCAAAACGAAGCGTTTAATAATATAAAATTAAACAAGTTTGAGTTAGATTTTTCAAAACTTAATAACAAGTCCATTTTGCTTAAAAAAGCTGATATAAATGAAATATTTTCGCGTATTTTCTTTGGTGGTTTGCCTGCGATAGTTAACAAAAAAATAACAGACAGAAAAATTTTTTTTGAAAGTTATATTGAAACTTATTTGTATAGAGATATAAAAGACGAAATCAACATAAAGGATAATTTTAAATTTAGAAATTTCATCAAAGCGGTTGCGTGTAGAATCGGACAAGAAATAAATATCCACTCTGTT
>CAUTMU010000002.1:0-42120 GCA_963539535.1 uncultured Acholeplasmataceae bacterium | reverse complement strand
TAGACGTACCGCCAGCGTTAATCCTGAGCCAGGATCAAACTCTCCATTGATTGTTAAGAGTTTAAATTGACTCTAATTAGTTTTATTCTTGTAAAAGAATTGGTGTATTTGTCTTATTTAGTTTTCAAAGAGCTGTTCATTTCAAACAACCTTATTAAGTTTAGCACTTTTAAATATATATGTCAAAAAAAAGCAATGCTTGCAAAAAATTTTTAATGCTTGAATTTTTTTTGGATTTTTTTGCTTAATTTTAAGATATTTCCTAAGTTAAATTGCTTAAAAAAATCCTTTAAATAAAGGTTTTTTAAGATGAACTCATCAATTTCTTGAAAGGCAAGTAAACCTTTTAAAAACTTAGCAATAGCAATGTCGTCAAGGATTGAAAAGACTGTGCCAAAAAACTGAGTGTCAAACTCAGTAAGTAATCTATCATATATTAAGAAACGACCCTTTGGAATTTCTTCAACTACTTCGGTTAGCGTGTCTTTAATTTCAAAATAATTGTAGGTATGCGGCCAAAGCAGTGCGTTTTTAATTGGATGATACATATTATTTTCAGAATGCAGGTAATAAGTGTGTCCGTTTACTGTGCAAAAAGCATGAATTTTTGAGTCTTTTTGGCGAAGTACTTGAATTTCTTTTAAAGGAAAGTTAAATAGATGCATCGCCTCAATTATCTCAAATGCTTTGTTAACCATAGTTTGTGAGTCCACTGTAATTTTTGTGCCCATTTGCCAGGTTGGGTGAACCAACGCAGTTGCTTTGTCAATTTGTTTTAACTCTACTCTTGATTTGTTAAAAAAAGCACCACCACTTGCCGTGATTCCAATACTACTAAGTTCGCCAAAATGATTTTTTAGACAAAAAAGTGCGTTGTGTTCAGAGTCTACAGGAATAATTTTTACCTGTTTACTTTTTGCAATTTTTGTTAAAATTGAGCCCGCCATTACGAGACTTTCCTTGTTGGCTAAAATTAAAGTTTTTCTGGCCATCAAAGTCCAGTATGAATAAATTAAGCCAAAAGATTGTGATACTGAGTTAAAAACAGCACGTATTTTTTTTGAATAAATTAGCTTTTCAATATTTCTTTTGCCAACTATGAAGGTGATTTTTGGGTATGTTGATTTATATGTTTTTAAAAAGCGTTTGTTTTGTAGAATACAAATTTTGACTTTATTTTGGTATTTTTCAAAATATTTTTGGTTTTTTTCGTGGTCTTTAGACAAAGACACTGCAGCCAGGCGATATGGTGTTTCTTCAGTTAGCAAAATATCTAGCGCTTTTATTCCAACTGAGCCCAATGCTCCAAGCAACAAAATTGATTTTTTTTGCACAGCGTTCACTTATTTTAAAAGAAAAGTAACCAAGACTGTGTAAATTAAGAAAATTAAGAAGGTCAAAAAAGTAGTTACAGAAAGCGCGTCAACTCTGTCTAAAACTCCGCCGTGTCCTGGCAAAATATTTGAGTAATCTTTGACATTCGCTTGGCGCTTAAATGCGGAAAATATTAAGTCTCCGCCTTGCGCAATTACCGCAAACACGAACGCTACTAAAAAAAGTAAAATAAAGTAAGCAGGATGGCTTTGTTTAGTTAGTCCAAAAAAGTTTACATCTATATAGTAAAAGCGAAGTAGTAGAAAATAAACAACGCTGGTAGAAATGGCCGCTAAAACAGTTCCAATAAAAAAGCCTTCCCAAGATTTTTTCGGGCTGATTTTGCTCATCTTGTGTTTACCGAATGTAATTCCGCCAAGATATGCAAAAGTGTCGGTTAGGATAGTGACAATCAAGGGAAACAGAGCAAAAAGTAAATGATGCGTGCGCAAAAAAACCATGCCACCAAAAGAAAGAGCAAGAAAATTAACTAAAAAATAACTTTGGATGAGTTGTTGCTTTTCACGGAAATAAAGAATAGCAATAGTGATATTAACAACAACCAGTGTTAAAACTAGGGAAAGCAAATAAATACTTAAGTTAAGTTCAGTTAGTTCAGTTTGCGGCAAATAACTTCTTTGAAAAGCAATCGCTGATGTTGCAACTTGCAAGAGAAATACCAAAATATGGAGAACGGTTAGTTTTGCTTTATTTTGATTTAAGTTAAAAACGCGGGCGAGTTCAAAGACAGCGATTTGCGCGAGCACTAGGTTCAGCAAAAAAAAGCCCAAAAAAGCAGGGCTTAAAATTAAAAGCGGTAGATACAGAGCTAAAATAAAAAAGCCAGTAATGGCTCTTTTTAAAATATTTGGCATAGTTAACTAAAACAGTTCGTTGACGTTATATTTACCGGTAGACAAAAGGATAAGGTCTGCTAAGTGAAAAACGTAGCCAACTAAAAGTAGACCAGAAAGCATGCGAATAGCACCAGCTGTTTTGTATCCATACACAAAGCGGTCAATTCCAAGTAGAGAAGTTAAAGGACAAAGAATTAAAAATAGATGACCTGGCTTGATTTCTTGCTTTAAATAGTCGTTTAGGTTTGTTGAGTATTTTTTTTGGAAAAACTTAACTAAGTCAAATAAATAGTAAAAAATACCAACGTAGAAAATTCCAAGGCGAATTAAACCAGACTTGTGTTCTTTTAAGTAAAAGCGGTCAAGCCCAAAAATGTTGGTAAAAGGACACAAAATCAAAAACTTAGCCCACTTAGTTAATTGCATTAAAGAATAGCCTCGCGTCTGTAGCGTCTAAGTATTAAAAGCACGATATCGGCGATCCATAAGAAAAAGCCAATAAAAATAAACAGGCCTAAAACAAAACGAATAATTCCAGGTAGTTTGTCTTTCGCGTAAATTAGGCGTTCAATAGATAGAATGCCAGTGAAGGGAAAAAGAATTAAAATGATTGAAATTAAAGAATGGGTGCGGGGTCTGCGGGTTGTACGTACGCGTTTAGTGTTTCTTTTCATATAGACATTACCTCTTTAGTTTTAACTTGGGCGATTTCGTCAATTTTTTTAGTGTATTTGTCGGTCAATTTTTGCGCTTCGTCAAGTCCTTCTTTTTCAAGGTCTTCAGGGTACTTGGCTTTTTTAACCTGGTCGTTTAAGTCACGTCTTGCATTGCGGATAAAAACTTTGGCGTTTTCTTTAGCCTTTTCAACTTCTTTGGCTAAAGTTTTGCGGCGGTCTTCTGTCAGTTTTGGAAAAATTATTCTAACACCAACTCCGTCTGAGTTGACAGGCATGTCAAGGTTTTCCGCCAAAATTGCGTGTTCAATGTCTTTAAGTAAAGACTTGTCGTAAGGTTTGACAAAAAGTTGAGTGCCCTCAACTACTGTGATTTGCGAAACTTGGGCTAAAGGAGTCGGTACTCCGTAGTATGAGATTTGGATTTTGTCAAGAATTTTTGGATTTGCGCGACCTGTTCTGATTTGTGTTAATTCAGACTCAAAATGCGCAATCGTTTTTTGCATTTTATCTTCTGCTTCTAAAAGCAGTTCATCTAGTTCTACCATTTAAAACTCCTTTAACGTTTGTTTAATATTTTTATTTAAATTATTTAACTAAAGTACCAATTTGTTCGCCGCTGGCTGCCTTAATTATGTTGCCTTTTTTACTCATGTTAAAAACCAGTGTTGAGATTTTGTTTTCAAGGCAAAGAGCGGCTGCTGTTTTGTCAACTACTTTTAAGTTTTTCTCAATAATTTCAGTGTATGTCAATTCTTTAAAAAGTACAGCGGATTTGTTTAGTTTAGGGTCAGCGGAATACACGCCATCAACTCCATTTTTAGCCATTAAAATGCAGTCGGCACCTAGTGAAGATGCTACCAGGGCTGCGGCTGTATCGGTTGAAAAGAAAGGTTGTCCGGTTCCACCTGCCGAAATCACCACACGCTTGTTTGCAAGATGCTCAAGTGCTTTGGTTTGCACAAAAGGCTCTGTGATTTTTTTAACCTCAAGGTGCGAAAGCACGACCGCGCTTTGGCCAACCTTGCCAAGTGCTTCTTGGAGAGCCAGAGAGTTAATAACTGTACCTAGCATTCCCATGTAGTCAGCCTGAACTCTGGCCATTCCAAGTTTTTCAGCAATAGCCCCGCGCCAGATGTTGCCAGCGCCAACTACCACGGAAACCGAAATTCCAAGGTCCACGCATTGTTTAATTTCTTTGGCAATGTCTGTAAGCATACTTGGCGACAAAATATGTCCACTTGGGTCTTTTAGGGCCTCTCCGCTAATTTTTAAAAGAATTGACTTATACATTTTTTACTTTAGTTTGTTTTAAATAAGGTAAGTAACACCTTATTTTTTAAGTTGTTCTGCAACTTCATCGGCAAAACTTTGGCATTTTTTCTCAATACCTTCGCCAACCCTGAAGCAAATGTAGTCAATTAGTTTTGATTGAGAGTGTGCCAAATACTGACTGACTTTTTCAGATGGGTTTTTAAAGAAAGCCTGTTCAGTTAAACAAACTTCTTCAAAGTATTTGCGGATACGACCCTCAATTTTTCTTTCTACAAACTCAGGCTTGGTACCTTCATTTAAGGCTTGCTGAGTAAGAACGGTTTTTTCGCGCTCAAGAACTTCTGCAGGTACGCTTTCTGGGTTTAAGTATTGTGGTTTCATAGCGGCGGCTTGCATTGCTACATCTTTAGCAATTTCAAAAGTTGCGTTTTCAACTAAAGTTAAAGCAGCAATTTTACCGCCTTGATGCAAGTATGTTCCAAATGTTTGGTTTGCACCTGCTTTTAAGTAAGTTAGTCGGCGAAGTGTGATTTTTTCGCCAATTTTAGCAGTTAGCGCTAAAAGCATTTCAGAAATAGTTTGTCCATTTTCTTTAACTTCAAGTGCTTCTTCAACTGAAGACACTGGATGTTTAATTAAAACAGCACCTACTTTTTCAATTAGTTCTAAAAAGTGTTCGTTTTTGGCAACAAAATCAGTTTCTGAGTTAATTTCCAAAATTAAGGCTAGGTCTTTTTCAATAAAGATACGAGCCAGACCGTCGGCGGCTGTTCTTCCTTGTTTAGACTGCGCTTTTGCCAAGCCTTTTTCTCTTAAAAAGTCAACGGCTTTTTCAATGTCGCCATTAGTTTGTTCAAGCGCTTTTTTGCAGTCTAGCATGCCGGCACCAGTTTTTTCTCTCAAGATTTTTACATCGTTTGCAGTTACCATATAAATTCCTCCTAAATAATTGCAGTTTTGGGTTTATTTTTAGTTATTGATTTCAAAATAAAGGGATATACCAGTTACTAGCAATCCCTTTTATTTCGTTGATTTAAATTATCGGTTTAAAATCAGTTGAATTAAATCAACTTTTTTAAGTGCTGAGTAACCTTTTAGGCCAAGGGCTTTTGCTAGGTTTTTTAAATCAGCAAGAGTTTTAGTTTCAAGTTCAAAAACAGATAAAGTTGTAGAAGTTGAACCTTCAATTTCATTTGAAACTTTTTTAGTTCCAGTACTGCTAGATGCTTTTTCAACTTTGGCAGCAGGTTTTTTAACAGTGATTTTCTTTGCAGGTTTTTCTGATTTTTCTATTTCAGTAACAGGTTTTTCTTCTGCTGCTTTTTTAGCAGTAGTTTTTTTCGCTGGTTTTTCAGCTACTTTTTCTTCTACTTTAGCCTCTGCTTTAACTTCTTTTTCCTCTACCTTTTTAGTAGGTTTTTTAACAGGTTTTTCAACAACCTTTTCTTCTACCTTAGTTTCTTGCGGTTTAACTTCAGGTTTCGCTGCTTTTTCTGCTGGTTTTTCTACTTTTGCAGGTTTAACTGGTTTTTCTGATTTTTGAGCAGGTTTTGCTAATTTTTCTTCAGATTGTGCAGAATTTTCTGCTTGTTTTTGTTCTTGGCGTTCACGGTTGAACTTAGGTTTACGAGCAGGACGTTCGAAACGTGAGTCGTATTTACGTTCATCGCGACTAGGAATTTCTACAGCATCCAAAGTAAATTGAATGTCATCTTGAGATTCAATTGCTTCAACTACACCACCTTGTCCTTCAACTACAGCGTTAGTTAAAACATTGATAATTAGTTGAACTGAACGAGTTGCGTCGTCATTTGCAGGAATTACGTAGTCAATTCCACGTGGATCTGAGTTAGTATCTACAATCGCAAACACTGGAATTCCGACTTTTTTAGCCTCGCGTACTGCGTTGAACTCTTTTGAAGGGTCAACTACAAATAAAGCGTCTGGCACTCTTTTCATTGTGCGAATTCCGTCTAGATTTTTTTCAAGTTTAGCAATAATGTGTACGTTTTCTGCTTGTTGTTTTTTAGAAAGTTGTTCAAACTCACCTGCTTCTCTTTTTTCAATCAGTTCGTTTAGATACTTGATTCTATTTTTAATTGTTTTAAAGTTAGTTAATGTACCACCTAACCAGCGTTCTGCTACAAAGTATTGACCTGTGCGGTCAGCCGCTTCTTTAACAGCGTCTTGCGCTTGTTTTTTGGTACCGACAAAAATAATTTGTCCACCTTCTTTAATTATTTGTAAAAGAGCCTTATAAGCGTCTTCTAACTTCTCCGCTGTTTTGTTTAAATCCAATACATAAATGCCGTTTTTACGTCCAAAGATGTATGGTTTCATTAACGGATTCCATCTTTTTGTAGTGTGTCCGAAGTGGGCACCTGCTTCTAATAATTGCTTAACTGTTACAACAGCCATATAAATTCACCTCTTTCGTTTCCTTCCGTTGATGTTAATATATTCCACCTATTTCAAAAGATTAAAAATAGGCACTAGAAATATACAAACGCACCAACGTGCAATTTGTATAAAATATAGCATAATTTTGCTGATTTTTGTCTAATTTTGATTTTAATTTTATTTTTTTAAAAAACTGAGTGGGGAGTTTAGTTTATTGGCGAGATTTATATATTTAATAAATAGAGATTTATGGGCTCGTGATATAATAAAAATGTTCTTAGGAGAGATATATGTATAAAGAAAGACCTTATTTTTTTCAACAAAAAAATGCCCGTGTAGACGAGGATTTCTACAATTACAATAAAAAAACTCAAAAAAATAAAAATAAGTCAGACTCTGTTGCTTTTAGAAAAACTATGTTTGCTCTGCTTTTAGTGGCGACACTATTTGTGGTAGTGTTCTTAATTTACTCACCGGCTGCTGGTTTGATTAAAATAGCACCAAGTATTGATAAAGTATTTCAAGCAGTGCGTTTAGACAAAGGTGTTGTGTTCTCAATAATTTTTCCGTTTTTCTCACTAGTTTTAGGTTTAACCGTAGTATCGCTATGTAAATCTATTGTAGGAAAAGTGTTAACTAGTTTATTAGTAATATTATTTGCAGTTGATGCTTTTTATTTAGCTATTAACCTAAATACTGGTTTTCTTGGTTTACCAAATAATGTAACTTCGCCATTTGTTTCTGACCTTTTTAACGCAAAACTATTTGCACAAGCAAATGGAACTATGAAAAAACTTCTTTATTTTGAGGGAGTTGCCAACGCAAGCAAAGTTATTCTTCCTCAACTATTAAATGTTTATCTTGGTTGCTTGTTTGTGTTCTTCTTAGTTGCAGCTATCCGCAAACCAAGAGTAGATAGTTCACTATTGGCGTTCACTTTATTTGTCTTTATGTTTGCGATGCTTCCATTTGCTTTCAAAGCATTCAATAACTTTGCTAACAAAACAAATATGAAAGCCTTAACTAAATCACTTGTGTTCATGCAAACTTACGCTGCTTGGTACTACTTAGGTGTTTGTGTGTTGTTAATCTCAACTTCAATCGCAGGACTTGCCTACAAAGAGAAAAAACCAGTTAAGAAAGAAGAAGTTGCGAAATAAATCGGAAAAAGTGTGGTGAAAACCACACTTTTTTAATTAAAAAATAACTTCGCCTAAAAAGTGTTATCATTGTTAACAGATATTGTTTTTAAACAAAAATCAAAAAGAAGGAGCACGCGATGTTTAGAGAATATTTAGTTTCAAATGAAGCCAGTAAAATAAGAATTGTTTTTAGATTTATTGCCTATATCTTAATTATTTTAACCACCGCTTATTTTCTGCTAGCTTTGACTTCTTCAGTTGGTGAAATTTTTAATTTTGCTAAATCTGGTTTTTTTAAGAAATTTAAATTAGTTTCAAATGTATATGTCTACTACTCCTTTATTTCTTTATTTCTAGTCGCGCTTTGTTTCTTGATTTTAGGTACGACCAGAAGTACTTTACTTAAAATAACTGGTATTAGCACTGCGATTGTTATTAGCGTGGTTGTGATTTTAAGTTTATACTTTGACTTTAAAATGCCAACTCCAAAGGGCGTGGAAAGCCAATACGAAAACTCAGAGTTCTCAGGCTTTTTTATCCAAAGTATCTACACTAAACCTTTTACCCACAAAGCAATTGGAAAAATTCTAACTTCTTTTAAACTCCAAAACTTTGCATACTTTAAATGGTTAGCTCTTGCTCCTGGTGTTTTAACACTACTTGTTAGATTCCACGCAGCGGGTTCAGAGAAAAAATATTTGGCGTTTTTAAGGCTAGGCTTAGATGTTTTGTCACTAAGTTTTGTGTTTATCACGCTAAACCTGTTTTTACTACACAGAGTAACGATAGATTCTCTACAACACGCTTTGGTATACACTTCACTTGGTCTGTCAGCGCTTGGCTTTGGCTTTTTGCTTACTGGCACTATTATTGCTTTTTTTCACATTAAAAAATACTAATTTCAGGATTTGCTATTAACTTAAAAGCGATAGTTGAAAAAATAGGGTTATTTTTATATAATTCTATTTGTTGGTGCAGTAGCTCAGCTGGATAGAGCAATAGCCTTCTAAGCTATCGGTCGGGGGTTCGAATCCCTTCTGCATCGCCATTTGACTTTTAAAAAAACTCTGGTACGTCCAGAGTTTTTTTATTTTTAGCAAGTTAAAAACCCATTTAGACCAAGTTGGTTTAAATGGGTTTAAGTTTTTTAAAGTCTTAGGCCAAAGCCTTAATTCTAAATCTACCTTTAAAGGAAGAGATGTGTTTAAAGGTAATAAAGGCTTTCGGGTCAATTTTAAATATTAAGTCAATTAGTTTTTGTTCTTCAAACTGATAAACAACGGTTAAGAGTACTGATTTGTCCTGGAAACTGTATCCGCCTTTGGCGTCAACTAAAGTAACTCCATGTTTAAGTTCTTTAACTAGGGATTGCGCAAGTTCAGTTTCTTTAGTTGTGACAATCAACGCCTCAATTAAGTTGTACGAATTGTGGATTTTGTCCATCACAACCATTGAAATTAATAGTCTAATGGATGTAAATATAAAAACATAAAGAGCATACAGCATTTGAGGTTTATCTTTGAGTTGGCCAATTCCTTTCAGGATTTTTCCATCAGGCCCTCCGATGTTTTCAACGAAACTCTTAATTACCGAATTAGAAGGGTCTGCAAACATAGCAAAAAAACAACCCAGTGAAATAATCGTTAAGTTCATAATAGTTGAAATTTTTCCAACCGACATCTTGCCTTTATTTAAAGCCAAAACTTGTCCGATTATGTCAAGACCACCAGTTGAACCTCCGTATTTAAGGGTTCCACCAGTTCCAACGCCAATAAAAATCCCACCTGCTATCGCTAAAATCAAAGGTGAAGTAGTTTTAAGTAAATCAATTTGCAGGAACTTAACGCAAGTTGCTTGCAGAACAATTGACACAGTTGAATAAAACGCAAATGTTTTTGAAACCTTAAACCAGCCAAGCAATAAGATTGGGATATTTGCAACTATGATAAAGAGAGAAAGCACTGTTTTGGCGTTTTCTTGGTTTAAATTAACTTTGGCGACGTGATGCAAAAAGTCAACTATTAACTGCCCAATTCCGGGCACTCCGCCTGTATACATACGAACGTATGAAGCCTCTAGAAACCAGGCTAGACCAATTCCATAGATAAAGGTGAAAAACACTGCCATAAAAAGACGATTGGCTTCTGGTAAAACTTTGTTTTTGATAAACTCACGTCTCTTGGCTTGTTTTTCAGTATAAGGAATTTCAACTGGATTTAGGGTTCTGTAAAAGGTGAGTTTTTTAGATTTATTTAACTGAGTTTGCTTGTTTGTGTGTTCTATGTAGACAGGGGTTTTTTCTTTGGTTTTCATAAAACTACTCAAGGTCTTTTTTGTCTAGTCTGACAAAAAGAATTTCTGGTTTTTTAAAGACAATTTCTTTAAAAGGAGTTTTTACAAGTACAGATTCAAGTGAGTCTTCGCTAATTTCTAGCATCGCTTGAATTTTTTTAGCGGTTTCTGGAATAAACGGCAGCAAGGTGATTGAAAGTACACGAATGACTTTAAAAAGTGTGGTTAGTACAGCCATTAGTTTGTCGTGTTCTTGGTTTTTAAATAAGTTCCAAGGCTCTTCAAGGTCAATAAACTTATTAGCTAAACGCGCTAGTTCTAAGATAGTCTTAGCAGCCTCTGCTACTTTGTATTCCTGAAATAAACCAGCTAATTTACCAGGCAGAATTTCAATGTAGGCATCAATTTCTTGAAAGTTTTTATCAAAACTTGTGTAGTTTGGTCTGAACTTAGAGTCAAAGTATTTAGTCAACATTCCAAATGTTCTGTTAACTAAATTACCAAGGGTATTGACTAACTCTGTGTTAGTTTTTTCAAGAACTAAGTCATATGTTAAGTTACCGTCGTCTTTAAAAGGAATTTCTGAAAGACAGTAGAAACGGACTTTATCTACACCAAAAGTTTTGACTAGCTCATCTGCGTAAATGGTGTTGCCAAGCGATTTTGACATCTTGGTTTGATGAGTTAACACCCATGGGTGGCCAAATACAGTCTCCGGCAATTCAAGGCCAAGTGACATTAAAAAGCAAGGCCAGTATACACAGTGAAAACGAGTGATGTCTTTGCCGACAATGTGAGCATTTGCTGGCCAAAGTTCACTGAACTGAGTACTTGTTTTATCAGGCGAGTATCCAATTCCAGTAATGTAGTTACAAAGTGCATCTAGCCAAACATAAAGCACGTGTTTTTTGTCAAAATTAACCTTTACTCCCCAGTCAAAAGAAGATCTGGTCACACAAAGATCTAAAAGCGGTTCTTTTAAAAAAGCCAAAATTTCATTTCTGCGGCTTTCTGGCATGATAAAGCGAGGGTGGTCTTGAATGTGTTTAATAAGTTGGGCTTGGTATTTAGAAAGAGCAAAAAAGTAAGCCTCTTCTTTCATTAAAATCGGTTTTTCACCACTTGGCAAAAGGCCGTCTACTAAGTCTTTTTCGCTAACATAAGCCTCTTCTGCTTTTGAGTAAAGACCTTCGTAAGAAGACAGGTAAATATCGCTTTTTTTAAACATCGCGTCTGCTATTTTGGCAACCGCTTCAGTGTGCGCGTTGTCTGTTGTTCTAACAAAACTATCGTATTCTATGTTAAGCAGTTTTAAGTTATCTTTAATGTAGGCAACGATTTTATCAACATAGTCTTTTGGCGACATTTTCGCCTCGCTAGCCTTTTCTGCAATTTTTAGACCGTGTTCATCAGTTCCAGTTTGAAAGTAAACATCGCGTCCGGCTAGTTTGTAAAATCTAGCGATGCAGTCAGTTAAAATCAACTCATACATATTGCCAATATGTGGGTATGAAGAAGTATAAGGAAGTGCAGACGTTATATAAAACTTATTTGTTTTTTTCATTGATTTTAACCTCTTTATAAATTTCTGACTTAGGTTTACCAAGAGTTTTTGCAGTAAGTTTTATTGCTTCCATATCAGAAAAACCTTGGTTTCGGTAGTTTAAAAATAGTTCATTGGATGACAAATTAACATCTGTTTTGGGCTTATCACTACCTTTTATAATTATAACAAACTCGCCTAAATTCTGAATTTCACTAAAATCGGTCTCCACTAAATCAAACCAATAGAAAGTCTCATGTAACTTAGTCAGTTCACGCGCAACCATAATTTCTCTGGACTTAAAAACAGACTTTAACAATTCAAGGGTTTTAAGCAGTCTATGCGGAGATTCATAAATTATTAAAGTTTCTTTTCTTTCACTGTATTCGAGCAGAGCGTCTGCGGCATCTTGTTTTTTTCTTGGCAAAAACCCAAGAAAAGTAAAAGAGTTAGTTTGGAAAGTTGAGCAAATTAATGCAGGCACAAAAGCAACTGGACCAGGAAGCGGCACAACGTTAACTGAGTTTTCTTCTTTTACTGCTTTAATTATTTCAAAAAGCGGGTCTGAAATTCCAGGAGTTCCAGCGTCTGAGACCAAAGCAATATTTTTGCCTTCTTTAAGCATTGCAATAATTTTTTTGCTCGCTGTTTTTTCGTTGAACTTCTCATATCTAAAAAGTGGTTTTTGAATACCCAAATGATTAAGTAAAACAAGAGTTCTTCTAGTGTCTTCGCAAAACACCGCCTCAACTTCCTTTAAAACTTCAAGGGCTCTAAAAGTTATGTCTTTTAAATTGCCAATTGGTGTGGGCACGATATAGAGAGTTGGGAAGTTATTTTCAAAACTAGTCTGTATCTTCATTTTAAAAACTGGTCAAAAGCAACCAAGGCTGTAAGAATTTGCACGCGCGCGTTTACAGGAAAATAAAAGGCTTTTGTGCGTTTTTGTACAAAATCAAATGTGTTAATTAGTTTGTTCATACTAAAACCAGCCAGTTTAACAATATGTTCTTCCTGACTTTTGAAATGCAAACTTCGCTTTAACTTAAAGTTAATTGCGTCCATTAAAAAAGTTTGAATAAGTTTTAAAAAAATACGGCCCACGGTTCTTTCGTGTTCAACTGAAAAATATTTAGCCAAAGTTAGTGTGTATTTTTTTTCAGGGTCAAGCATTACTGAAATAAACTCTAAAAAAGGTGTTTTTAAACTATCTAAAAACACTTTGCTTTCAAAAACTTCAGGCACATCTTTAAAAAGTTCACCAGACAGTTCGTAGATTTCTTCGTCAATAGAAACTTGTTTGTCTGCGTTTTCTTTGTTTTCATAAGTTACCGGAAGGGCTCTAGACTTAATCGTGTCTAGCACCGCATCTGGATTCTCAGGTACCAAAAAACCGTAAGTTGATGTTTTAGGCTCTTCTAGAAATTTAAGTAAACTAGAGGCTTGAGAAGTATTCAGTAGGTCTACACCAAATAAAACAAAAAATCTAGAGTATTGATTTAAAGAAGTGTAGTTAAAGGTGTTTGTAAACTCAAGCAAGGCTTCTTTAGTGATTTCTTCTTTGTTTAAAATAAAAAGGTTGCGAGATGGTTTAAACTCAAGGGCGTTTAGTTCTGCATCTGGCATACCTTCTTGTTTTAAAATTGCTTTAATTTGAAAAAGAATATAGGAAATGTGTTCGTCTTTTTTTGCAGCAGGTAAAAGCGAAAGGTGAAAAAAATGATCTTTTTTAGTCATTTTGCACGATTCTGATATTTTTCTTAGCAAGTTCTTCCATTAAACTGTCAAAAACTTGTCTAAAAACTGTTTCAACCGCAGCCTCGGCGTTAATTTCAATGTACTTGCGCTCAGGAAAAATTTGCTTAAGTTCGCGGTAAGTTTCATCAATTTTATTGTGAAAAGCACGACTTTCTTTATCTAGACGGTTAATTTTATTTCGAGCGGATACTCTGTTTAGACCGTTTTCGTGATTGATAATAAAAATAAAAGTCAAATCAGGTAAGCAGTTTAAAATACTTTTATTGATTTGCTTAATGTAGTCAATACCTAAGCCTCTGGCAACTCCTTGATAGACGTATGAAGAATCTATGTATCTGTCGCAAATAATTAGTGCTTTTTCGCGGTTAGGTTCAATTAGTTGTCTGACGTGTTCAGACCTAGAAGCGGCAAACAACAGTGCTTCGGTTTCACTTTGCATTGTAGTGTGCTTAGGATGCAGACAAACGTCTCTAATTTCTTCGGCTAAAGTAATGTTAAGTCCACCTGGTTCTCTGGTGAAAATCAGCGGAACAATTTCACCTGTTGTTTTGTTAACAAGTGAGTATTTTTGTTGGTTTTCGCCTTCTTCAAAAAGAGCCTTAATTTTTTTGATGATAGTAGATTTTCCGCTACCTTCTCCGCCTTCAAATGTGATAAACATATGTGCACCTCTAAGTGCTTTCAGTATACCAAAATAAACAAGCACAAGCAAACAATATTTTTAAAAATCTAAAAATAATTCCCGTAATAAATAGTTAGTTAAAATCGCTTTATAAGGCTTTTTTATAAGAAAATTAAAACTTTTATAAAACTACAAAACTGCCTTGCAAGGCACATTTGTAGGACTGGTTTTATTTTTAAAAATTATCTTTGTTTGCTTATTTAAACCTATTTTATTTATATGGAGTAAAATTACTTATATAGATTTTAAACAAAGGAATTTTTGACTATGCAAAACAAAACAAAATTATATAAATACGCCAAACTCGCCTTACAAGGTTTTCTTTCAGGAGTTTTGGTTGCTATCGCTGCTTTTACCTTTCTAGTTTTAACTGCGTACGCTCAAGGCAGTGGGATTCAAACTTTGACTACTTACTTTATCGCAGGTGTTGGTTTTTGTGTCGGAATCATTTTAATCATTGCTTTAGATGCCGCGCTTTTTACTGGTAGAATCGGTTATGTTTTTGAACGAAAACCCGATTACTTAATTGAACTTCTTATCGTTTTTTTAACTAATTTTTTAGGCACAGTAATTTTTACAATTCTTTTTTACTACACAGTGTTTCCAGCAAAAAATGTACCAGGAAGTCCCAGAACTTATGCAGACTTAATTCAAACTATGGTTGCCAAAAAACTAGATTTTAAAGAAACTCCACTTTGGCGAACTTTCCTTGGAGCAATTGGAACTGGTATCTTGTTACACTCGGCCATTTATAGTTTTAACAATGCTAAAAACAAAGCAATTGGCTTGCTTTCGCTGCTATTTGCGGTTTGGACTTTCTTACTACTTGGCTTTGACCACTGCATCGCCTCTTTTTCGTTGTTTTCATTTGGCTTTCAATACAACTACGCAAAAGTCGTTTTATTTATTTTTATCGTAATTATTGGCAACTCAACCGGCTCAATTTTCATTCAAAGTCTCTTAACTTTAATTAAGAAATTCAAAGAAAAAGAAGCAGAGGCTGAGTTAAATTAAGTTTGTGAAATACTACGCTGTAAAGAAAGGCAATAAAACCGGGATTTTTGAAACCTGGCCAGAATGCCAAGCAGCAATTGCTGGTTTTAAAAAACCAGTATTCAAGTCTTTTTTAACCATAGCAGAGGCTGAGTTTTTTTTAAAAGGCACAGACTATTGGCAAAGTGGGGTTGAAAAAGATTTAAAATCAGGCTATTTGGTGGCGTTTTCAGACGGTAGTTTTTCAAAAGAACTCTCTAAGTTTTCATACGGAGTTCACCTAATTTTGCCAAACGGAAAAAAACGAAATATCTCTGGCAGTAGAGCCGACCGTGAGTTTTTGAAAACAGCAAATGTGGCAGGTGAAGTTTTTGGTGTAATTGAAGCGCTTAAATGGGCAAAAGAAAATGGATTTAAAAAAATCAAGATTTACCACGACTACCAAGGTCTCGCTCGCTGGATAACTTCTGAATGGCGCGCATGCTCTAAAATTTCTCTTATGTATGTTGAATTTTACTTAAGCATTAAGCCTGAGTTTAGTGAAATTAAGTTTGAAAAAGTACCAAGTCACTCAAATATTTCTTTTAATGATGTAGCCGATAAACTTGCAAAAGAAGCGCTATTAAAATAATTTCAAAAAACTGTTATAAACTGCTGTGTTTTTTCATATAAACACAGCAGTTTTTTTATTTTTGTGGTTTTTAGTGTGAATTTTTGCAGAAAAAGCTGATTTTAAAAGTTTTTTAAAAATATTTAGAAAATTTTATGTAAACGCTTACAAAATCGTTATATATAGAATATAATAAGTGTATGAATTGAGGCCTACATCGGCCAGAAAAGGGGTAAATATGAAAACAAGCACTAAAGCAAATAAATTGTTTTCAATAATCTTGAAAATATTTGCAATCACTGCTTTAACACTAGGTGTTTTTGCACTCATGTTTTCGTGCAAAACTACACCTAAACCAAATCCAGATCCGAAACCAACAGACCCGGATTTAACTCAATTGACAGTTCCAAGTGGAACAATTGACAAAAACTTTACACTAGACCGTAAAATTGGTAATTTTGATGTTACTTACGAAATTACAAAAGGTCAAAATGCAGCGAAAATTAAAGACGGCTACACTGTTGAAGTTGTGCAACAAGACGAAGACGTAGAAGTTACTTTAAAAGCAACTGCAGGTTCAGTTTCAAAAGAATTTACTTTCACTGTTGCCAAAAAAGGTACGCAACCACATCCAGAGCCAGAAACTCCAGAAAAACTACTTAAAAAACTAAAACTGCCAAAAACAGTTGACGCAGACCTTGAATTAACTAAAGAAATTGAAGGCAAGACAGTAAACTGGACTTCATCTCACCCAGATATTTTGAAAATCGAAGACGGCAAGGCTAAATATACAGCGCCAGAAGCTACTACTGAGGTTACTTTAACTGCTGAAATTGATGGTAAAACTCGTGAGTTTAAAGTAAACGCACAAGGCAGCAAAGTTAGAATTACTTTTGCTAACCCAAAAAGCCAAGTTCAAGAAGACATTCCTGCCCTTGAAGTTGCGCGTGGTTCAAATGTTGAACTTAGCCAATTGCCAAAAGAAGATAAATACGACAGTGCTGAACGTGGTGAGTTTTTATACTGGCAAATCAGAAAAGGCAATAAGTTAGAGCCAATTACTGAAGATGATTTGAAAAATCTCACACACGACCTTAAATTAGTTGCTAAAACTGCTGCAAAAAGTACACACCGTGTAGTTTTTAAAGGCAGAGACGGCCAAGAAATTTATCGTGGTACTTCAAAAGACGGCAAACCAGTTCAACTAAAAGACGTTGACTTTAATAAATTGCTTGACTTAAAAGAAAACGAAACTTTAAAATGGTTGCCTGAAGACCAATATAATTCACTTACTCAAGCCACTGTATTTACCCCTGAAATCACTGTGCAAACTAAAAAAATCAATTTAACTTTCTACGATAAAGACAACACTACAGAACTAAGAAAACTAGAGGCATTCCCTGGTAAGTTTGAGTTATCTCAATATGAAGACTTATTTAAAGAGAAAAACATTAAGTACGACTTTAGAGGTTGGTTAAATAAACAAACTAACGAGCCTGTTACTGACATCAACAAGTTAACTGAAGACACAGAACTTGTACCAAACATTGTTGAGTACACCGTGCTAGACGTTACTTTTAAAAACGAAGACGGAACAGACTTGGCTAAACTACAAGTTAGAAAGAACTTCAACAACCCAGACAAAGAATTAAAACAATGGAACGCGCACTTCACCGCAAAAGATTCAAGAATTCCAAAAGTTCCTACAAAAGAATTCCACACAGTCAAGTGGTCACAAACCTTCCCACACGACTTTACTGAAACTACAGTAATTACACCTGTTTACACTGAACACAAAAAAATTACTTATCGTTTCTTTATTAGCGGCGCTGAACACAAAGTAGAAGGACACACTGGTCAACCAGTAACTCCACCTACTATTCCTGCAAAACCTGGATACGAACGACAGTGGGTATTTAAAGACACAGGAAATGCACTTGGTGAAAACGCTAAGTTTGTAAAAAAACTAGACGGTCAAATCCTTGAAGTTAAAGAAACTCTAATTAAATACACCCTAACCTACAAGTCAGGAGACCAAACAATTCAAACCAAAGAGTTTGATGTAACTACAGAAACCTTTGATTTAATGGCTTTCCCAAACACTCCTGACAAAATCTTTGAAGGTTGGTATAAAGAAGCAGACTTCCAAACTCAAATTACCAAAATTGAAAAAGGTACTGTTGGCGACATCACAGTTTACGCTAAACTAAAAGACTTTAAACCAACTGTTAAGTTTACCTTTACAGACGACAGACCTGAAGAAACTAAACAGTATGCTTATGGTGAAAAAATTCAATACCCTGCGCTAAGTACTACACCAGGTTATGACTTTAAATGGTCTGAAATGCCTGAAAACGCAGAAAAAGACATCACAATCACTGAAGTTAAAACAGTCCATACTTACTCAATTACTTATCAAGGACTAGAAGGCGCACAAAACTCACCTGACAACACAGCATCTTATACAGTCGAAAACAAAGTAGAGTTTAAACCTGCATTTAAAGAAAAACATAACTTCAAAAGATGGATTGATACAGAAACTAATGAAGAAATCAAATCTACCGATGGTAAGTTTAAAGACTTAACTTTAAAGGCAGAGTTTGAAGAATCTAACTTTACTGGAAAACTTGAAGTTGTAAATCAAAATACTGTAACCTTAACTTTCACTGAATACGCTGAACTGGAAGCTGCTATCGCTGACCCTAAATCAGTATTAGATGGTCTAGACATCCCAGACGCTTTTGATTTAAACAAGATTAAAATAACTTACTCAAACAAAGTAATGACTATTACTTTTGAAGAAGGATTTGTCAAAGCCGACTACGTTAAGAGACTTTCATACACAGAAGGCGACGGATCTGGCGTAATTTACTCAAGATTCATGATTAAAGCAGCAAACATTAAAAACGCAGCAATGATGACTTTACCTGAAGTTCCTGCATTCTACTTAAAATCATCAGTACTTGAAGGCGATGCACCTAAATGGGACAAAGTTCCTGTAAACACTGCGCTTTCTCAAGAACAAAAAGACGCAGAGCAACAGGCAACTCCGCTTAAATACGAACTGACTTTAAAATACAACACCAAAGCACATGGTCAGCAAGAAGAGAAAAAACAGTTTATTCACAACAGTAAAATTACCGATGAACTACTTACTCCAAAAGACATGCCAGGCTACCGTTTTGTTGGTTGGTATAAAGAAGAAACTTTTACTACTAAAGTAGAAGCAAAAGACTTAACTGACACTAAAGCCGCAATTACTCTGCACGCCAAATTTGAGTTAATAACTTTTAAAATTGAGTATGTTATTGACTCAAAAATCGGCCAAGTTGCTAATAGCAACCCAACTACCTACACTGTAGAAAGTGAAGAAATTACCTTTACTGCACTTGCAAATGGCAAAGGATATACCTTTAAAGGTTGGGATATCGCTAAAATTGAAAAAGGTTCAGTCGGCGACAAAGTAATTACCGCAAACATTGAAATTACTCAATACAAGGCTTACTTAGACGGCTCTTCTATGTCTAGATTTTCATATAATTCTGCCAAATCTGCTTTAAGCAATGTTAAAGAAGAAAACGGTGAACACTTCGTTGAATTCAACTACTTTGATGGTCTTGAGTTAAAACCAGTTTCAGATATACGCGAAGGCTACACCTTTGAACACTGGAGTTTAACTAAACGCGGAACCGCAGATCCTTACACTAAGATTGAAAACAATAAAATCGGTGCTAACCAAATTGACTACGACATTAACCTAACAATTAGCCAAAAAGAAAGTTATTTGGGCTTCGGAGACTTACACACCAAAGCAGGTTCATTCCTTGCAAAAGTTACCCAAATTTCAGACATTAAAGAAATTCAAGGTTCAGAAGGTCAAAAAGGTGAGTTTGTTAACCTTGCTGTAGCCGATAAAACTGGTAAATACTTAGTAGTACTTGTAATGAAAGACTTTGGCGCTAAAGTTGGCGATATCGTTATTCTTGATTTCATGAAAGACATCTTCAAACAAACTACTTATCAACACATTGAAATTCATGGTTTTGAAGGAAAAGAGTATGTATACTATGAAAACTCAGATATTCGCAAATACACAGGCGCAGAAACAATAGACCCAGTTGCAGCAACTCAAGTTGCCGACCTAAATACTCTTTGGGATGTAGAAACAGGTACTTTGGTTTCAATTAACAGCCAAGTAATTAAAAAAGCTGGTGAAAAATATTACCTTCAAATTGACGGTAGAAAAAAGATTGAACTAGTTGTATTAAACGTTGTAGCTAAGGCTTTACTGGCAGATGGTAAGGCTGTTCACATCAAAGACGCTGTCTACAGATACTTTGGAAATAAACGAGGTATGTTTATCTTAAGTCAAGCCGGACTTGCGCTAGACGCTGAGTTTGAGAAAAACCAAACTCGCGACAGAGTAAAATCTGAATTAAAAGCATTCTTTGACTTAAAGAGTGAACTTCGTTCAAGAGATGAAGTTAAATTACCTCAAGAACTACACGGCCAAAAATTAACTTGGACTTATACTCCTGAAGACATTTTAGACGGAGACGGCAAAGTTAAAACTGATCAAAGCCTAGATGGCACTAAAGTTAAGTTTACAGCGACAGTTTCAGAAGGTATTTTGAAAGACGAAGTCTTTGAATACGAAGTTACTTACAAATATTTAAAAGAAGGCGAAGTTAATCCTGAAAAAACTGCAACATTTGAGTTTAAAGGTGTTAACTTAAAATCAAATACAGTTGATGGTATTACTGCAGCTCTTAAGAAAATTGGAAAAACCTACCCACATGCAAAAGGTATTAAACTTGCTTCAACTAAAGCAAAAGGTACCGTTGAACTTACTTTTTCTGGCTATAAAGTTAAATCAATTACTGTAGTTTTTGGTAGTTCAAACGCTAAACCTGGATTTGGTAATGTAAACGGTAACCAAATTCAAGGTGAAGGTAAAGATAAAGATGTCACAAAAACCTTCACATTCGCGGATGCTGTTGAAAAGATTGTGATTACCGCAGATAACCCGCTATACATTAGTTCATTTACTGTAGTAGTTGTACCTGCTTAATCTAGATTGAATTACTAACTAAAGAAATAAACCCCTTATCGAATTGATAAGGGGTTTATTTTGCTTAATTTCTATTTTTCTAAAAAATCACTACCTTTGAAGCATTCTGGTTCTAATTTCTCCATTTCAGGAAAACTTAGTTTTTGTGCCCAAAAGTAGCCAACTATCGCCACGGTATTTGCGAGATTTAAAGAGCGGACATGTCTAGACATTGGAATTCTAAAACATTTGTCTAAGTTGTTTCTTAAAATTTCTTTATCAATACCAGTGGTTTCTTTACCAAACATCAAGTAAACTGTTTTATCTGGCTTAAAACGAAGGTCTGCGTAGCACTGTTTTGCGTAGCGCGAAAGATAGTAAATCTGCGCTGGGTTATTTCGTTTTAAAAAATTGCCGTAGTCTAGGTAAAAAGTAACACGGCTAAACTGACGGTAGTCAAGTGCAGCTCTTCGCATTCTTGCGTCGTTTATGTCAAACCCAGTAGGCTCAATGATATGCAAATGCGCATTTAAAGCCACACAAGTTCGCATGATGTTTCCAACATTTTCAGGAATTAATGGTTCAAATAACACTATGTTAAGCATCACGACCTGCCTTGTTTAAAAGTTCAGTCTGCAGATCTTTTAATGACGCCGTGATATCTACATAAAAAGGATGCGGGTTGCTTAGTCTCAAAACCTCTGGCCAAACTTCTTTAAATTGAGTGCCTAGTCTTTTTCTTGCTTTTCTAAGCGTGTCTTTAACCAAAACTTCGCCGTCTTTAAAAACAAGTGAGCGTACAGGTATTAACTTGCAATCCTTTAAACTTAATTTAGTCTGCAAGTCAAAGAGTAGATATACTGATGTCTCTTGTTCTAGATTTTCGCCTTTTAAGGCAATTAAATCACCAATTGCTTTGTCTTCTTTATAAATTCTAAAAACTTCTTTTACGCCAGGCAAAGTAGTTTTTTCAGCGGTCGCAGAAACTTTAATCTTAGGAACTACCACTCCGTTTTCCGCAGTAGCTGCTAGTTTATAAACAGCTCCAAGCACGGGTTGTGAACTTGCGGTAATTAGTCTTTCGCCAACTCCAAACAAATCTACCTTTGCACCTTGATTGGTAAGTAAGTCAGTAATAATGTATTCATCTAGTGAGTTGGTCGCGCAAATTTTAACAAAACTCATACCAGCGCTGTCTAGTTCTTTTCTTATTTGTTTAGAAAGATAAGCGATATCTCCGCTGTCTATTCTAACAGATTGCACTTTTAGTCCTTGCTTGTCTAAAACTTCTTTTTGAAGTTTAATGACATTTGCAAGACCAGAACCTAATGTTGAGTAAGTATCAATGAGCAAACTAATGTTTCCAGGGTTATGTTTAGCCCAAGTTAAAAATGCTGTGTATTCATCGCTAAAGGCTTGAACATAGGAGTGTGCCATAGTACCAACTACCGGGATTTTGTTGTCTTTACCTGCCAAAACATTTGAAGTCGCAAGCGCTCCGGCTAAATAAGCCGCACGTGCTCCTTTAATCGCAGCACTACTTGAATGTGCGCGTCTGGTGCCAAACTCAAAAACTGCGCGACCTTTTGCGGCTTTCACAATTCTGGCAGCCTTGGTTGCAATTAAAGTTTCGAAGTTAATTGAGTTTAAAATAAAGGCTTCAACTAACTGACACTCAACTAAGGTGCCTTTTATTGTCAAAATTGGCTCTTTTGCAAAAACTAAGCTACCTTCTAAAAAAGAGTAGACTTCACCTCTAAACTTGAAATCTTTTAAATACGCCAAAAATTCGGGTGCAAAAATTCCAAGGCTGGCTAAGTATTTTAGTTCGTCTGCTTTAAAGCGAACTTGCTTTAAAAACTTTAGCGTAGTTTCAAGTCCTGAAAATATTGCGTATCCTCCGTTTTCTGGCATATTTCTAAAAAATACATCAAAATACACAATTTCTTCGTGTTTATTGGCCAAAAAATAAGAATTTGCCATAGTTAACGCATAAAGATCACAAAACAATCCGCTTTTCATACATACCTGCTTTCTTTTAAATTTGATTAAAAAACTAAATATCTACTTAAAGTATAGCACTTAAAAACCTAGTTTTCTTGCATATTTTTTTAAAAAGTTTTGGCGAAACTTGATATAATTATTGATGAGTAAAAGAGGTTTCAAATGAGTATTTTTAAAAAAATTTTTATCTTATTCATATCCATTATCTCTATATTTTCGCTATACGCTTGTAAAATTCAAATTGAATCTTTAAAAGATGTGTTAATTGAAAATACGAAATATGAGTTTACAAAACCAGATAAAGACCGTCTAAAAATCACTAAACCTTTTAAAATTAAAAACTCAATTTTAGAAGAAGGTAAATATCAAGGTAAGTCAATTTCCGTAATTTACCAACTAAAAGACAAAACAAACGAAAAGTATTTCCAAATCGTTGGCAACCGCGTCAATGTTTTGCAGCCAGATGATGGCAGAGTTCGAATTATTTCAATTGTTGCAAAAATCACTTTTGACAACACAAACTCATTTGAATATGAACTGCGTTTCAAAGTTCTGCCAACTCAAGGTGATTTCTACACTATCTCACTACCTGCAGAAGTTAAAATTACAACACCTGGTATCAATCCAAACCAAGTTAGACAAAATACCGAAGTTGAATTTGAAGTTGTTGTGCCAACAGGTAAAGAAGTTTCGTCATTTAAAATCAACGAAAGCGACTGGACTGATGCTTTAATTGACAACAAATTGAGATATACAGTTACTGAAAACACCACTATTTCAGTTGAGTTTAAAGAAAATACTACAGATCCTGAAGAAACCGAATATGAAGTTGAATATGATAGCGCTAATTTAACTTTAAAATCAGGAGATCTAACTGCTGAAAACAAAGCACAAAAGGGTGCTGAACTTGAGTTTGAAATTAAACAAATTCCTAGTAAAACTTTTGAAAAACTAATTGTTAACGAAGAAGATAAAACTAACTTAGTTCACGGAAATAAGTTTACAATTAAAATAAATAATAAAACTACTTTACAAGTAATTTACAAAACTAACGGCTCTGATCTAGAGTCGGAAGATTATTCAGTTAACTACAACAGTGCACACCTTAATTTAACTGAGGGAACAATTAGTGTCGACAACAAGGCTAAAAAAGGTGAAATGCTGGAGTTTGAAATTAAACAAATTCCTGGTAAAACTTTTAAAAAATTAAACATTAACGGTAAAGATAGAACTTATTTAGTTAAAAATAACAGATTTAGAGTTGCTGTATACCGAGCGGTTAATATTGAAGTTGAATATAAAAACGCAAATACTTACGATGTTAACTTCCAAAACTCAGAACTAAGCCTGCTAAGTGGTGGACTATACAACAACAAAGCAAATAAAGGTGCCGTACTTAAGTTTGCTGTTAAAAGTAAGCCAAACTACCGTGTTAAATCGTTGTTAATAAATGGTCAAGACAAAACTGCTTTAATTAACGAAGACAACACTTTTGAAATTCAAGTTAAAGGCAACTTAACCTTAGAAGTTAAATACGAAAAATACACCGACCCTGAGGCAAAACACGACGGCTTTAGACGAGCAAACACTGCTATTCTTTCAGAAAACGCAAAAAAATACTATCAAGGAATTAATTTCAACACTGAAAACCCTGCTGAACTTCTAAGACAACTTAGAGAACTAACTGTCAGCAAACACACCAACGTTGTTAACTACAAGTACGCAAAAAGACTTGGAGAAATTGATAAACTAGACAATGGAAAGGCTTGGTCAATTTACGACAATGTAGAATATTCAACTGCCTGGGGAAATGGTGGCAAGCCTTGGAACCGTGAGCATGTTTGGCCAAACAGTTATATGGGAGTTAAAGAACATTCTAAAGACACTAGTAAAGGCATAGATTCAGATTTACATAATTTACGTGTTTTGACAAACCCTTTAAACTCAAAAAGAAACAACTCATACTACAAAGACGGAAGTGGCGAAGGAGATGGTAACGCTACTTGGTTTTATCCAGGCGATGACCATATTGGTGATGTTTCTAGAATTATTGCCTACATGTTAACCCGCTACGATTGGCTAAAAGTTACTACTATGAAACCTGGTGAAAATGCATATGGTGAAAAAAAAGAAAATGCGAAAATGGGTGATGTTCGCAACTTTATTAAATTCCACACTAAAGACCCAGTTACTGTCTTTGAACAAAACCGCAACGAAAGAATTGCTCGAATTCAGGGCAACCGCAACCCATTTATAGACTTTCCTCAGTTTACCGAAATCATTTTTAGACACTATATGAAACTTGCCAATATTTCTTTACTAAACCAAGCTATTGAAAAACAAATTGACTTTTTCATTAGTTCTATTCACCAAATTCAGACAAACTACTTTAATCAAAACAAACAAACAATTTTTGCCTAAACTAAAAAGAGATGTTTTTAAAAACATCTCTTTTTAGTTTTACCTAATCACGCAGACAACCAAGCGGAACCACATGTATACCATCTTCTGGCCTGGTATAGGCCATTTGACTATTGGTTACAATCATTAAAAACTCAGGTTCTTTTGCCGCGAGTTTAGCGAGTTTAAGTAGATTTTTAGCAGCCTTATCAAGTTCATTTAGCCCCAATTTAACTTCAACTCCAGCCCATCTACCGTCAGGCAGTTCTAAAACTAAGTCAACTTCAAGTCCACTTGAATCACGATAATAATAAACACTGGCATCTAGCATATCTGAATATACTCTTAGGTCGCGTGTGACTATAGACTCAAAAAAGAAACCAAATGTTTCAAAGTCTTGCAGTAATTTATCTGGAGATAAATCTAACGCGGCAACTGCTATACTTGGGTCTACAAGCTGTTTTTTATAACCTTGTTTTAGTCTAGATGAACTTCTGATTTTAAAAGACCAAGGCGGTACATCTTCAACTATATAAAGTGCTTTTAAAGCATTTATATGTTTTTCAAAAGTAGGCGCTTCAACAATGTTTTCATAGTTTTGATCGCGATATATTGTTTTATTAGTAGCCAATGTTGAAATATTTCTAGCATAACTTTTTATGATTTTTTTAAGTTTTTCTTTATCTTTTTTAATACCATCAACCTCATCTATATCTTCTCTAAGTATGCCTGAAAGCAAATCTTTTGGTATATCTAGTTGCAAGTCCTTCGGTAAAGTTAAAGTTCCTGGCCACCCACCTCTGCAAATTAGTTCGGCAATGTCTCTAACAGAAATTTCTGAGTAAAGAGGTTCTATTTTCGCTTTTTCAAATAAAGACTTTAAAGAAACTGAGCCTGTAGATTCACCGCTTTCAAATAATGACATTGGACGCATCATAACAGAGTTGATTCTACCAGTTCCAGTGTGCATGGTTTTTACATTCTGTTTTTTAGTTGAACCAGTGAGTAAAAACTTACCTTTTGCTTGAGTTTCGTCAACATTCATGCGAATGTAATCCCAGATTTCTGGTACTTCCTGCCATTCATCAAACAATATAGGGGGGTCACCACTAAGAATCTCTGTTTTAGATAATCCAACTAATGTTTTATACTTATTTTTCGTATCAGTGTCTTGTAATTTAATTATTGTCTTTGCGTACTGCGTTGCGGTAGTTGATTTCCCTGACCATTTTGCGCCATCTATCAAGACTGCACCACTATAGAGTAACTTTCTTTTTATTTTTGTTTCAATTAACCTTTTTTTATATTTGATATGACTCATTTTGCATGTTCCTATACGCAAATTATAATACATTTTGATAAATTATCATTTTTTCAGAGAATTTATTATCATTTTTTCAGAGCATTTATTATCATTTTTTCAGTGTTAGGGAAATAAATACGCCATTGAATCAAAAAAGGTTAAATAAACCATTATTTTTGCAACCTTACTTTTATCAACACTAATGTTTTTTAGTTTACTTCAAGTAATATGCGCAAACCTATTTTATTGTTAATAAAAAAAGCGTGCTAAGCAAATCCCTCAGTAATTCGAATTTAGATTCCTTAACCTCTGCTTATATTCTTTCACCTATCTTAATTAAGTTTTCAATCTCAGAAACTCTCGTTTAAAATTACCACTTTTTAATTACAATTATTTGCATATATTAACTCTTTTTTAAAGCCATTCTAACAAAAAAATACTAAAATTTTAAAGCAATGTTAAACCAGTGTTTTTGACAGGTTAATATACTTAATAGAACGTCCTTTACCTTCTCTTTTTAATTCACCTTGGTGGACTAATTTACGAAGTGCACCTTCTATTGAACTTAGGCTAATGCCTGGACAAATATCAACAATTTCTTGTTTTGAAAATCTACCTAATTTTGGTTTTACCGCTTTTTTAACGCAGTCAAAGACAGATGATTTTGTGGCAATTAATAAAACTTTTTCTGTAAAGTCTCTATATGCAACCAGCATAGTAGTCAACATATATTTAATAAAAGGTGTGGCATCTTCTTTTTCTTCGTGCCAGTTTTTACCAGACAAAAAAAGCGAACTGTAGTACTCCTTACTAGTTTCAGCAATGATTTTTTCAATTGATTGATATTTAGCTACATGAAAACCAGTTTTTAAAAGTAAAAGATTCGTAAGTAATCGCGAAATTCTACCGTTTCCATCATTAAAAGGGTGAATACACAAAAAGTCATGAATAAACGTAAATATCACCAGCAAGGGCTCACATTCAGGGTCAGAAATTGCTTTGTTAAACTCACTACAAAGTTCATTTAGAGCAAACGGTGTTTCGAATGGTGAAAGTGGTGTAAAAATTACCTGGCTTTCTTTATTTGCATAGGAGACACTTATGTAGTTTTGCACATTTTTAGTCTGACCAGCAAAAGATGTACCCACGTGCTTAAGCATAATACCTTGTAATTGTAAAATATGATTTTTTGAAATATCTATGATTTGATAATTTTCATTGATTAAACTCAAGACATCTCTATAACCGGCTATTTCTTTTTCATTTCTACTAATTGGTTTAATTTTTTCTTCTAAAATTTTTCTTAGCCGATAGTTTGTGGTAGATATACCTTCAATTTCGTTGGAATACTGAACGCTTTGCAGAACTGAATTTGTAAATAGTTGTGAGGTTTGATTTGGCAATAATTTTAAAAAAACCTCTTCTTGTCCACGATATCTGTAAATTTCTCTAATTTGGTTTTGAGTTTCGTTGTCTAGTTTTATATTTTTAATTTTTAAATAAGTAAATTTTCTCATTTTATCCCTTACTTTAACTTTTATCCCTTAAAATATATCACTTTTTAAGGGATAGAACAAGAAATTTATGTTTTATTTGTTTGTAGCAAACTAATAATTCAAAAGAAAATCAATTAAACTAACAATTTTAATGCCGTTTTCAGTCTGATAACTTCTAATCGGTAAGTTCATCACAACCAAAACTTTTTCAAAATTATCGTCAATTTCTCTAAAAGGCCGCTCTTCAATTTTTTGTTTCTCTAAGTCTTCAATTGAATAGCATGACTGAATATAGAGTCTCTTGTTTCCTTTGTTTACAACAAAGTCAACCTCTAATTTCACTCTAGTACCGTTTCCGTTTTCATTAAGCACATTTTTTTCAACTACACCTACATCAACTAAATACTCACTAGAAATTAGTTGATTGTAAATTAAGTTTTCCATTAAGTGAGTTGGTTCAAATTGTCTGAAGTCTAAAATTGAGTTTCTAATTCCAAGGTCTTGAAAATAATATTTAAAAGGTGCAGAAATATAGGCTTTGCTTTTGATGTTGTATCTGGTTGACTTTTTTAGCAAAAAAGCATCAATTAAGGCATCAATGCATTTTTCTATTAAGTAAACCGAGATTTTTGTTTTAGTCAAACTAAGAAAAGTATTGCTTAGTTTTTGTGGATTGGTGAGCGAGCCTATATTTGAGGCTAAAGTTTTAGTTATTTTAACTAACTCTACTTCGTTTTTTATCTTTTTTCTTTCAACTATATCTTTAATGTAGGTAAGTTCAAAGAAATTTTTAAGCAAGGCTATTTTTTCTTCCTCAGTGTTCGCTAAGACAACTTTTGGAATTCCGCCAAAGTAAAGATAGTCTTTTAAAGTGTCTTCTTTGCTTAATTTACTGTGTTTAAAAACTTCAGCAAAAGTCAGCGGATATAGTTTAATTTCATCACTTCTGCCTCTAAACTCAGTAACGATGTCTTTAGCTAAAAACTTTGAGTTACTGCCGGTTACATAGACATCTAAGTTTCTGCGACTAAGCAAACTATTTAAAAGAAAAGGAAAGTCTTTAACTAACTGAATTTCATCTAAAAAAACATAGTAGTTAACAGTTTGGTCATCAGTTCTTTTTTGAATGTATTTAAGCAAGTTTTCCGCTTTTCTTAAAGTTTTGTTTTCAACCAAGTCTAATTCTACGATAATGATTCTAGTGTTAGAAACTCCACTTTCTAGCAAATAGTCGCGAAATAACCTGGTAAGCAAATAAGTTTTGCCTACTCTTCGCATCCCAGAAATAATTTTAACTAAACTATTTCCTTGTTTGGCTATCAACTTGTCTAAATATTTTTTTCTCTCAAACACCATTTCAGACTCCTTAAAATATCGCTGTTTTTACAACTATATTTTACAGTAAACCCTTTTTTATGTCAATTTTCTTTATAAATTATGCGATATATCGCTTAATTTTAAACACTTTATTAGTTATTTTAATTAAATCATATTTTTTAGTGATAAAAACTGCGATATTTTTTTGAATAAAAAGCCCTTTAAGGCTGAAACCTAAAAGGGCTAAATTTTGTTCTTGGTTAAAACTCCAATTTATTTATCGGTTGTGTAGTTATCTTTGGTTGCTGTTTTTTATTTTTAGACTTTTGTTTTAAAGGTTTTTTACTTACCGCGCTTTCTGTTAAAGCGGTAAGCCCAATTTCTCTGATTAACTTACGCAAAGCCACTATTTCTATATAGGTTTTTCTGTTTTCACAAATCACTTCACCGTCTTTAAAAAAACGGCCATGCTTATACTCAATTTTCTGATAAATTCGTTTAATTGTATTAAAGATATAAAAAGTTGGCATAAAGATAGTTCTAAAGTCGTAAATTCGTTCAACTAAATATTGCTCTGGCAGCAATTTATCAAAATAACTGATTTTAATGTGTTGAGGGTCATCTACAAAATCTAGGACTTCCATAACTTTTTTGTATTCTAGACAAAACTTATAGATATGCAAAATAAAGTCAAATTTATTGAAAATCTGGTCAAGCACAATTACTGGTAAAGTCTCGGCTTTTTTGGGTTCTCTTAAATATTTGGCAAAAAACTGTCCGTCTTTAATTAAAATTGGGTCTTTAAGTTCAGAAATCACTCTAGTCTTGGTTAGTTTCTGAATTTCCTCGCTGCTTTCTTTACTTGAAATAAAGGTGTAGTCAAAAGTATATTTGCGTTTTAAAATGTGGGGAATAAAGTCCAGGGCTTTTTTAATTTGCATAGAGTCTTGTGCACTTAAGTTGCGTTTGGCTTTAAACTCATAGAAATGCAAATGTTTTTTGGCCTGATTTAAAGCAATTAAATCGAACTCACAAAGCGGGTATGTCAAAATGTGGCCATTGAAATCAAACTTATAAATATAGTAAAAAGCGTTATTGGCGATATTGAAGTTTTCAAATTGGTTTTGAGCGATGTGTTTAGACTTATCAAAATGTGGGGTGATGAACTTAACCGCAGGGTCTTTATTTTCTTTAATTAACTCGCTAATACAAAAAACCTCATAAGCCTCGCCACGGGCAGCATTGTATGCCAGGTCTTGGTCTTGTTTAAGTGAATTTCTTTTAAGTGGTTTAAGTAGCACTTGCTCAGTTGTTTGGTTAGTTTTGCTTTTAGGATTTTTTTTCATTATTCAAGTCCCTTTAGCTCAGCGATGGCGTCTCTGAAGTTAATAGCGCTTTCAAAGTCAAACTCAGCAGCAGCCTTTTCCATAAGTTTAGTTAACTCTTTAATTAACTCAGGCACGTCTTTCTCGGATTTAGCAACATAGTCAATTGCAGGATTGACTTTTTGGCCAAACTCTATGTTTTCAATATTTTGCTTTTCTATAACTATTGGCGAAACTCCGTTTTCGCGGTTAAACCTAAGTTGAATTTCTCGGCGACGGTAAGTTTCGTCAATTGCTTCCTGCATTTGTTTAGTTACCTGATCTGCATACATTATAACTTTGGCTGCCTTGTTGCGGCAGGCTCGACCAATTATTTGGATGAGTGAGTTTTTAGACCTGAAAAGTCCAGGAATGTCTGCGTCTAAAATTGCTACTAGACTAACTTCTGGAATGTCAAGTCCTTCTCTAAGTAAGTTAATACCAACTAAAGCATCATACTTACCTGCTCTTAGGTCCTTAATAATTTTTAAGCGTTCAATACTTTTTACTTTAGAGTGAAGGTAAGCGACTTTTAGTCCATTTTCTTTAAAGTACTTAGTTAAAAGTTCAGCAGTATGGATAGTTAAACAAGTCACTAAAGTACGCTCGTTTTTTTGAGCTCTTGTTTTAATTTCTACAAATAAATCGTCAATTTGTCCGAGTTTTTCTCTGACTTCAATTTCCGGGTCCACAATATAAGTCGGGCGAATAACTTGTTCAATTACCGGTAAATTGCGAGCCATTTCGTATTCACCCGGAGTTGCAGACATATAAATAACTTTATCTAACTTAGAAGTAAACTCACTAAAATAAAGTGGGCGGTTGTCAAAAGTAGAAGGCAAGCGAAAACCGTATTCAACTAAATTAGCCTTGCGCGCTGAGTTGCCGGCAGACATGCCTTTAACTTGCGGCATAGTGATGTGAGACTCGTCTACTACCGTAATAAAGTCAGATCCAAAAAATTCAAGTAAAGTAGAAGGAGTGGCATCAGGTTCCTTTAACTGCATGTGTCTTTGGTAGTTTTCAATACCTGCGCAGGTACCAGTTAGTTCTATCATTTCAATGTCGTAGTTAGTAATTTGCTGAAGACGTTGAGCCTCAAGTAGTTTATTTTGAAAATTAAGTTCGGCAAGTCTGTCTTCAAGTTCTGCCTTAATTCGCTCAATTGCCAAGCGTTGTTTAGCCTCGTTGACTAAGAAAAAAGTCGCAGGATAAATTGTGATAAACTCAATTCGTTTTTGTGGATGCAAGTTTAGTTTATCTACAAAGACAAGATCTGAAATTAAGTCATCTTCAAACTCCACGCGAATCGCCAGGTCGTGGGTGTTTGCCGGATATACGTAGACAGTGTCTCCTTTAACTTGAAAAGTTCCGCGTTTTTTGTCAAAGTCGTTTCTGGTGTATTTAATTTTAACTAATTTAGCGGTAAACTCAGCAATGCTCATTTTGGCGTTTTTGCGTACAAACAAGGTTTGTGCTTTAAACTCCTCAAAATCACCAATGTCGTAAATTGCTGAAACCGAAGCCACAACTATCGTGTTTTTAGACTCCATTAGCGAAGAGATAGTTTTGTTTCTAAGTTGGTCAATATCGTCGTTGATTGCCGCGTCTTTAGCAATATAGGTATCAGTGGCTACATTGTAGGCCTCTGGTTGGTAGTAGTCGTAGTAAGAGATGTAGTACTCTACGTTGTTTTTTGGAAAAATTTGTTTTAACTCAGAGTAAATTTGACCTGCTAAAGTTTTATTTGGCTCCAAAATTAGTGCAGGTTTATCAAGGTTGGCAATAATATTGGCAATAGTAAAAGTTTTGCCGGTTCCAGTTGCTCCTAGCAAAATTTGTTCTTTAACTCCGGCTTGGAAGTTTTTAGTAATTTCTTTAATTGCGTTAACCTGATCGCCTTTTGGCGAAAGGTTAGAAATTAGTTTATAAATTTTAAGATACCAACCTTAAAATATTAAACAACTGTTCGTGGTCTCTTTTTTCAAGTAATGCTTTCTCTAAAGTTGTATAAACTGCTTCTGAGTTTTTAAGACCCACAGCCAGGCCGCCAACTAGGCCTGATTTTATAAGTTCAACTGCTTTAACGCCAAGTGAAGTTGCCAAAAAGCGGTCATATTGAGAAGGAGAACCCCCTCGTTGAACATATCCTAGTACTGTGGCTCTTGAGTTAAAACCAGTTTCTCTAGATATTTCTTCAGCAAGTTCGTGTACATTTAGTAGTTTTTCTGAAACTACTACAATTGCATGTTTGCGGTTTTGGCGTTTATACTCTTTGAACTTAGCCATTAAGTCGGCTTTGTCAAAAGGTTTGTCATGAGTAATTACGTACTCAGCCCCTCCGCAAATCGCTGAGTAAATTGCAAGTTCCGAAGAACCTCTGCCCATAGTTTCAATAACTGAGCAGCGATGATGTGAAGAAGATGTGTCTCTTAGTTTATCAATTGCATCCATTATGGTGTTTAGGGCAGTAGAAAAACCAATAGTGCTGTCTGTTCCACCAAGGTCGTTGTCAATTGTTGCAGGAATACCAATAGTATTGACACCCAGTTTAGATAAAGCCAAAGCTCCTTGGTAAGTTCCGTTTCCGCCTATTGTAATTAAGTAATCAACTCCGGCTTTTTTTAAGTTGTTTTGAGCGTTTTTTTGGACGTTTACTTCCACAAATTCTTTAAGTCGGTTGGTTCCCAAAAAGGTTCCACCCATTTGCAAAAACCCACTAACATCAGTTGACTTTAGTTCAACAAAATCTTTTTCAACCAAACCAGCGTAACCGTTTCTAATACCTAGAACTTCAATTCCTGCCTGATCGGCTGTGCGAACAACCGCCCTAATAGCAGCGTTCATTCCTGGTGCGTCGCCACCTGAAGTTAAAATTGCTATTTTCATAAATTATCTCCTAAATAAGGCATAAAATGCCTCTTTTATTTTAACACGAAAGCCGTGATTTGCCTAAGTTTGGGGCTTTTTTGCTGAGTAAAAACTTAGGTAATTTAGGTGAAAAAGTAAGACAAAATAAGGTAAATTTTTCTTTTTTAAAATCCTTTGAAACTACCTAGTAAGCCGATTATTGAAGTTTCAAAATCACCTGTTTTTTAAAGACTTTTAAACTTATATAGGTGTGTTATAATTGAATGAGAGGTAAAAACATGGCATTAAGAGGATCTGTATTAATTGGACAATCTGGTGGACCTACCAGTGTAATCAATTCTTCACTTCTAGGAATATATGAAGAATGTGCAAAATACGAATTTATTGAAAATATTTATGGAGCACAAAATGGTATAGTTGGCGCAATTAACGGTTGGCTGATTAACATTCGTGCTCAAGATAAACAACAACTTGAACTTCTAAAAAATACCCCAGCGTCTGCTTTGGGCAGTTGCAGATACAAACTAGACAAAGACCTGCAACACCCGGACTATCAAAAAATCCTTGAGACATTTGTGAAATACAACATTCGCTACTTTTTCTACATTGGTGGCAACGACTCAATGGACAGTGCTTACAAGATTTCTCAATACTTGCAGGCCAAGAAGTATGAATGCAGGGTAATCGGTATTCCTAAAACTATAGATAACGATTTGGATTTAACTGACCACACACCAGGATACGGCTCTGCGGCTAAATACATAGCAACTACGCTAATGGAATTAAAACAAGATGCCAATGTATATAGCACCCCTTCTATCAATATTGTAGAAATTATGGGTAGAAACGCAGGCTGGCTGACAGCCAGCGCTATGCTTGCCAAAAAAGCAGGACTAGGCCCTGATCTTTTCTATCTACCTGAACAAACTTTTTCAATTCAAGAGTTTATTGCAGACGTGCAAAGAGTATTAAAAAAACAACCGCATGTTTTTGTGGTAGTTTCAGAAGGTATTAAAGATGCAGAAGGCAACTATATTGCCGAACTCTACAAACAAGCCACTAAAGACGCTTTTGCTCACACTCAACTAGGTGGCGTTGCCCAAATTTTGGCAAACGAACTTAAGAAAGTTTGCGATGTTAAATCCAGAGCCATTGAACTGTCTACTATGCAGCGTTCAAGCGCTCACCTACAAAGTAAAACTGATGTGCAAGAGGCTTACAACTCAGGAGTGTTCGGAGCAACTGCGGCCATTATGGGACACACTGATAAAATGATTGCAGTTAAACGAGTGCCAGGTCCGGTTTACAAACTAGAGTATGGTGTAGTTTCCCTTTCTCGCATTAAAAACAGTGAAAAGAGAGTACCACTTGAGTGGATTAAAAAAGACCACACAGGTTTGACAGATGACTTCGTTGAATACGCCGAACCGTTAATTCAAGGTGAAATGAAAACACCTTTTGAAAACGGACTACCTAAATATTTTCAATTCAAAAAATAGATAATTATTACTATTTTTTAACTAATTTACATTTTAAGAACGAGGGCAACCTCGTTTTTTTAAAAATGTTTTTCAAGCACTTATAATAAACAAAAAAGGAGCGTGAGTAATTTGCGAAAACTAAAATCCTTTAATTTAATCATTTTAACTTTCCTTTCTTTCTTGCTTTTTGGCTTAGTTTTTTTAAAAACTACTGCCAAAGCCGAAGTTAAAGACATCGGCTACTACAAAGCAGAGGTAAGTAAGAAGACTTACCTTGAAAAACTAAATACCTTAAAGGAAAAAAACTTAATTTTCAAACCAAGTGAATCTATAGATAAATACAGCCAAACTTCTAAATTAAATCAAGATCAAAAGGCTAAGTCTAAAGAAATTGAAAACAAAATGTTTGAACTTTTAGCAACAGAAGGGTTAACGGATTCTGGTAGTTTAGAACTTGACTTAGACGGTATGGAAATTGTAGATAGTGACAATAACTTAACTAAAATAGTCTATAGTTTTTTAAATAAGCCCGAATACTTTTGGCTAACTGGTTCTATAAATAAACAAGTGTATACCGCAACTCAAAAAGTTAAAACTCTGAGGCTTGAGTCATATTTTCAAAACCAGGTAAGTTTCAAAAAAGCACTAGATGAGTTTTTAGCCTACTCAGAATACTCAACCTGGCAAGAGGCTTACCAAGACCAAAACAAAGACGGAATAATTACCAGAGCAGAAATTGCCAAAAACTTACACGATGCAATACTAAAACGTAAACCTTATAACAAGGCGGCGGCTGAAAACCTAGGCTCAAGTGAGTTTAGTTTTAAAATTGCACATAGCGCTTTTTCTGTGTTTTCTAAAGAAAACTTACCAGTTTGCGACGGATACGCCAAGGCTTATGCCTATGTGCTAAATAAACTTGGGATTCCGACTTTAGTAGCAGGAGGCAATGCCAATGGACCCCACGCTTGGAATTATGTTTATTTAAACCAAAATTGGTATTTTACAGACCTGACTTGGGACCAAAATTTAGATGGTGGTGAGATTTTTCAAAAATACCTTTTAAAAACTCAGCCAAGTAGTCATCAAAACTACGCAGATAGTTTTGTAAGCAATTCAATTGTTTTTGAACCAAAAAAACCAAAATTAGCAGAGTTTGATTTTGGTGGGCTAAAACAAGAAGATGTGTCTAGTTTAACCAACGACGCTCTTCCTCAATTTGAACAAGGCGAGTTTACCGAGGGCCTAAATCCAGAACAGGCAAATCAGTTAATTGAGCTAATTTTTAAACATTTAAATATTAGTGGCGATAGACCGCTTTACTTAAACTGGCGTTTAAGTAAAGCAGGTGTCAATAAAAAACAAATTGAAGGCTATGGTGAGTATCTACTAGAAATTGTAGCCGCTTTAGAGACTAAAATAGCTAAAAAAACAATTAAGATTAAAACTACTTACAGTGGCACTACTTTAGTTAAAGTAAATACCCCAAGTGGACAAGCAGAGCTGAGCGCTGACCTTGGATCTAGACTTAATTTCTATCCAAATAAAACTTATCAAGACAAAACTTTTGTAGGTTTTGACAAAGATGTAAGCAAAGTCACAAAAGACTTAAAAGAGGTTGAGGCTAAATACGAAAAAAACCGCAGTTTAATTAACTTTTTAGTTAAAAGTCAAGATGGTTCTCTGCTTTACTCAGGTCAAATACTAAAAGGCCAAAGTGTGTTTGAGGCTATAAAGAACAACTTCTTAAAACCATTTTTCCCACATCTTTCACTTGGTTCTAAGTTTTCGCATTTAGAGTTAAATGGCCGAGTTTTCAACGCACGCACACCGTTGCACGAAGACACAGAAGTAACAGCAGTATTTAGACACAATGAGCCTAAAACCCAAAGAGAAATAACTGTTGGCCAATTTTTAAAACACAGTGAGTTTGAAAAAACAATTGGCGAAACTAAGTTAACTAATCCAAGCGCATTATTTGACTTGCCTGATTTAACTAAATACGGCTGGGAACTAGATTTGATTAACTCAAATATCATCCAAGTGGCAGGTAAGTTTAAATTAAAAGACCCTTTTTTAACTGCTGCAAAAATTTACTATAAACCTATTTCTGACAGACTAAAAGAAATAACTATAGACACCACTGCGCACGAAGCAGCTTTTAAAAAACCTGGCAAGTTTAAGTTTAAATATATTACTAACTTGCCATTTAACTCCAAATATCAGTTATTTGATTTAAATAACTTAAATCAAGACTGCAAACCTGGATACTCACTTATTAAGTGGCAAATAAAAGGTTTAGACGAAGGTTTTGATGTTAGCCAAAGCAAATACACAAGCGACCTTGAACTAATTCCAAAAGTCATTAAGGCTAAAGTTGAACTACTCTACAAAGAAGGCGATAAAACTATTGACTTTAATAAAGAAGGTATCGCTAACGCTGCGCAAATCGCTAAGTTGATTCCGCCTGTAGACAAAGACACTCTGTTTGTAGGTTGGCTTGCTGAAGACAGGCACTTTATCTACACAGGCTACAATGTTGATAAAGACACCAGAGCTTTTGCACAAATTATCTCAAAAAAAGAACTGATTGCTAAATTAAATTGGGAAGTTTTCAAAAACGGGAAGTTTATTTTAAACTCAAGCGAACTTAAAAACCAAGATTTTAGTAAAACTATTAGTTTAATTAAAAAAAGATTCCCAACAGTGGACATTAAAAAATTCACACTAAACGGTCAAAAAGTTAATTTAACACTAGGTTCAAATTACTCAAAACACTTAGTTGAATGGGGGTTTGATTTTGTCAAAGACCCAATAATCTACTGGGATTTCTTTAAAGATCCGCTAATGTTTTTTAAAAAATTCCCAAAACAAGCCACAATCATCGGAAGCTTGACGTTGGCGCTGGCTGTATTTTCTTTAATAATCCTGATATCGGTAATTAAAGTATTTAAAAGAAGCGTTAAAAATAAAGACTAAATAACTTCGGCAAAGCAGTTTGAAAAACAGCATAAAGTGTTTTTCAAACTGCTTTATTTTTGACTTTAAATGCCTTTTTTGGTATGATTTTAAAGGTACATTTAATTTCCTAGTTAGCCCTTTTTTAAAAAGTTAACTTAATTAAAAAAAGGAGATTTAATATTTTTTATGAAAACACTAATGGCAAAACCAAATAACTCAAAAAAATGGTATTTAGTTGACGCAAGCGGTAAAACTCTTGGTCGCCTGGCTACTTTCGTTGCTTCTATTTTGAAAGGTAAAGGCAAAGTCGACTACACACCGAACGTAGACTGTGGAGACTACGTAGTAATCATTAACTCTGCAAAAATTCAATTGACTGGCAAAAAATGGACAGATAAAATTTATTATCACCACACTGACTATCCAGGTGGACTTAAAGCCATCGCTGCTCGCGATGTGCACGCTAAAGACCAAACTAAATTAGTTGAAAAAGCAATCCTTGGAATGCTTCCAAAAACTAGATTGGGTCGCCAAATTGGCAAAAAACTTTTTGTCTACGCTGGTCAAGAGCACAGACACGATGGGCAAAAACCAACCGTCTTGGAGGTTAAATAATTATGCAATTAGTACAATTTAGAGGAACTGGTCGTCGTAAAAACTCAGTTGCAAGAGTTATCTTAACTAAAGGTACAGGTAAGTTTTTAGTAAATGGTCGCGAGTTTAGCAACTACATAGCGTCTGCTGCTGTTCGCCTTGACGTAATGCAACCACTGGCTTTAACTAACTTAGAAAGCCAATACGACGTTTCTGCAAATGTCAACGGTGGTGGAATTTCTGGTCAAGCCGGTGCGATTCGCCTTGGAATTACCAGAGCCTTGCTTGAACTAAATCCTGAACTTAGACAAATTCTAAAACCAGCAGGGCTAATTACTAGAGACCCACGTGTTAAAGAACGCAAAAAATACGGTCTTCGTAAAGCTCGCCGTGCACCTCAATTTTCAAAACGTTAGTTTTGAGTTTGGGTTTTTCAAACCAACTTCATACAACACAAAAAAAGCCGATGTTTCCATCGGCTTTTTTATTAGACATTTTATTTAAGAATTCACGATTTTACCACAACATCAAAGTAAAGAATTCTTAACCACATACACTATATGGTAATTTATAAAATTAAGAATAATAAGCAAGACACAATTTAACTCATTTAGCAATATGCTTTTTGTTGTAAACTTATAATTGCTTCTTTTTTACAAATACAATAGACAAACTGATAGTAGTCAGGTAAAGTTGCAGAAATAAAGTCTACTCACCTTAAAACAAAATAAACAATTGTTCCACATGAGAAAGCCACGCAGTGGGGAAATATCTAAAACGGAAATGAAAGAAAGTACCTGCGTCAAGCGGTCAAGAGACTACCTAATGCAAACTACTACACCATAAACGGAGTAGGTATCGCTGTCGTTCAGTTGGCCACCGCGACGGATATAGCGCGCGCTTGGGTTAGATTTAGGATACTGAGTACCGAGCCACCATTGCCATCTGCTGCGCCAGTGGTAATTAGCAATTAAATTATCTGGTTCTGCAAAAGGATTTAAGTCAACGCCACGATAATAGCTAGTTTGATAGCCACCAAAATTACCTAAAATTGCTTTGGCATAATCAGTAGAATCTCGTGCTAATTTGTCGTTTTGATTATTAATACCTAAAGCAGGTTTAACACTGAAATCTCCATCATCATATGTAGGCATATAAGTAGTTACACCAATAATTTTTCCAATTTCTTCAACCATTGCCTTAAAAATAGAATGCTCAGGTTTGCCATTATCTGAGTAACCATTGTAATAAATGTTGAATAGTGAAAAGTCAATAATGTGTTTAGTAAACCAAGTTCTTTGTTTAGGAATTTTTGCAAACTCAACATCTTCGAACTTATAGTAATTGCCATTATACATTTCGTATCTATTGCCTGAACTGTCTTTATAGTATTTGCGAGTGAAATTTACTGTGTAGTTAACAGCCTTAGAATTAAATTTAAGCTCACGAACGTCGTCTCTCTCAAATTGTATTCCAGCAGGACTATCAACTTTAGTTTGCGGGTATTTACCAGCTATTTTTTTAGGTTCTCCTACATAAACCTTTATAGTATGATTTTTTGTAACTAATAAGTTTTTGATTTCTTCTTTAGTTTTTTGACTATTATCTAGTTCTAACTTAACAATACCAAGTTCATCTGCTTCAAACTTACTTTCATCAATTTCGCCATGTTTTTCGCCATGTCTAAATGTTTTATTTGGAATAGTAGACGCGTGTCCGTCAACTTGATAAGTGACCGTGTAAGTTTTGCGGTTAATAGTAATGGTTACCTTGTTTTGAGTTTCGTCTGCGCTTACAGTCAAATTATCCACGGTGTATACTGGGTTTTGATACACAGTATTGTCTGGGTTTGCATAAGCAACAGTATGTTTTGTGCCAATTTTTTCGCTCTTAGTTATGGTGTTTTCAGTGTAACTTCCATCTGCTTTTTGAGTTTTAACAGTGTAAGTAATTGCTCTGTTTTGAAGTTCAGTTTGTGCGTATATTTTAATGTTTTCGTTACCTGCTATAAACTTAGATTGAACTTGACCGTTTTCGCTTAAACTCCAGCCTACAAAGTTATATGTATTTTTTAAGTTAAACTCAGGTAAAGTAATTTTTCTGGTTTTTTTAACCATAATTGTTTCTGCTGTTTTAAAGCTGTCAATGCCCTCAGTTTTTTCAAACTTGACGCTTATTTCTCTTAACTTATAGTATTGACGAACTTCAGTTGTGTTGTCTCCAGTTGTAAGTTGTGAGTTTAATAGATTATTCGGATGCGCTGTGTCTTTTTCATATAAGTTTGAATCTAGTGCTGAGTAATCGTGGTAAACAGCACCATCTTCTACTTTTTGGTCTTGTTGAACTTCTTCTATTTTGTCGTATTGACCGTTTAGCACACTGTCTTCACCAGTTTTTTCAAGATAATGAACTACTTTATAGTTCACTTTATCAATTGCCTCTTCAAAGTAGGCAACTAGTTCAGTATCTTTAGTGATTTTGGTGTTAAAGTCAAAAGGAGTGGCTAAATTGTATGAGTTGCCCGTCTCATCTTTTAACTGCCAGTGTTTAAAAGTGTAAGTACGGCCGTGTTTTGTAATTGTTGGATTAGATGGTTGAACAGCGTTAGCCTCATACTCAACAGTTTCGGGATTTTGAATAGATGGTGTGCCTTCAAAGTGGTTTTGGTAGTTTACTTCGTAAGTTACTGTAAACCTACGACGACGGTAGTTAATAGTAAACACAGTAGATCCGTCTGCTTCGATATTTTTAGTTTCACTACCTACAATCGGTTCAAAACCCGCAAGATAAGCAGGGTTTGCGTTAGTTTCACTGACAGTTAAACTAGTGTCAGCAGTTGCTTGTTTGATTTCTGGTTTTGTTTCGCCAACTGCATTATTTAAACCAGGAAGTACGTGATTAATTGTGTAGTTAACTGGGTTTGCTTGCTCTTGAAAGTAAGCAACTAAAGTTATATTTTTAGTAATTTTAGTGTTTAGAAAATCAAATTCAGCAGCCTGCTCATATGCCGTTTCGTCTTTAAGTTGCCAATGCTTAAATGTATAGGTATAGCCAACTCTGGTTAAAGTAGGAGTGCTTGGTTTAGTAGCAGTGCCTTCATACTCAACAGTTTCAGGGTCTTGTAATGACGGGGTTGCATTAAAATGGTTGCCATTGTAGTTTACTTCGTAAGTTACTGTAAACTTGCGGCGACGGTAGTTAATAGTAAATACAGTTGAACCGTCTGCTTCAATATTTTTAGTTTCGCTATTTGCAATCGGTTCAAAACCCGCAAGATAAGCAGGGTTTGCGTTAGTTTCGCTAACAGTTAAACTAGTGTCAGCAGTTGCTTGTTTGATTTCTGGTTTTGTTTCGCCAACTGCATTATTTAAACCAGGAAGTACATGGTTAATTGTGTAATTAACTAAATTTGGTGTTTCTTCAAAATAAGCAACTAAAGTTGTATTTTTAGTGATTTTAGTGTTTTCAAAATCAAATTCAGTGGTTTCTTTGTAGGAATTGCCCATTTCATCTTTGAGTTGCCAGTGTTTAAATGTGTAAGTATAGCCAATTCTAGTTAAAGTAGGGTTGCTTGGTTTAGTGGCAGTTGCTTCATACTCAACAGTTTCAGGGTCTTGTGATGATGGGGTTGCATTAAAATGGTTGCCATTGTAGTTTACTTCGTAAGTTACTGTAAACT
>CAUTMU010000001.1:0-49123 GCA_963539535.1 uncultured Acholeplasmataceae bacterium | reverse complement strand
AGTCCATTTCGTACCTCAATTTATTAGTCATATTATATAACTAATAGAGGTAAAAAGTCAAATAAAAAACAGCCAATATGAAAACATTTTGGCTGTTTTTTGAGTCTAGGACCTATTTTTAGACATTTAGTTATATTTTTGTGAAAAGTTCAGGTTAAATTGGATTATTTTAGCAAAACTAATCTTAAAGACAGATCGCCATATAAGCAGGTATACAAATTACTCCATCTTCGCGAACATGTAAGTTTTTAGGATGAATAATATAACACTTGCCAACTCTTGACAAAAACTTTTCTTTAAACTTATTTAGTGATGTGGTTTTATAGTTTTTCGCTGATTTGACTTCAATTGCGGTGATTTTGCCAAAAGGTTCATTGCTTGTGATTATAAAATCAACTTCAATGTCGTTTCTCTTTTTTTCTTTTGAATAATGACTATAAAAATAAAGTTTGTGTCCGTTTGCAGTTAAAATCTGGGCGACTATATTTTCAAAAAACATGCCCTTGTTAATAGATAGTTTGTCGTTTAGTAAATCAAGGTAAATTTGAGTTTTTTCACTTTCTTTATCTGAAAAAGTTTTGGCCAAAAGTAGACCTGTGTCTCCTATGTAGCATTTTAAGTAACTACTTGATTCAGATAAAGTAAGTCCAATATTAGGATCTGTTACTGCTGGACAAATGTTGCAAATTTTTGAGTCTTTTAACCAGGCAAAAGCATCTTCATAGTTTTTGCTTCTAGCAGCACTGCCTTGCTGAGCGAATTTAATCCGTTTTTCGTATTGTGCCAAAAAACTAGGAATTTGATCAAAAACATTTAACACTTTTTCTCTGTAAGTTCGCTCTATTTTGAAAATGTCGCCACGGTAAGTTTCTAAAATGTCGGTTTTATCATCTAAACAACTTTTAAACTGCTTATTTTCCTTTAAAAAAGTAGAGATGACTTTTGGCATACCACCCAAAACCAAATAAAGTCTAAAAGTTTCCATTAAAAGTTCGTGTATATGCTTGTCAATTGGCTTCATTTCAACAAACGCATTTTTAATAAAAGGCACTATTTGGTCGTTTCCAATTGCCCAAGTAAACTCTTCAAAGTCCATTGGATGCATGCTAATTTTTCGTTCTTCTGAAGGCAACAAGATGCCTTTGACATTTTCTTTAATAGAAATTAAAGAACCCGTTTCTATGTAGTCATATCTGCCATCTTTAACTAAATATTTAATGGCTTCTCGGGCTTTGGGGAATTTTTGAACTTCATCAAAAATTATTAGTGTGTTTCTTTCATAAAGTTTAGTTTTTTTATACAAAGAAAGATACATAAAAAAACTGTCTAAATCGTTTAAGTTGTTAAAAAATAGGTTTTTGATTTGCTCGTCTTCATTGGCAAAGTCTATCAAAATATAACTTTTGTAGTTGACCTTGGCAAACTCGACTACAGCGGTTGATTTACCAATTCTGCGAGCGCCTTCAATTAGTAGTGCTGTTTTACCTTGGCTTTCGTTTTTCCATTTAAGCAATTTATCATGTATTTTTCTTTTAAAAATCATCTTTTCCACCTTTGCGTATATTATAAGACATTTACGCTAAAAAACAAAATGCTTATGCAAAAAACGCAGAGTAATATATTGGTGAAATATACAAAAAACGCAGAGTAATAAATTGGTGAAATATACAAAAAACGCAGAGTGTTTTGATTATTTTATCTAAAAATAGCCTTATAAAGCAAACAAAAGTTTTTTAACTGTTTACAAAAAACGCAGAGTAATAAATTGGTGAAATATACAAAAAACGCAGAGTAAAAAATGGGCAAAACATACAAAAAACGCAAAGTAAAACTGAATTAAAATAAAATAGACTGCTTTTGCAGTCTATTTAGTGTTATTTTGCAACTATATTTACTAATCTCTCTTTAATATAAATAACTTTGATTACGTTTAAACCACTTATCGCTCTTTGCACTCCCTCACAAGCCAGCGCTTTTTGCTTTGCTTCAACTTCAGTGATAGTTTTAGCAACCAATTCTTTGCCGCGAATTTTGCCGTTGACTTGAAAAATTAGTTCAAATGTTGAGTTTTCAAGTTTAGAGTGATCTACTTCTGGGAAAACTTCGTTAACCAATTGAGCGTTTGAGTTTAAAAATTGTAAGTTCATCTCTTCAGTAATATGCGGACAAATTGGATTTAATAACTTTAAGAAAGTTCTAAATTGATCTTGAGAAATTGCCTGTTGCTTGTAGACCTCGTTGACAAAAATCATCATTTGCGAAATTGCGGTGTTAAAAGAAATTGTTTCGTATCCTTGTTCAACTTTTAAAATGGTTTGGTTTAACACAAAGTCAAGTCCTTCGTTGTGAGAAGGCGCGATAAACTCATGCATTCGCCAAACACGGTCAAGGAAACGCTTAGCACCATCTAGCATTGTAGTAGACCAGTCTTTATCCATTTGCAGAGGCCCCATAAACATCACGTATAGACGAAGAGCATCGGCTCCGTGTGACACAAATATCTCGTCAGGATTTACAACATTTCCTCTAGATTTAGACATTTTTTGACCGTTCATCAAGATCATTCCTTGGTTAAAAAGTTTTTGAAAAGGCTCGGGTTGAGAAACCAGACCTAAATCGTATAAAAACTTATGCCAAAAACGTGCGTAGAGTAGGTGACCAGTAGTGTGTTCTTTGCCACCAACATAAAAGTCTACAGGCAGCCAACTGTCAAGTAATTTTTTGGCTTCCTTTGAGTTTAGTGGAACAACACCAGCGGCTGTTTTTAAAATATAGGCAATGTAGTACCAAGAACTACCGGCAACTTGCGGCATGGTGTTGGTGTCATAACTGTAGACTTGCCCGTCTTTTTGAAAACTTACCCACTCAGGGCAGTTTGCAAGCGGACCATCACCAGTCCCAGACGGTCTGATTTCTTTTAGTTTAGGCAAAACTAGCGGTAGGTCTTTGTCTTCAACTAAGTGGACGTTTTTATGTTCGTCAAAGTAAAGCGGAAAAGGTTCACCCCAATAACGTTGGCGTGAAAACACCCAGTCGCGAAGACGATAGTTAACAGTAGTTGAACCTGCCTTGATTTTCTTTAAGTGTTGATTTAGAGTTTTTTTTGCTTGTTCTATGTTTTGACCGTCAATTAGTGGTGAGTTGATATGAAGCCCGTCTTTGGTATAAGGAAGTTGGTTTTCAGGAACATCTATAATTTTTAAAATGTCTAACCCAAACTTATTAGCAAACTCAAAATCGCGCTCGTCGTGTGCAGGCACGGCCATTACAGCGCCAGTTGCGTATTTGAAAAACACATAATCTGCCACCCATACTGGAATAATGCGGCCAGAAATTGGACATTTTGCGTAAGCACCAGTGAAAACTCCTGTTTTTTCGTGTTGAGTTTCGCGGTCTAAGTCTGACTTTTGTGAGGCTAGTTTAATGTAGTTTTCAACTGCTCGCTTTTCTTCTTTAGTTGCGATTTTTAAAGCAAGTGGGTGTTCAGGCGCAAGCACTAAATAAGAAAGTCCGTAAATTGTGTCAATTCTGGTGGTAAAGCAAGTGATTTTTTCGTTAGTGTCTAGCACTTCAAAGTCAATTAAAGTTCCCTCGCTTTTGCCGATCCAGTTGCGTTGAGCCTCTTTGACATCTTCCGGCCAATCAACTAAATCCAGGTCTTTAATTAACCTATCTGCGTATTTAGTAATTTTTAAAACCCATTGTTTAAGGGTTTTTTTATAGACAGGAAAATTACCGCGTTCTGAGACCATCAGCCCGTTTTTGACAGTGATTTCGTCGTTTGCCAAAACTGTGCCAAGTTCTGGACAGAAATTCACTTCAATGTCTTTAAGCTCCGCAAGGTCGTGTTCATATAGTTTCTTAAAAATCCACTGGGTCCAGTGGTAAAACTCAGGATCATGAGTAGATATGCTTTTTTGCCAGTCAATGGCTTTACCTAGTCGGTTAAGTTGGGCTTTAAAGTTATTGATACTAATTTTAGTAATTTCTTCAGGTTGCACATTGTTTTGGATTGCAAACTGTTCAGTTGGCAGACCAAAAGCATCAAAACCCATAGTTTGCAGCACAGAAAAACCTTTGGCTCTTTTGTATCTGGCCAAAATATCGGTAGCAACATAACCCTCAACGTGTCCAACATGGAGACCTAATGCAGTTGGATAGGGAAACATGTCTAAGATAAAGTATTTGGGTTTGACAGCACTTTCTTTTGTTTCAAAAGTTTGCTCTTGTTCCCAAATTTTTTGCCATTTTTTTTCGTATTCTAAAAAGTTATTTTGCATAGTAAAGTATAGTCCTGAAAAATATTAGATTAAAATAGATGTAAGCGGTTTTATGGTTATTTTGCAGACTCGGCTTTTAGTGTCTCAAAATAGCCAACTAAGTCGCCAATGGTTTTAATTTCTCTTAGTTTAGTTTCATCAACTCTGATGTCGTGTTTTTCTTCAAACGCCAAAACTATTTCAACTGCGTCAATTGAATCAATTGCCAGGTCTTCTTTTAGTCTGGCGGTTGGTACGATTTTTTCGTCTTCAATATTTAGATTTGTTTTAATAATGCTTTTAATTTCTTCAAACATGGGCAATTTTTCCTTTTTTTGAAATTTATTTATTTTAATGCTTTTTTTGCTCAAGCGTTACTTTAATTATAGCATCAAACAGAGGATGGGAAAAAAGCGGGTTTGAACTAAACTCGGGGTGAAAAAGAGTAGATACAAAGAAAGGATGACTAGGGTTTGCAAAGGCTACTGGCGTTTCATCTAAAGTAGCAAGTGGGAGTAAGTTAGGATGAGAAACTGCTTTAGTTGGCACTTTAAACGAACGAAAACGTTCCACAATTTTACTTTCTTTGAAATACTTACTTACTGGGTTTACTTTATTTATTTTAATTTCATGGCCGCCTACCAGTTTAGTGGTTTCAACTTTAGTGGTTTTATCTGAAATGTTAAGCATTTGCCAAAAACCTAAATTGATCAGCAGAGTTGGGATTTGTTTTTCGCTAAGTGCGTGAATTAACTCACTCTGTTTTAAAGTAAACTCTTGGTTGTCTTGACCTGAAACTACTGCTAGGTCTATGTTTTTGAGAAATTCTGAATTGTTGATATCTGAGTTATACCAAATAAAGTTTGGTTTAACTGAATATTGATAGCCAGAGTGTTTAATTGCCTCAGTTAGCGAAAGATAGGCCTCTTTAAAATCAGTAGTCCCTACTACTCCAACATTTAAAACGATATTCGCAGTTTCTACTTTTGAAACTAGGGAGTTCCAGGTTTTTAAGTTAAGTGGTTTTGCCTTGAGTTCAAAATGTTTTAAGATACTTTCGTGCAGTTTACCTTCTGCCAAAAGTGGCACTACCTTGTAGACTACATCTAAATCAGGACAAGCCAGCACTGTCTCTGGTTTAACGTCGGTAAAGAAAGATATTTTTTGAACGGTTTCGGGGTCCAGCATTCTTTTTGACCTTAAAATAAGTGCGTTCGGGTCAATTCCAAAACTACGCAAAGTCTTGACGCTATGTTGAGTTGGCTTGGTCTTGAGCTCTTGTGAAACTTCCAGGTAAGGAACTAGTGCTGTGTGGATGTAGTAGGTTCGGCGATAGCCTAAGTCAAACCTAAGTTGGCGAATTGCTTCCAGGTAAGCCTCTGACTCCATATCTCCAACTGTTCCGCCGATTTCGCAAATTATGACATCAGCCTGGCTTTGCTCAGCAGCCTTCTTTAGTCTGTTTTTAATGGTATCAACGACATGCGGAATTACTTGAATGGTTTTGCCGCTGTATTTACCAGCCATTTCGTTTTCCAAGATTTCTCTGTAGATTTTGCCCATGGTGATACTAGAGTGCTCAGTTAAGTTAACACCAGTAAAACGTTCGTAGTGCCCAAGGTCTAAGTCTGCCTCAGTTCCGTCTGCGGCCACAAAAACCTCTCCGTGTTGAAGTGGGTCAATCATGCCAGGAAAAGTATTGATGTAGGGATCCATTTTGATCATAAACACCGAAACTCCAGTGCTTTTAAGTAGTCTGGCAATAGACGCCGCAGTTACACCTTTTCCAATTCCAGAGATTACTCCACCTGTAATAAAAATAAAATTGCTCATATTTTTAAAAACTCCTTTTAGATTTTCAAAATAAAAAAAGGGATGCAAAAATTGCCTCCCTATTCGTATAGATTTTCGTAGTCGTCCATGTATTTGTTGTACTCATCTTCGTCTTGATCTGATTCGTCTAAGTCCAAATCTGGGTCAACATATTTATCGTCGTCTTCGTCGCTTTCAGTTTCCAGGTAATCTTCAATGTCTTCTTCAACTAAAGCGCTTTCGTCTTCTTCATCATCAAGTTCAGGAAGTGGGTTGTCGCTTGCTTGCATTTGAAGTTTTTCATCTTCCTCGTCTTCATCTTCTTCAATATCTGGTTCAGATGCCACAAACTCATCTAAATTAAAGTCAGAAAACTCAATGTCGTCTTCATCTTCATTAATTTCAATGTCTTCGTCATTGCTTTCATTGGCAAAAAAAGTACCGTCTTTGTCCCAATACTCTAAGTTATTGTCTTTTAAATCAAAAAGCCCGTCGCCAACATAAACAAAGCGACCTGATGAAATTAAGTCAAAATAAAGTTGATTTTTGAAATCTGCGTTAACTTCGCCTAAATTACGAATTGCGCAAATTTTGTCAATAAGTTCGTTAAGTGAAACAGCAGAACCCTGTTCCTTGATTAAGGAGTATGCAATTTCTGATAAAGAATTTTCTTCTGTATGATTCAAGTCAGCCTCCATATAACTTAAATATTATATTATAGTCAAACCTATTTTACAAACTATAACTAAAGTCCTAAAAAATTAGGCATTTTAGCGCTAGAAAGAATGTCTTCTAGTTCTGAGTTGACTTGTTCAATGGCTTTGTTAAAGGCTACGCAAATTGCATCTTCAAGCATTTCTTTATCTTGAATAATGTCTGCGCTAATTTTGCAGTCTACGACTTTTTTTGAACCAAGTAAAGTAATTGAAACCCCAGCAGACTCACCTGTAAACTCAGTTTCTTCAAGCCTTTTTTGACGTTCCATCATTTCTGCTTGTAGTTTTTGAATTTGTTTTAACATTTGCGGATTCATATTTATTGCTCCTTGCTTGCAAGTTCACCAAATACGGCGCTTGCGTCAAATTTTTTAGTTTTAACTTCTTTTAAAATTTTATCATATGCGGCGTATTTTTCAACAACAGCGCTAAAGTCATTGGGAATAAACTCAAGGTTATTTCTAAGGTAAGTGCTAATTTGCATTAACACAGTCTTTGCGTCTTGTTTTGTTAACAAAATTACTCTCGTGATTTCTGGCAAAAAGTTATTAACTTCTTTTAAAAGGACTGGATATTTGGTTGTTTTGTAGATTTCAGTGCATGCAGTTAATCCATCTGCAGCGAGTAATAGGGTATTTGGGCTGGCTAAAACTATTTCAAACTTGCCAGAAAGTCCAAAGACATCTGGGTCTTCTGCAGATTTTAAGAAATCAGAGTTATAGAGTTTTGTTTCTGCCTCTTCTCTAATCTTCTTTTTGGCGTTGTCAAGCAGATCTTTAAAGTCTTGTTCAGTTAGACTGAAAGGACTTTTAACTGAATCTTTGCTAATTTTTTCAGGACTGGGTGAAAAAGCTACAGGGTTACTTGCAAAAATATCACCGTGTGTTTCAGGTGTAGTTTTCACTTGTGGTTGTTCTGATGTTTTAACTGCAGGTTTTGCAGTTTCTAGGTTTGTGTTAAATACAATCGCTTCTTGTTTGCTTATGATTGAGTAAATTTTGATTAAAGTAACCATCAGCATATTTTGCTTAGAAGTTGTGTATCTGATTTCTTTAATTAAAGTGTTTAATTCAGTAAATATTTCTAAAACTTTTGCTTTGTTTAGTTTTTTAAAAAGGTTGGGTTCACCTGTTGAAATTTTTAGCAAAATTTGTTTGAAGTTATCAATAAAGGCGTCAATTATTGAGTTTTCACTTTTACCTGTCTTAAGTAGTGCGTCAAGCATAGCAACAGCATTGGCTAAATCTGCATTGTCAAGTGAGTTAATAATTTTTAAAATCTCGTTTTCGTCAACTCCACCAATGATTTTCAAAACTGTTTCTTTGTTAATTTCTTGCCCAGCATAAGCCACTGCTTTGTCCAGCAAGACCAAAGCGTCTCGCATTGCGCCATCTGCTTTTTTAGCAATTAGTGTTGCTGCTGCTTTTTCTAAAGTAATTTTTTCTTTTTTGGCAACTTCAATTATTTGTCCTTCAATTTCAGTCTCTGTTAAAGTCAGGAAACTAAAGTTCATACAGCGAGATTGAATGGTTTTCGGGATTTTGTGAGGTTCAGTGGTTGCCAAAATAAAGATAACGTGTTTAGGTGGTTCTTCTAAAGTTTTCAAAAGCGCGTTGAAAGCCGCGGTTGTAAGCATATGAACTTCGTCAATTATGTAGACTTTGTATTTCAGGTTTTGTGGTAAAAACACGCATTTGTCGCGAAGGTCTCTGATTTCGTCAACTCCGTTGTTGCTTGCCCCGTCTATTTCTACAATGTCTACAGTTTGTTCTTGCTCAATTGCAAGACAGTTTGCGCATTTTCCACAAGCGTCACCTGAAGTTAGTTTTTCGCAATTAATGGCTTTGGCAAAAATTCTGGCAATCGTGGTTTTGCCAATACCTCTGGTGCCAGCAAAAATAAAAGAATGTGGAATGCTGCCACTTTTTAGAATTTGACTAAGAATTTGAATGATTACCGTTTGACCAACAACTTCTTTTAGTTTACTTGGTCGGTATTTGCGATATAAAACTTTATACATAGTTATTTATTTGCCAAGGCAAAAATGACTAAAGATGTTTTTATTTACATCGTCGTCATACACCTCGCCAAGTATCTCCTTTATAGCGTTGTAAGCGGTTTTAATGTTTATCACCACTAAGTCAGCGGTTAAGAAATCAGCAGAACTGTGGGCTTCTTTTAGTTCAGAAATTGCTTTTTCAAGTAGCGTAATTTGTCTTTGGTTTGACAAAAACGCTAAGTCTCTGGTGTCTAGATCTGTTAACTTTAATTTAGTTAAAATAGCGTCTTCAAGCGGTTTTAAGTCTTCATCAAAAGTAGAGATGTAGACAGCATCTTTGTCTTTTTGATTAATTCCTAAGTCTTTTTTGTTTGCAATTTTAATTAGTTTAGCGGGATCTATTTTGTTTAAAATTTCAAAGTCTTCTTTAGTTAACTTTTGGTTAGCCTCAAAAACAAATAAAACTAATTCGGCAGTTTTAATGGTATCTAGACTTTTTTGAATACCAAGATTCTCAACTAGATTTGTGCTTTTGCGAATGCCTGCGGTGTCAAGTAAGTTTAGAGCAATGTTGTTAAGCACAATTTTGCCTTCAACTATGTCGCGGGTTGTGCCTTGAATGTCAGTAACTAAAGCCTTGTCTTGTTTTAAAAGTGAGTTTAAAAGAGATGACTTGCCGACATTGGGTCTGCCAACAATTGCGACCGAAACTCCAGTTTTTAGCATTGTAGTGTTTTTTGAATTTTTTAAAAACTCAGTTAGAGCAACTATAATCTTGCCAATTCTTGATTTTAATTCAGAAGTTTCAAGGTCCACTGCTTCGTCAAACTCAGGGTATTGGAGTTTAACTTCAATATCTGAAATCAACGCCAAGACTTGTTCTTTAAACTCAGAAATTTTTTTACCAGTTTTACTAAGTAGTGAGTTTATAGAAATTTTGGCAGCGCTTTTAGTGTCTGCCTCAATTAAGTCCATCACAGCCTCTGCTTTAACTAAATCTATGCGGCCATTTAAATAAGCACGGTAAGAAAACTCACCAGGATGTGCCATTCTGATATTTAGACTAAGGAGCCTTTCTAAGACTAAATTAGTTACCAACACACCACCGTGACAAGAAATTTCTAGCATATCGTCAGCGGTAAAAGAATGGGGTTTTTTAAAAACAGCAACTATAACTTCGTCAATCGGCACGTTGTCTTTGTCTAAAATAAAGCCGTAGACTAAGGTGTTTCCAGGAACTTGAGTTAAGTCTTTGCCTTTAAAGATAGTGTTAACTTCTTTGATGCAAGTTTTTCCCGAAACTCTTATAACTGAAATCGACCCCTTACCATAAGGGGTCGCAATTGCAGTGATATTTTCAAAATCAGTGTTGTTTAAACTCATCAACGTGTCTAGTTTGCAAATCGTCTTCTTTGTTTAAAATAGCGTTGGCGTCTTCTGCTTTCATCTCACCTTGTTTAACTTTGTGAATTAAGTTATTGCGGCAACTTACAAACGGGTTTTCTTTGGAAACCATGTCGCGAATAAAGATGTAAATGATAATAACAGTTGCACCTATTACTCCGATCAAAAGATAACCTGAACCTAAAATTAAACCTAAAATTGCGCACGCCCAAATAGAGGAAGCCGTTGTTAAGCCTTTGATAGACATCTTGTCTTTAATGATGACACCGGCTCCAATAAACGAAACACCCGCGACAACTTGCGCGATGATTCTTTGGCCTTCATTTGGTTGAAAGGCATTTAGTTCAAACATTAGTCTTTGAGTAATTGCAATTGAGCAACTCGCTATTCCTACTAAAAAGTAGGCAGAAACTCCGACAGCCTTGCCTAAATTGCGGCGTTCAAGTCCAACGATTACCGCGTAGATCATAATAATTAAAAGCGGCAGGATAACTTTAAACAGCCAGTCTTGGCCAGTTTGAAGGGCTTGAAGGTCTAGTGAACCTTTAGTAATTGCCTCGGATATTTTAGAATTCTGATTTGCTGATTTATTAGTTGTAATGTTTAAAAGTAGTTCCAGCATTGTTAGTTATTTTTCTTTAAAACTTCCACAATTCTGGCGTCAAGGGCGTCAATTACTTTTGTGTGTTGTTTCATTTTATCCAGGTGGCAGCCAGCGGCAAAATCGTGTCCGCCTCCTGGAGGGAATTTGTTGCAAACTGAAGCAATTTCTACTTGGTTTGAACGAACTCTAACGCGAACTGAGTTTTCAAGTTCAATAAATAGCACCCAAACAGGGCAGCCTTCAATGCCAGCCATGGCGTTAATGGCCGCTGCTGTGTCTTCTTGAGTTAAGTTAAATTTCTTTTGAATGTCACGAGTTGCAAGGAAGTAAACCACGCCGTTTTTTGAGCGTTTGATGTTAGAAAGCAGATAGCCTTTGTATTTAAGTTGTGCAAAAGTAGTTTTAGAAAGTTCACGGTCTACGTATTCAAGGTCAGCGCCTTTAGAAACTAAGAAAGCCGCCATTTGAAAAGTAGTTTCGGTAACTCCGCGGTATCTAAATCCTCCAGAATCCGTAACTAAACCAGCATATAGTGCTTGCGCGCCTTGTTTAGTGATAAGTAGTTGGTCTCTGAACTTATACAGAAAATAAGTAATCATTTGACAAGCCGCTGGTGCTTCTTCGTGCACCCAGTTAATGTCGCCGTATTGATCCATTACAATGTGGTGGTCAATTTTAATAATTTCTTTAGCCAATTTAAAGCGTTGGTCTGCAACTCGCTCTTGAGTAGCAGTGTCTACAACTATCGCTAAAGATTTTTTAATAGTTTCGTCGTCAAGTGTGTCAAGTTCTCCAAGGAAACGCAAATATGGTGTGTGGTCGCCCAGTGAGTATACTTGTTTTTTGGGAAAAGTTGTCTCAATGATGTTTTTAAGACCAAGTGATGAGCCTATGCAGTCTCCGTCTGGTCTTTTATGTGAGTAGATTGTAATAATGTCGTATTCTTTGATTTTTTTTAAAATTAAACTAATGTCCATTTTATGCTCCTTTATTATTTATTTTTGATTTTGTAAAATTAGTTCGTTTAAATCTTTAATCATGGCTTTTGCCACTTCAAAGTTATCAAGGGTTGCGCCGCAAGCCAGTGCATGTCCACCGCCACCGTATTTCTTGGCAATATGCACAACTTCAATTTCACGGCTACGCAATTCGCAAATTACTTTGTCTTGCTCAGCGGAATACGTGAAGTTAGCCCAAATTGGAATTTCTTTAATTCCAGCAAGTAAGTTAACCATACCGCGGCTAATTGAAAAGAAATCGTAAGTGCCAAGTGACTCTAAAAACTCTTTGGTGTTAAAAAAGTAAGCAACTGAGCCCTCAATTTGCATGCGAGTAGCAAACTTCGCTTTAGTTTGACGCTCTTCTAGAGTTTCTACATACAACCACTTGTAGAACTTAAGCGGGTCTGCACCTAGTGCTGTAAGTTCCGCAGCGATTTGAAATAAACGCGGTGCGTTAGTTAAATACTGAAAGCGCCCGCTGTCGGTAATTATTCCGTTTAGCAAGTAGTCAGCCGCTATTGCTGGGATTTTTAGTTTAAGTTTTTTGGCAATATCGTAAACGTAAGCAGCCGCGGCCTCGTAAGTTGGGTCAGAATAAACGTGTGCTCCTGCTACATCTGATTTGTTTTCGTGGTGGTCAATAATTACCACGTCTTTGGCAAACAAATAGCGGTTATCTGAAATCATGTAAGAAACTGCGACGTCTGTAATAAAAACTAGCGAGTCTTTGTAAAAACTGTCAGGAATTTCGTTCATGGCGTTTTCGTAGTCAAATTTGTTGTGATCACCTACTACGTAGACTTCTTTTTCTGGAAAGTTTTCTTTAATTATGTGCATTAAGCCCATTTGTGAGCCAATTGCGTCCATATCTGGTTTGGAGTGTCTGTGAATAATAATGCGGTTGTGTTTTTTTAAAAGTTCTTTAATCGTCTTCATTCAATACCTCTAATGATTATTATACTATTTTTTAAACCTGTTTTTCAAAGTGCTGAAACTATAAATAAATAAATTTCTTGCATCCCGTTAACTAAATTAACCTCGGCGTATGGACAAAGTGTTTGGATGTACTCCTCAATTTCTTTAGCCTCTTCGTCAGACACAGCCTTGCCATAAAATAGGGTGACAACTTCGTTTTCTTTTGAAAGAATTTGGGAAAGCAGACAACGCGTTGCATCAAAAATATTTTCAACAGAACAAGTTATAGCACCTTCAGAAATTCCAAGATAATGTCCTTTTCTGATATCTATACCGTTTTGTTTGGTGTCGCGAATTGCGTAAGTAATTTCGCCAGTTTGAGCGGCTTGTGCAATTTCTTGCATGTTGTCAATGTTGGTCTTAAAGTCAGCACTATGGTCAAAGACAGAAAGTGCAGTAACTCCTTGACCTAGATTTTTAGTCTTAATTACCGCGATATTGCGATCTTTAACTAAGTTAGCAGTTTGTTCTGCCGACATGATGATATTTGAGTTATTTGGAATGATGATAATGTTTTTGGCGTTGACTTTATCAACTGCTTCAATAAAGTCTTGAGTAGATGGATTCATTGTTTGGCCACCGGCAACTATATAGTCAACTCCGTGTTCAAGTAAGTATTGGCGAACTCCGTCACCGTTTGCAACAGCGATTAGCCCGTATTCTTTTTCAGGAGTTTTGTCTGCTGGTTTTTGCGCAGCCACCGCCTCTTCGTTTTGCAGTTTCATGTTGTCTACTTTAATAGACCTAGTTTCGCCTAGTTGCTCGGCGTTTTTAAGTAAGTTAAGTGGTTGGTTGGTGTGGATGTGAACTTTTAGGAGTTCTTCGTCGTGAATAACCACCATAGAGTCGCCAAAGTCTTTAATTTCTTTGATAAATTTTTCTTTTGAAAATTGTTCTGGTCTATCTAAAATCAAGACAAACTCAGTACAAAACTTAAACTTAATTTCGCCAATTACGTGGTCGTAAGCCGTGCTTTGCTCTGAGTTTAAAACAAATGACTTAGCTGTAGTTTTAGTTGCTTCCTTTATAACTTTGCCGTTAATAAAGTGCACAAAGCCTTCAACGATTTTAACAAAACCAGCGCCACCACTGTCTACAACATTGGCTTCTTTTAAGACAGGCAAAAGAGTAGGGGTTTTCTGCAAGGTAATTTTAGCCTGATTAAAATAAGTGGTTAGTGCGTCTTCAAAAGTAATTAGTTTGCCGCGTTTTAAACGTAAATGTTCACCAGCTTCGCGAAGTACGGTTAAAATTGTTCCTTCAATTGGTTGAACTACACCGCTGTAGGCTACCTTGTAGCCAGAAATTAAGGCATCAATTAGTTGAACAACTGTGAGTTCTTGGCTGTCAACTTTTCCAAGTTCTTTCGCAAATCCACGGAAAAACTGAGAAAGAATGACACCCGAGTTGCCATGCGCTGCAACTACTAGTTCGTGTGAGAAAACTTTTGCGATTTCTGCAATAGTTTTGGTTTGAAAATCTAAGATTTTAATTTTGTTAGCACCAGCGTTGATAGTTAAGTGCATATTAGTTCCAGTGTCGCCGTCTGGAATTGGAAAGACATTTAAGTTATTAATTTCGTCAATGTGGAGCCTTAAGTTAGCAGCTCCATTTATCAGCATTTTGGTAAAAAATTCGCTTGTTATTGTTTTGTGTTCCATCAATAAACCTCAGTACCTTTATTATACCTTAAATCTCTTTATATTATATAGGGCTATTTTTGGCTAGGTGGGGTTGGCGAGATAAAATTTAGGTTAATACATTCACCTAAATCCAGAATTATGTCTTGCCCTGTTGCGCAGGTGTTTTTAGTTAAAATAAAGAAAACCCACTCAGCGATTTCAGTTGGAGAAATCCAACGTTTTAAGATATTTTGGTTTGCAACCGCTGACATTGCTACTTTGTCTTTGTACAAATCTGGTTCTAAATTGGTCTGAACTGGACCCGGGCTCAGTGAGTTAACCAAAGTCTGGTATTTTTCGCCAAGAGTTTTGGCAAGATGTTTAGTGTAGTTGATGCGAGCGGCTTGAGCTGCAGCGTGCAAAGGTTTGCCATACCCGTGATGGCCAGCGGTTGAAGCAATGTTTAAAACGGCTTTCAAATCCTTACTTTCATATTTATTGATAATGTTAATATAGCCTTGTAAGTTGGTTTCCAAGGATTTTTGCTCATCCATTGTCCCTGCGTTGTTTAAAATATATGAGATATTTTTTAAGTCAGGTAATTTATTAAAATCAGTTACAGATACTTTAAAGTGTTGGTAGTTTTTATCTTCAATAGTCGCTGCGTTTTGGTCAATTCCGTATACTAAAAAATCGTTCTTTAAAAAAATTTCAGCAGCGGCTTTACCGATTCCGCTTGAACTTCCAGTGATTAAAACTTTTATCTTTTCCATACTTAAAGTTTAACATACAAAAAGTTTAAAATTGCGGAAAAACCCTGATTATGCTAAAATATTTTAAGAGGAGATTTATAAACATGGGAATATGCGCTATTAGCGGCAGAAAACAACTTGCCGGAAATAATCGATCACACTCTCTTCGTGCGACTCGCAGAGTCTGGAACTTAAACTTGCAACCAGTGAAATTTACTGACGAAGCAGGTCACACTCACAAAGTTATGGTTTCAGCAAGAGCTCTTCGCACTTTGAGAAAACAAGAACGATAATTAAAATAAACATATCAAAAAAGGAACACATCAGTGTTCCTTTTTTATTTCCCTTAAAATGGCTTATTTTAGCCATCTTAAAGGGGTTTAATTTGTATGAAAAGTTTATTTTTTAAGTGAGTTTTTAACGAAGTTGTAAATTGTTCTAACGCCAACTCCGCTTGCTCCATCTGCGTAGTAAAGGTATGGTGGGTTGTAAGCAGTTCCGGCGATGTCTACGTGAACATACGGAACTTTTTCAGAAAAATAAGTTAGGAAAATTCCGGCAGTAATTGAACCGGCTCCACCTGAACAAACATTTTTAATTGTACCAAATGTTCCTTTAACCGCTTCTTCGTGTTTTTTAGAAATTGGGAATTGCCAAATTCTTTCACCTGCCTCTTCACCTGCTTCAATTACTTTTTGAGTAAGCTCTGGGTGATAAGAAACACATCCAGAAATATCAGTTCCAAGTGAAACGATGCAAGCACCAGTTAGAGTTGAAAACTCAACGATTGATTTTGACTTAACTTCAGTGGCAGCCCAGTGGATAGAGTCGGCCATAGACACACGGCCTTCTGCATCTGTGTTGTCAACTTGAATAGTAACTCCGTCTTTGTGAGTTTTAAAAACGTCTCCGTTTTTATAAGCGTGTCCAGACACTGCGTTTTCACAAAGTGACATTACGCCGCATACGTTTTGTTTAACTTTGTTTTTAGCAAGAGCTAAAATTGCCGAAACTACAGCGGCAGACCCTGACATATCTGTTTTCATTGTCAGCATGTTAGTGTAAGGAATTTTTAAAGCGTATCCTCCACTATCGTAAGTTATACCTTTTCCAACAAAAGAAAGGAATTCATCGTCTGCTTTGTTTGGTTGGTATTTAATTACCACAAATCTTGGGTCGTTGTCAGAACCACTACCAACTGCAAGTGCTGCAAACAGTTTGTGTTCTTGCATTTGTTTTTTGTCAAAAACAGTAACTTCCACATCTTTAAAAGGTTTAAAAGTTTCTTTAATTAACTCAGCGTAGTTAGCAGGGTATAGGTCATTTGCTGGAGTGTTAATTAAATCACGGCAAAGAAAAATTGAGTCTGCTAGGTTTTTAAGTTCAAGTAGCGCTTCTTTTTCATCTGCAAACTCACCAAGCCCGATTTCTGGCAAGAACTGAGTTTTGTCGGCTCTATAGCGGTTGTATAGGTAAATTCCGTGATAAAAACCTTCAACTAAGTAAATTGTGTCTAGAGTTTTTACGTGAGCGAAGTCTAAGTTAACGCTATTGATTTTTCTGGCTTCAAGGAACTTAACTAATTTAAAACCAGCTAAACGAAGGTCTTCATGAGTTCTGTCACCTAGTCCTAGATAAACTGTGCCTGTGTTTTCTAAGCTAAGTAAATCCAGAATTTCACCGGCTTGTGCTTTGAATCCTCTTTTTTCTGCAAGTTCTTTTAAAAGAACACATTTAGTGCTGGCTTTAACTAAAGCAACTTTAACTTCTGATTTAGTTTCTTTTACTAATTTCATAAATAAATTTCTCCTAAAATAAGTGCAAAAGAGAACTACACTTTTTTAAAAAGTGTCGTTCTCAATTGTGTTTGCGATTAAATTATTTTAATAAAGTGATTATACAAACTCAAGAATTGACATTGGAGCGTTGTCGCCTTTGCGGCCAACTGTTTTAATAATTCTTGTGTATCCGCCGTTTCTGTCTTTAAAACGTGGAGCAACTGCTTGAAATAATTTACTTAATACAGTTTCGCCTTTAGTGTCAGTCTCTACATCTCTAAGGTAAGTACGGGCAAGGCGTCTTGCGTTAATATCACCTTTTTTGCCAAGGGTAATTAGTTTTTCTACCATTTTTTGAGTTTCTTTGGCCTTAGAGTGAGTAGTAATAATTCTTTCTTTAACGATTAGTGCTGTAGCTAAGTCTCTAAGTACTGCTCTTAGGGCAGCTGAGTTTCTAGATAGTTTTGATCTCATTATTATAGTCCCTCCTCAATATCGTCAAAAATTTCTTTAATTAAAGCATCGTCATCATCAACTGTTTTTTTAGTAATTGTACTGTCTTTAAACTCAGCCAATTTGTTTTGCAGTTCAATGAATGAGTTTTGCCCAAGGTTGCGGATGCTTTTAATTTCTTGGTCTGTCATGTCAAGTAGTTGATCAATTGTTTTGATGCCTTCGCGAGAAAGCGCGTTATATAGACGAACAGATAAATCTAGTCTGTCAATTGATAGGTTTTTGTCAACTGCTTGTGCAGTAGTTTCGGCTTCCTCTGCAATGTAGTCTTGGAATTGTTCTGCGTTTTCAGAAATTTGGCGAACTGCACCAAATAACTCACTTAGCATAGAAGCGGCTTCAGAAACTGCGTCTTTAGCGTCAATTGCGCCATTAGTTTCAACTTCTAAAATTAACTCGTCATACCCACCTTGTAGTTTTTCAACGTTAAAGTTAACGCGCTTAACTGGGGTAAAAATTGAGTCTAGCGCAATTTGGCCAATGTGGTCAAGATACGCTTTATTGTCGTTTTGAGTAACGTAGCCAGCACCAGTTGCCAGAGTTGCGGTAAGAGAGATGCTGGTTCCCTTATTTAAATGACAAATTACGTGATCTGGATTGACAACTTCAACACCGGCTGGCACTTGTAAGTCACCAAGTGTAATGATTTCTTTGTCAACGTCGTTTAAAGAAACTTCTGCGCGAAAACCAGGTTCAACTGAATCTAGTTTAAAGATAGCATCTTTTAAGTTTAAAACGATTTCAACAACTCCTTCTTTAACACCGGGGATTGTTGAAAATTCATGTGGCACACCTTTAATTTCTACGTTAATTAAGGCTGCTCCCGGAATTGAGGCAAGCAGAACGCGTCGAAGAGCGTTTCCGATTGTGATACCATATCCTCGGTCAAGTGGTTTAATTGAAAATTTTGCAGTTGTTTTGTCTGCAGAAATTACGGAAATTGCGTTTGGTTTTTCAAATTTTAAATTACGCATACTTCCTCCTAGCCGCGTGGACGCTTAGGTGGGCGGCAACCGTTGTGTGGAACTGGTGTGTTGTCTTCAATTGAAACAATTTCAAGACCAGCAACTTGCAGTGAACGAATAGCAGACTCACGGCCTGGTCCAGGTCCTTTTACAGAAACCTCTACTTTGATCATACCGTTTTCCATAGCGGCTTTTGCAGCGGCTTCTGCGGTGATTTGAGCAGCAAAGGCTGTTGATTTACGAGTACCTTTAAAGCCTTGTGCTCCGGCTGAAGACCAAGCGATGGCGTTGCCATCAAGGTCAGTGATTGTTACAATTGTGTTGTTAAATGTTGTGTGAATGTATGCTTTGCCAAGAGGTATGTTTTTACGTGCTTTGCGACGTGTGCTTACTTTTTTAGCCATTGTTCATTCCTCCCTATTTCTTTTTGTTGGCAATCGCTTTTGCTTTGCCTTTGCGAGTGCGGGCGTTGTTTCTAGTGTTTTGTCCACGCACTGGCAGTTGTTTACGGTGGCGAATGCCACGATATGAACCGATTTCCATTAAACGTTTAATGTTTAGGTTAACATCACGACGAAGGTCACCTTCAACTGTGTATTTTGCTACTTCTTTACGAATTTTTGAAAGATCGTCGTCGTTTAAATCTTTAACACGCACGTCTTCAGAGATTCCGGCGTCTTGAAGAATTTTTTGAGCAAGTTTAACCCCAATACCGTAAATGTAGGTAAGTGAAATTACTACTCTTTTGTTTGAAGGGATATCTACCCCAGCGATTCTGGCCATATTTTAATCTCCTATCCTTGTCTTTGTTTATGGCGTGGGTTTTCGCAAATTACACGCACATAACCTTTTCTTTTAATAACTTTGCAGCTATCGCACATTGGCTTAACTGATGATCTGACTTTCATAAGTCCTCCTTATTTTTTGCGATAAATAATGCGGCCTTGAGTTAAATCATATGGTGATAATTCTAAAGTTACTTTATCGCCAGGTAAAATGCGTATGTTATTCATGCGGATTTTACCAGATACTCGGGCCTTAATCTCGTGTCCACTTTCTAGTCTGCATAAAAACACAGCACTAGGTAGTACTTCAACAATGACAGCATCAATTTCAATTTGTTCTTTTCGCATAGTTTAGTACCTTTTATTTAAATTTTGGGAGTGAGTATCTCATATCCGTCTTTTGTGACGTAAACTGTATACTCAAAGTGGGCAGCGGGTTTGTGGTCTTTAGTGACAGTTGTCCAACCGTCTTTTTGTATTTTTACTTTGTGTGAACCAAGATTTACCATAGGTTCAACGCAAATTGTCATGCCTTCTTTAATTTCGGTGTGCTTCATGTGTTGGTTGAAGTGAAAAATGTATGGATCTTCGTGTAGTTTTTCGCCAATTCCGTGGCCACAAAACTCACGAACTATACCGTATTTAAACGGTTTTAAATAGTTTTCAATGGCTTTGCCGATATCTGTAATAAAGTTACCTGGTTTTACCACAGAAAGTCCTTGCATCAAGGCTTCTTTAGTTCTTTCCACTAAGTATTTTACTTCTTGTGTGACTTCGCCAATTTCGTAAGTCCAAGCAGAATCTGCATGCCAACCGTCTTTAAGGACACCTAAGTCCAGTGAAATAATATCGCCGTCTTTTAAAACTACATCTTTAGAAGGAATGCCGTGAACTACGCAGTCATTGACACTCGCGCAAATTGAGTGCTTGTAGCCTTCGTAGTTTAAAAAAGAAGAAACAACACCGCGGTCGGCTAAAAACTTAGCCGCAACTTCGTCTAATTTAAGTGTGGATACTCCTGGTTTTAAGTGTTGTTCTAGTTCTTTTCTTAGTTCTGAAAGAATCCTGCCGGATTCTTTCATTTTACTAAGTTGTTCAGGGGTTTTAATAGTAATCATAACTATTTACCTAAAACCTCAATAATTTGGGCTTTAGTGTGTTCAATGGAAACATTGCCATCAACTGTGCAAAACAGACCTTTGTCTTGATAAAACTGTTCAATTGGTTTGGAGTTTTCGTGGTAAAGCGAAAGTCTTGCGCGAATTGTTGACTCTTGGTCATCTGCTCGCTGAACAATTTCTGCTGAGCACTTGTCGCATTTGCCTTCAACTTGCGGTGGCATGTTTGGAATGTGGTAAGTCTCTCCACATTTAGGACAAACTCGGCGACCAGCAAGGCGCGCTACGATTAGTTCATCGTTCGCATCTATATTTACAACTTTAGTAATTGTAAACCCTAGTTTAGCAAGGATGCGGTCAAGTTCAACGGCTTGAGCAAGATTGCGAGGGTATCCGTCTAAGATAAACCCGCCTTTAGCATCTGGTTGACTTAAGCGGTCCAAAACTAGTTCGTCTGTCAAAGAATCCGGAACTAGTTCTCCGGCTGCAAGAATTGCTTTGACTTTCTTGCCAAGTACAGTTTCGTTTTTAATGTTTTCTCTAAACATATCCCCAGTTGAAATGTGGGGAATTGAGTAGTGGGTTTTTAAAACCTTGGCCTGTGAGCCTTTACCTCCACCAGGAGGCCCCATTAAGATAATTATCATTAACCAAAAATCCCCCTATATTGATTGCTTTCAGCGTCAGTTTCAATTTGTTTAGTGGTTTCTATTGCCACACCAACAACGATAAGTAGTGATGTACCACCTAGAGTAATTGCTGAAGCTTCCGCGCCTTGTAGACCAAAAATTACAGCGGTTAAGATTGGCAGTGAAGAGATAATTACTAGGTAAATTGTGCCAATTACATTGACTTTAAATAAAGTTTTGGCAATAAAGTCTTTAGTGTCTTCACCTGGACGAATTCCTGGAATGTAGGCATTTGATTTAGATAAGTTGTCAGAAATTTTTTCAGGGTCAAACTGCATAAAGGTGTAGAAAAACGAAAAAGCAATAATTAACAGAATATAGATAATGTAGCCAATTGGTCTTTGGAAGTTAAAGATTTCATTAACCCAAAAACCGCCACCAGATGAGTAGTTTTGAGTGATAAACCCAGTAATTGTTTGCGGGATACCAAGCAAGGTTGAGGCAAAAATCACGGGCATCACGTTTCCAGTGTTGACTTTAATTGGAATGTTTGAGTCTGATTGCGCTTGGCGGTTGGCGTGTTGAATTGGGATTTTACGGCTAGAGGTTTCAACAAATATTACCCCTAAAATGATAGCTATATAAAGCAGAGTAATTACCACGAAGTTCACGTAATGTGTCCACTTGGTCGCTTCTGTGATATATTTTTTGGTCATCATGCTAAACATTGAAGGAATTGAAATAATAATTCCGGCAGTAATTAGCATTGAAGAGCCATTTCCGATACCTTTTTGGGTAATCATGTCGGCAAACCAAATACAAATCGCGGTACCAGCAGCAATAGTTAGACCTATATAGATCATCGCCATACCGATGTTTCCAGAGAACCCTACGAAAAACTGAGTTCCGCGGCCCGCTGAGAAAGAAAGGACAAGCGAAATACCTTGGACAAAAGCAATCGCGATTGCTAGTACTCGATTGATTTTGTTAATTTTGTAGCGACCTTCTTCACCTTGTTCTTGCCATTCTTTAAAGGTAGGAACTACCATTGGCAGAAGTTGAGTGACGATAGACGCGGTAATATAGGGAGAAATTCCCATTGCCAGGAAAGAAAAGCGTTCAAGCGATCTTCCTGAAAAGTTATTTAAAATCGCAAAGAATCCAAGTCCATTTTCAAATAGGTTGCGAATTGCGTCTACGTTGACCAAGGGCATTGGGATGAAAGACATCACTCTTAGTGCTAAAAGTAGAGCAAGTGTAAAGATAAATCTTTCAAGAATTTGTTTATTGGATAAAATTCTTTTGACTCTATTCATTGTTAAATTGCCTCAAATTTGCCGCCAAGTTCTTGGAGTTTAGTTAAGGCAGATTTAGAGATTTGGTGAACTTTTAAGGTAAGTTTTTGAGTAAGTTCTCCGTTTAGGACTTTAACTGCTTTAAAAGGTTTAGAAATAAGACCTTTTTCTAAAAGCAGGTCAACTGTAACTACAGTCTCTGGCTCAAAGCAGTTTAAAGCAGAAAGTGAAACGATTGCGTTTTTAGTTTGGTTAAGTGAGTGAAAACCACGTTTTGGCAAACGTTGGAAAAGTGGTAATTGTCCACCTTCAAAACCAGGGCGAGTGCCACCACCAGAACGTGCGTTTTGACCTTTGTGGCCTTTACCAGAGGTTTTTCCGGTGCCTGAGCCAATTCCACGGCCTAGTCGTTTCTTATCTGGACGTGGGCGTAAGTTTTTAAGTTCATTTAGCATAAACAAAGGCCTCCTTATTTCGCTTCCTTGACTTCAACCAAGTGAGCAATAGTTTTAATTTTGCCTTGGTTTACAGCGTTGTCTTCTAAAACCACTTCGTCGTTGATGCGCTTTAGGCCCAAAGTTTCGGCAGTTTTAACTTGACGTGGTAAACGTCCGATTAAAGAACGTCTTAGCACAACTTTTAGTTTCATAGGCTCTTTACCTCCACGCCACGTAGACGAGCGATTTCTTCTTTAGTTTTAAGTAGTTTAAAACCTTCAAAAGTTGCTCTAATCATGTTAATAGGTGTGCGAGAACCAAGGGATTTAGACAAGATGTTAGACACACCTGTCAGCTCGCAAACCGCACGAACAGCACCACCAGCAACAATTCCGGTACCGTCTGAGGCTGGTCTTAAAACAACGTGGCCAGATCCATAAACACCTTCAATGTAGTGAGGAATAGTGTTGTTAACAATAGGTACGTTAATTAGGTTTTGTTTAGCCTGTTCAATCGCTTTTTTAATTGCATCTGGAACTTCGTTGGCTTTACCTGTTCCAAAACCTACTTTGCCTTTGTGGTTTCCAACAACTACAAGTGCAGAAAAGCGGAAACGACGACCACCTTTTACGACTTTAGTAACGCGGCCAATATGAACGACTTTTTCGTCAAATTCTTTTTCTTCTTTTTCAAATTTATCGTACATAATATACTCCTTTAAAACTCAAGTCCGGCAGTGCGAGCAGCTTCAGCAAGGGCTTTAACACGACCTGCGTATAGATAACCTGAGCGGTCAAAAACAACTGCTTTGATTTTAGCTTTAAGTGCTTTTTTGGCAATTGCTGTACCAAGGGCAGTGGCCGCTTCTAGATTTTTGCCAAGTTTTAGTTCTTTGGTGTTAGCAGCAACTAGAGTGTGGCCTTTTGTGTCGTCAATAATTTGGGCGTAGATGTGGGTATTTGAACGGTATAAAGATAGGCGAGGACGGGCACTTGTGCCTGAAACAGATTTTCGGACACGCTCGTGTCTTGACAAGCGAGATTCGTTTTTGGAAATTTTTAAAATCATGGGCGTCCTCCTTATTTAGCGGTTTTTCCGGCTTTTTGGCGAACGTGTTCACCTGTATAGCGGATACCTTTTCCTTTATATGGTTCTGGTTTTTTAAGTAGGCGTACGCGCGCTGCAAACTCACCAACTAGTTCCTTGTCAATACCTTTGATAATGATTTTAACAGGGCTAGGAGTTTCGCACACTAAGCCTTTTGGCACTTCAACTTCAACAGGATGAGAAAACCCAAGGGCTAAGGTTAGTTTACCGTTAACTGAGTTTGCTTTATAACCGACACCAATGATATCTAGTTCTTTTTGAAAAGGTTGGTGTACACCTTGTACCATATTGGCAAGCAAGGCTCTGGTAGTTCCGTGTAGTTGTTTAGTGGTTTTCTCGTCGTTTGGACGAGTAATTTGGATTTCTTGTTCAGTTTGAGTGATTTTAAGGATTGGTGAAAATTGTTTTGTAAGTTCACCATGTGGACCTTTTACCACTGTGTAGTTTTCAGGAGAGACAGAGACTGTCACGCCTTGCGGAACTAAGATAGTTTTATTTCCAATTCTAGACATATATTTTAGTTCCTCCTACCACACATAGCAAAGAACTTCGCCACCTAGACCTGCTTTTCTAGCCTGTCTGTCAGACATAATGCCTTTAGAAGTTGAAATTATGGCAATTCCAAGTCCATTAAAGACACGAGGTAGTTCTTCTTTGCTTGAGTATACTCTTAGACCTGGTTTAGAGACACGGCGAAGTCCGTGAATAACTAGTTCCTTGTCTTCTGAGTATTTTAGTTCAACGTTCATGTTTTTAGCCACGCCTTCTTGAAAAACAGCGTAAGAAGCGATAAAACCTTCTGATTTTAAGACTTTTAAAATACGTTCTTTTTCAGTAGAATGTGGAACATTTACGCTTAATTTATGTTGTCTGTTCGCATTACGAATGCGAGTTAACATATCTGCAATTGTATCTGATACCATAAATGCCTCCTTCTACCAGCTGGCTTTTTTTACGCCAGGCAGTAGTCCTGCTGCTGCCATTTTGCGAAAGTTATTACGTGAAATTCCAAATTTACGAATGAAACCGTGTGGACGACCGTCAATTTGACAACGGTTGCGGTAACGACAAAGCGATGCGTTTCTTGGCAGTTTTTGTAGTGCTAAATAGTCTTTGTTCGCTTTTAGTTCGCGAGCGCGTTCTTGATAGCGTAGATAGACTTCTAGTTTTTTGTTATTTGCATTAATTTTTGATTTTTTAGCCATAATCTAAGTCCTCTATTTAGCAAAAGGCATGCCTAAGTTTTTAAGTAAACTAAATGCCTCTTCGTTGGTTTTAGCAGTAGTTACTAAAACTACGTCCATCCCACGGATTTTTTTAATATCGTCAAATCTAATTTCTGGGAAAATTAACTGTTCTTTAACGCCAAGGGTGTAGTTTCCACGACCATCAAACGCGGTTTTAGAAACTCCTCTAAAGTCACGAACTCTTGGTAGAGAAATTGAAATTAGTTTATCTAAAAAGTAATACATTTTCTCACCACGCAGAGTGACTTTGACACCAATTGGCATGTTTTCTCTTAGTTTGAAGTTAGAAATTGATTTACGCGCGCGAGTTACAACTGGTCGTTGTCCCGCGATTTGGCCAACTTCTTTGACGATATCTTCGATAACTTTGGAGTTTTGAGCAGCGTCCCCTGCTCCGACGTTAATTACGATTTTTTCAAGTTTAGGCACTTGCATCACAGATGAGTACTTAAACTCTTTAATTAAAGCAGGAATTGCTTTTTTTACGTAGTGTTGTTTTAATCTTGAAGTCATTTGCCTGCTCCTTATTTAATTGCGTCACCAGATTTGGCGATTCGCACCTTTTTACCGTTTTCTTGTTTAAAAGAAACACGGGTAGGTTTTTGGGTTTTTGGGTCAATTAGCGCCACGTTTGACACGTGGATTGGCATTGGTTTAGAAATAATTTGGCCTTTTTCGCTATTTTGATTTGGTTTTTTGGCGATTTTGGCGATATTTACGCCTTCTACGACTACCATGTCTTTGTCGCGAAGCACTTGAATAACGCGGCCAGTTGTGCGAGTTTTAACACCTTTTTTATCGGTAGTGAACTTGTCTTTGCCAGCAATGATGGCAACTTTGTCTCCAGTTTTGATATACATTTAACAAATTCCTCCTTTTTATAAAACTTCTGGTGCTAAAGACAAGATTTTTGTGTAATTGTTGTCTCTAAGCTCGCGAGCAATCGGTCCAAAAATACGAGTTCCACGAGGGGTTTTGTCTTCTTTGACCAATACAACTGCGTTTTCACCAAATTTAATATATGAGCCGTCTGCTCTTCTAAGGCCGTCTTTGGTTCTCACAACTACTGCCTTGCAAACGTCACCTTTTTTAACAACTCCCCCAGGAGTTGCTTTCTTTACAGTTACAATCACAAGGTCGCCAATGTTGGCGTAACGGTGGCGAGTACCACCTGGAATTTTAATTACTAAAACTTCCTTTGCTCCTGTGTTGTCTGCCACAAGTAATCTAGTTTCTTGTTGAATCATCTTTCGTTACCTCTTAAACTAAATTACCACGGCTTTTTCCAGCACTTTAATAAGTCTAAATGACTTAGTGCGAGAAAGTGGACGGGTTTCTGCAAACGCCACAGTATCGCCGATTTTGCATTCATTTTGTTCGTCGTGAACGTGGAATTTCTTAGATACCTTAAAGCGTTTGTTGTAAAGTGGATCGTTTTTATAAGTGTCAACAACGACAACTATAGTTTTATCCATTTTATCTGAAACAACTTTTCCACGGAAAACTTTTCTTTTAGTTTCTCTTTCCATTGTTGACTACTCCTTCACTGATTTGCGCTCGGTTAAGATAGTGTATAGTCGAGCGATTTGTTTACGGGCTTTTTTCACGCGCGCGGTGTCTGTAAGTTGCCCTGTTGCTTGTTTGAAACGTAGGTTAAATATTTCTTGTTTTAACTCAAAAATTTTGCTTTCTATTTCTGTATCTGTGTATTTTCTAAGTTCTTGCATCTTTTTCATGCTTATTTAACCTCCTTTTTCACGATTTTTGATTTAATTGGTAGTTTGTGTGAAGCAAGACGAAGCGCTTCGCGAGCGATTTCTTCAGCAACTCCGGCAACTTCAAACATAATTTTGTTTTGTTTAACTACCGCAACCCAGTGGTCTGGTGCACCTTTTCCGGAACCCATACGCACTTCAAGAGGTTTCTTGGTGCGAGACATGTGTGGGAAAATGTTGATCCAAACTTGACCAAGTCTTTTCATGTGTCTGGTCATCGCGATACGAGCCGCTTCTATTTGTTGAGAAGTAATATATGAACCTTCAAGGGCTTGCAGTGCAAAATCTCCGTTAATTACTTCATTTCTACCTTTGGCAACACCTTCATAAGACACACGGTGTGGACGGCGATATTTAGTTCTTTTTGGCATTAACATAAACTATTTACCTCCGTTTGGGCGAGCAGGTCTTTGACCTGGTTTTTTGAATCTTAGTCTGCGTTCAGGTGCAGCGTCTTCGTAGGCCTTAATTTTCTCTTCGCGAGTTTCGCCTTTGTTGACGTCTCCGTTGTAAATCCAGACTTTAACGCCAAGAATACCGTAAGTAGTGTTGGCCTCAGCAGTTGCGTAGTCTACGTCTGCTTTTAGAGTTTGCAGTGGTACGCGGCCTTCTGAATATCCTTCTGAGCGCGCCATTTCAGCGCCACCTAGACGACCAGAGATTAAGGTTTTACAGCCCAAGGCTCCGGCTTTAAGTGCACGTTGGATTGCCATTTTTTGCACACGGCGGAAAGACGCACGGTTTTCAAGTTGAGTAGCGATAGACTGCGCCACGATTTCGGCACTTCTCTCTGAGCGTTTAACTTCTACAACATTTAAAATAACGTCCTTTTTAGTGATTTTTTCAAGGGCTTTGATGACTTTCGCGCGAGTTTCGGCGTTAGTTCCAATTACTAGCCCTGGTTTTGCGGTGTACAGGCGAATTCTGACTTTGTCTTTTTCTTTGCCTTTGTAGCGTTCAATTTCAATTGAAGAAATAAGCGCTTCTTTGTATTCAGGATAAGTTTTAATGGTTTTGCGAATCAGGAAGTCTTCTTTAATGTAGGCAGGCACGAGTTTTTTGTCTGCATACCAACGAGATTCCCAGTTACGAATAATTCCGGTTCTCAGACCGACTGGACTAACTTTTTGACCCATTCTTATCCCCTTTCAGCCACAACTACAGTAATGTGGCTACGTCTTTTTACAATTGTGTCACCAGAACCTTTAGCACGTGGCAACATTCTTTTCATTTTTAGACCTTCAGTTGCAAAGCATTCTTTGACATACAACTTAGTTTGGTCTAATTTTAAGTTATTTACAGCATTCGCGATTGCTGATTTTAAGCACTCTTTGACAATTGGCGATGCTTTGCGGTTAGTAAATTGAAGGTAAGCCAAGGCTTCCTTGACATTTGCTCCGCGAATTAAGTCAATTACTAATTTGGCTTTACGTGGTGTAACTTTGGCGTCGTGTACGATTGCTTTTGCTTGTTTTTCCATAAATTTCACCAACCTTATTTAGCAGCCGCGCGTTTGTCGGCTTTAGTGTGTCCTCTAAAGGTACGAGTTGGCACGAACTCACCTAGTTTGTGTCCAACCATGTCTTCAGTAATATAGATAGGCACGTGTTCTTTTCCGTTGTGCACGGCTAAAGTGAACCCTCCGAAAATTGGGAAAATAGGGGAACGGCGAGACCAGGTTTGAATAACTTTCTTTTCGCCTGCTTTTGCCATTTTTTCAATTTTTACAAGTAGTGTGTATTCACAATAAGGTCCTTTTTTAATTGAACGAGACATTATTTTCCTCCTTTTCTACGGTTAACAATAAGTTTGTTAGATGCTTTTTTAGGATCGCGAGTCTTAACTCCACGAGTTTTCTTACCCCATTTAGTAAGTGGTTGTTTACGGCCGATTGGTGTGCGGCCTTCACCACCACCGTGAGGGTGGTCAACTGGGTTCATCGCGGTACCACGAACGTGTGGTTTTACGCCCATTAAACGAACACGACCGGCTTTACCAAGAACAACTAGTTCATGTTGAGAGTTGCCAACTACACCAATAGTTGCACGGCAGGTTGCCAAGACTTTGCGCATTTCGCCACTTTGTAGACGAAGTAGCACGTACTTCTCTTCACGACCAAGGATTTGGACAGAAGTACCCGCTGAACGCGCGATTTGTCCACCTTTGCCAGGTTTCAACTCAACGTTGTGCACAAATGTACCTACAGGGATTTTGCTAAGTGGAAGAGCATTTCCGACTTTGATATCGGCGTTTTCGCCACTTTGAATAACTTGACCGATTTTTAGGTCTTCACACGCCAAGATATAGCGTTTTTCGCCGTCTTTGTAGACAACTAGCGCGATGTTTGCAGAGCGGTTTGGGTCGTACTCAATAGTCTTAACTACTGCTTCTATATCATCTTTGTTTCTCTTAAAGTCAATAATGCGGTATTTACGACGAACTCCACCACCGATGTGTCTAACAGTTATCGTTCCTTGGTTATTGCGGCCACCTGTTTTTTTCAAAGTTGTAAGTAGTGATTTTTCTGGAGCAACTTTTGAAAGTTCAGAGTAGTCAATCACAGACATATTACGACGTCCGTTAGTAGTAGGTTTATAGTTCTTAATTTTCATCATTTACTCCTTTCACTAAATAGTAAACTCAGCAATCTTGTCGCCTTCTTTTAGAGTAACGATGGCTTTTTTGAAAGCAGATACCATTCCTTGGTAGCGTCCAACTGTTTTTTTCTTAGCAGGAGAAATTACAGTTCTTACTTTCAAGACAGTTACTTTAAAAATAGATTCAACGGCTGCTTTGATTTCTGGTTTAGTTGCGTCTTTTTTTACACGGAAAGTGTATGAGTTTGAGGCTTCAATTAACTTGTTTGATTTTTCAGTGATAATAGGTTCAACTAAAATATCAAATTGTTTAATTTTAGTTAAATTTAACATAAAGCCTCCTCAAATTCTTTAGCCGCGCCAACTGTAAGTAGTAAGTATTTTGCGTCAAGTAAGTCATATACAGAAGTGTGGCTAGGTTCGTTCATGACAGTAATTTGACTCAAATTACGTGCGCTTAAGACAACATTTGGTTCAAACTCGTTGTCTACGTATAGAACTTTGCGCTCTAGTTTTAGACTTTCTAAAATTTGGGCAAATAGTTTAGTTTTAACTTCAGGTAAAGAAACCTTGTCAACTAAAACTAAAGTTCCGCGTTGAGCATGTTGAGAAAGTGCAGAACGAAGAGCTAGTTGGCGAACTTTTTTGTTGATTTTAATGTCGTATTCGCGAACTTGTGGACCGAATGCTACACCACCTCCGACAAATTGAACTGCACGGCGAGAACCTTGACGGGCTCTACCAGTTCCTTTTTGTTTATAAGGTTTACGTCCACCACCTGAGACCATTGAACGGTTTTTAACTAGGTGAGTACCTTGTTGCATAGCTAAGCGTTGTGCACGAACAACGTCGTAAAGTGCTTGTTTGTGTGGCTCAATTCCAAAAACAAAATCGTTTAACTCAATTGTTTTTACTTTTTTGCCGCTTTGGTTTAATACTTTATATTCCATGATTTAAACTCCTTTAGCGTACAGCGGATTTAACCACAACAAATCCTTTATTTGGACCAGGAACGGCACCTTTCACTAAAAGCAGGGCTTGTTCTTTGTCTACTTTGATAACTTCAAGGTTTTGAATAGTCACTTGTTCGTGTCCCATGTGACCAGGAAGTGGTTTTCCTTTCATATTTCCCTTGATGGCACCCATTGAACCAGGGGCGCGGTGGTAGCGAGAACCGTGAGCTTCAGGTCCACGGCGTTGACCGTGTCTCTTAATTGAACCTTGGAATCCTTTTCCTTTAGTGATTCCAATGACGTCTACTAATTCTCCTACTTGAAAAATTGTAGGTTCTACAGTTTGACCAACTGTAAGGTTGGCTAGCTCTGAGGCGCTGTGTTTGAACCTAAGTTCTTTAACGAAGCGCTTAGGAGCAGTATTTGCTTTTGCAACATGTCCCAAAATTGGTTTGTTCGCAAGACTTTCGCGTTTTGATTGGCAACCAAGTTGTGTAGCAACATATCCGTCTTTTTCAACAGTTTTTTGTTGAAGCACAACGTTGTCTGCGCAATCTAGAACGGTAACTGGAATTAACTTGCCGTCTTCTGAAAAGATTTGAGTCATTCCAATTTTTCTACCTAAGATTCCTTTAGACATAATTTTTCCTTTCTATCGTCTACGATAATTTGTCTTATTTGCCTGTTTTTGTGTGTATTTATTGTTTTAGGGCAATATCTACACCTGATGGTAAGTCAGTTTGAAACAATTGTGGCAGGGTTTTTTGACCGATTTTTTCAATTACGATCAGTCTTTTGTGGGTTCTTCGTTCAAATTGTTCACGTGCAGTTTTGTTAACGTGTGGTGAACGAAGTACAGTGAAAATTTCGCGTTTAGTTGGTAGTGGCACAGGTCCTACGACAGTGGCACCAGTTTTAGTTACAACGTCAACTATCTTAAGTGCGGCTTGATCAATTAGTTTGTGATCATATGACTTAAGAGTAATTCTAACTGTTCCTTTTGATTTTTCAGCCATATTTAAAGTCTCCTTTCGTCTAATTCTAAAGATTAGGCTTGCTCCATGTAAATTGTTTAAAACACAGCAACGGCTATTTGTGTTTTAATAACCTTACATATCATTGCCTTTGTGCGTGTGCACATACCTAAATATTATATACTATTTGGTTTTTTTAACCAAATGATATAAAAGAATAAAAAAACCGAGCGGTGCTCGGTTAAATTAGTGTAATTTAGTTATTTGTTAAAAATATTGAAAAATAAAAGAATTGCCGTTAAATAATGTACGCTAAGTAAAGCAATACAGCCAAGACAGAAAGAGTATTATAGATGCTTTGGGCAAAGTGCTTTTAAGTTTTGTGTTTTTTTGCAAAAATTAAAGTGTTTTACGCAAAGTTTTTTAGCAAAGTTCCGGCTTTTGGGCCACGGTCAAGTAGGTAAATTTGCTCTACTACTAGTTGTCCAAAATGTTCAGGTTGTTTAAGGCCAAGGCTTTTTGCGTTTTCTGAGTACAGTTCAAAAAGTTGAGAAGTTTTGTCTAAAATAGTTGCACGACCTGTAAATCTAAAGCCAGTTTGCGCAACTTCGTCAATAAAGCAAACAGATGCTTTTCCTGTTTTTTCAATATTGAACTTAGTGTGCTTGCAAGTTGTTTCGTTCCAAATTAAGATGTTTCCAGAAAAATGACGCATTGTGACTTTAGGGCCAACGTTTGGCACACCTTCTTTAGAAACTGTGGCAATATAGCCAACTTTGTTTAAAATAAAGTCTAAAATTTCTTTTTCCATAATTATTTTACGTTGTGATAAATATGTTGAACGTCGTCAAGTTCCTCAAGTTGCATAAGCATATTGTCAAACTTCTCTTGGTTTTCAGTGCTTAGTTCAACTAAGTTAAGTGCTGAGTAAGTGATTTCGTCAATCTCAAACTCAATGTTTGGAAAGGCAGAGGTTAGCGCGGATTTAACTTGGCCGTATTTATCAATTTCGGCGTAGACCACGGTTGAGTTTTCAAGGGCTGTGGTGTCTTTAATGTCTGCGTCTGCCTCAAGCAGTGCGTTTAGCACATCGTCTTCTTGAACAGGTAGTTTAAAAATAGCCTCATGGGCAAATTGGTGCGAAACTGAACCTGAAACTCCAAGTTTTCCGCCTGTTTTGTTTAAAATTGCGCGAATTTGCGAAATCGTGCGGTTGACGTTGTCAGTTAAGGTTTCTATTATAAACTGAGCGTCGCCTTGGCCAAAGCCTTCGTAGACTACTGGTACAAAGTTCTCACCACCTGCACCCTTGGCTTTATCAATGGCGCGCTGAATTATGTCGTTTGGCACCTGGTCTTTTTTAGCCTTTTCAATAATTCGCTTTAAATCGGGGTTGCTTTGAGGATCTGGCGATCCGTTTTTAGCCAAGACGTAAATTTCGCGACCATATTTTGAGTAAACTTTGGTTTTAGCCGCAGCAGTTTTGGCTTTTGCTTCTTTTCTAACTTCAAATGCACGTCCCATATTTATATAAACTCCTTTTTTAGTTTTTAAAAAACCGCAAAAGCGGTTTTATGAATAAAGTTTTAATTAAAACACGAAATTAAATAGTAAGTTGCGTCTTTTTTAAATTCTACTAACTTAAATAAAGTTTTTAAGAACTTAAGGTGGCTTTCGGCACCTTGTGAGTGTTTGACAACTAGTGAAAACTGCCCTGCTTCTGAAAGTAAACTTTTTACTTTGCGGTAAAACTCAAAAATAGTTTGCTTACCTATCTTAATTGGTGGGTTGGAAACAATTAAATCAAACTTTTTATCTACGGTAAACTCCAAGAAATCCTCTTGGATAAACTCGGTGTTTGCACACTGATTAAGTTCACTGTTTTTTTTAGCCAAAATGACTGCTCTTTCGTTAATCTCAATACCAGTGAAATTAATCTCAGGGAAGAGCTTCGCCAAAACTATTGAAATTTCGCCAGTTCCAGCGCCTACATCTAAAACAGTTTTAGCGTCTAGATTTTTAAGGTCAAAATGTTTTAAAAAAAGGTAAGTTCCTTTATCTAAGTTGTCCTTGGAAAAAACACCGTTGTCTTTAAAAAAACTAAAATGTTTTTCAAAAACAACGGCGCTGTATTTAGTTTGCTTACTTTTAATTTGTGGTTTTTTAGAAAAGTAATGTTCCACTAAAGTGAAAACTATTTAAGTTCAACTTTAGCACCGGCTTCTTCAAGTTTCTTTTGAATTGCTTCGGCTTCTTCTTTTGACACGTTTTCTTTAAGTACTGAGTCTGGAGTTTCTGCAGCTTTTTTAGCCTCAGCAAGACCAAGTCCAGTAATTTCGCGAACTACTTTAATTACCGCGATTTTGTTTTCGCCAAATGATTTAAGTACAACTGTAAACTCAGTTTTTTCTTCTTGAGCAGGTCCGCTTTGAGCAGGTCCAGCAACTGCAACTGCAGTTGGATCGATCCCAAATTCTTCTTTAAGTCCATCAAGAAGTTCCTTGATTTCAAGGATTGTCATTTCTTTAAGTGCATCAATAAATGCTTGTTTAGTTAGTTTTGCCATTATTATTTCCTCCTTAGCAAAATTATTTTGATTCTGCTAACATATTAAGCCCGATAGCAAGGCGTTGAAGAGGCTGGTACATTGCACCTGCCAATAATTGAAGCATACCTTCTTTGTTGGGAAGTTTTGCGAGAGTTTCAATTTCTGAAACTGAGACAACTTTACCGTCAACAGCTCCTGTCACAATTTTTTTATCAGGATATGCTGTGATAAACTCGTAAACTGCTTTTGCAGGAGCGACAGTGTCGGTTAAAGAGTACGCGATTGCGACTTGTCCAACTAAGCGGTCAGCAAGTTCTGCTAGCCCAGATTTTAAAGCAGCGCGACGTGCTATGTTGTTTTTATAAACTTTTGCATTTGAGTCAGATTTTCGAAGTGCTCTTCTTAGTTGAGTTAGACTTTCTACAGACAATGCTCCATATTCAAAAACAACGATAGTTTTAGCGGCTGTAAAAATTTGGCTAAGTTCGTCTACTTGTTTTTGTTTTAAGACTAAACTTTCTTTCATTTTTCCTCCGTTTAAATCTATTTATAAATTAAAAACCCTTTTTTAAATTAACTTAGCCAAAGCGAGTTAAACAAAAAAAGGGTTTTTAATTTACTTTTGTTTTCCTCGGCAGGGCTTACATAATGCCTGCTGTCTTTGGAGATTAATTTTTTACTTAATTATTATACAACTACTAGCGAGTTTCTGGGTTGATTTTCACACCAGGGCCTTGAGTTGTGGAAATTGTGGCATTTTTAAGGTAAGTACCTTTGACAGTTGCTGGTTTGATTTTAATAATTTGGTCAAGTACAACTGCGATGTTTTCAACAAGTGCTTTAGATGCAAAAGATGCTTTTCCAACTGGTACTTGAATGTTTCCGAATTTGTCAACTCGGTATTCAACTTTACCATTTTTAATGTCGTGAACTGCTTTTTCAACGTCTAGAGTAACAGTTCCGGTTTTAGGGTTTGGCATCAGACCACGAGGTCCTAAAACTTTTCCTAGTCTACCCAATTTTGGCATCATGTCAGGAGTTGCAACCATGACGTCAAACTCCAGCCAGCCACCCGCGATTTGTTGAATTAGTTCGTTGTCGCCAACTACATCAGCACCTGCTTTTTTAGCCTCTTCTGCTTTTTTGCCTTCAGCAATAACGCAGACTTTTTGGGTTTTTCCAGTACCGTGTGGAAGGACTAGTGCACCACGTAAGTTTTGTTCGGCTTTGCGTGAATCTAGGTTCATTTTAAGGGCAAGTTCAACGGTTTCGTCAAATTTTGCGAATTTTGCTTTTTTTACAAGTTCTACACCGTCTAGCAGTGAATACTGAACAGTTTTGTCAATAAGTTTAGCACTTTCTGTGTATTTTTTTCCTTTTTGCATGTCGGTGCTCCTTATTCAACTTCAATGCCCATGTTGCGGGCAGATCCTTCAATAATTTTAGTTGCAGCCTCTAAGTCGTTGGCGTTTAGATCGCGCATTTTGATTTCCGCGATTTTTGCAACTTGGGCGCGTTTGATTTTAGCAACCTTGTTTTTAAGAGGGTTTGCAGACCCTTTTTCAATACCTGCTTCTTTCTTTAAAAGATCAGAAGCCGGTGGAGTTTTAGTAACAAATGTAAATGAACGGTCTTCATATACAGAAATTACCACTGGCACTACAAAGCCAATTTGACCTTGAGTAGCATCGTTGAATTGTTTAACAAATTGCGGAATGTTAACTTGCGCTTGACCAAGGGCAGGACCTACTGGTGCTGCTGGTGTCGCTTTGCCAGCCGGAATTTGTAGTTTGATTTGCTTGACAATTTTTTTAGCCATAAACACAACCTCCTTTTACTAAATTATGTAAGCATGTGGTTAGCGTCGCTTTTAGTGACTACCACTAAGTGTTGTGTACACTTAACTGAAATAGGATACCACATTTACGGGGTTTTTGCACTTAATTTAAAAACCCCGATAAAATATCGGGGTCGTTGAGTTTTTTAAAAAAGTATGAAAAACTTATTTAAAAGTAATAGTAAATCTAGTTGAAATGTCAAATTGAGCAAGTGATGTGCCAACTAGTTGTTTTTTTGCTTTGTCGTAAGGCTTGTAAACTGAGGCAATTACGTTGCTTACTGTAACTTGTTTTGCTTCAGGTAATTTGTATTCAAGATAAGTTTTTTCAACTATAGTTTTTTCATCTTTTTTGCCTTTATTTATTGTTTTCTTTTTCTCAGTTGCTTTAAACTCAATGTCTTTGTAAAGTGCTTTAACAGCAGCTATATTTTTTTGAAACCATTTTGCCCATTTTGGTTCACGAACATCAAAGCGAACATTAGTTTTTTCGCCGTTAATTTCTAGTTGAACTTCAATGTAGTCTGGAGTTTTACCAGCAATTAGTTGATCTTTACCGTCTTTTTGTTCAATTACTTTACCTACGTAAGTTTCTTTAAAGCCGAGTAACTTAGCGCCAAATTTAACTAATTTACCGTCTAGTTTAGCAAAGTCTGAAGAAACTTGTTCTTTGCCTTTTTCGCTATTTGCAAATAACTTAACTTGAGAAATGTCTGCAAGACCAGGTAATTTAGCACTTGATTTTTCATTTAACTTAATGTCTTGCATTGCAATTTGTTTTAAACCAGCAAACTCAGACACTTTGCCTTTAATTAAAACTTTTTGAAAATCGTAGTTTAAATCTTTGTCGTGGTCAATATTGCCATCGCGGTCGTATACCTTGATTGTAGAAGTACCGTCAGTTAAATACCAAGTTGCTTTTGAAGCCGCACGGAAAAGAATACCAGAAGCAGCGACTGGGTCGTTTGCGTTCATATTGTAGATGTCTTTGATTTTAGCAACTTTAACATCATCAAAATATCTTGGTTCGCATGACGCTAAAGCAAATGGAACGATTAGAGTAAGAAATGTTAATAATATTTTTTTAAACATATTTTTTTATGTCTCCTTTAAATAAATTATAGCCCAGTTTAAGGGTTTTGTAAATGTGTTTTTAAGAAAAACACACATTTTTGTTGTCTATTCTTTGTCTTGCTCAACTTTATCGACAGTTTTGCCAAATAACTTGGTTTCTGTGTCTATTCCCGCTTGTTCTTGCTTGCGGCGGTGCGCTACTCTTCGCTTTTCCTTTATGAAAACTTTAAGTGGTTTTCTAATGAAAGTAAAGTAAGTAATCACCAAAATCAAACCAGCACCAGCAAGTGATACCAAAACAAGTCCGCGGTTTAGGCCGGAGTAGTTAATTTTAATTTCTGCTTGATCTGCAAGATTAAAAGGTTGGGCTAGATATTTACGGTCAAATAATTTATGGTCGACGCTTAAAATACGTTTAGCCTCAGGATAGGCAGTCTCTTCCTTGGCAAACTTTGAGTCTTTAGTTGCAACTATTAACTCAGGTTTTTTAAGTTTTTGTTTGTTTGGGAAAGTGCTAGGTGCGTAGGTTGGTGTTATTTTGATTCCGTCTATATAGTTTTCAAACTTACCGTTGGCAGTGACAAAATCAGTGTTGATGATAAACGGTTTTAAAAAATCACTGAACTTATTTTTTTGCACAAACTTAAAGTTAGAGTTGGTAAACGAAAACTCAAGGCGGTATTGCACCTCTGATTTGTAGTTCTGGGGATGCAGGCGGTTTTTGTTAGCCACGTCTACAACGTAGTTGTCAGGAGCACCAGAGTAGGCAAGTAGTTCTGAAACATATACTAGCAGTGTGTTTTGCTTAGTTTTGCGGTTATGCGCCTTTAGCACTAAGAGTTTGATACTAGAGTGTTCTGGATTTTCAGTATTAAACTCAAAAACTGGTGTGTTTTCAGTCTCGTAGCCAAAAAGTTTTGCGTAAGTTTGCAGATATTGTTTTTGTTTAGAAGGAGTAGCGTATAGTGCCAAGACATTTGACTGAAAGTAATCAAGGTCTCTTTTCCCAAGTGCTGCGTTAATTGCAAAAAAGAAAGGCACGCCTACAATTACTACAAAGAGTAGATAAAGCAAGACAGTTAAAAGAGTTCTTTTATTCAACTGTTTTTATCCTTGCGTTTTCGTGACCTTTTTTAAATTTACCTGTGTTGTAGTTAAAGTAAGGGTCTTTGTTGTATTCATAGGCAAGGTTTAGGCGTTTTTGCTCAGCAAAGTAGTAAGCCATTTCAATGTAGTATTCAAGTGGGATGTCGTTGTAAAGTATTGCATCTGAAATATTTAGTCTAGATGGCAGTTTTTCATTTAGTCCATTTTTGGTTAATTTAAATGCAACAAGATCGTTGCCTGCCCAAACTACTAAAAAGTAGCGACCAAAACTACCGTCAATTTGCCCACGCGGGATAGTTTGCAGGTATGTAGTTTTTGCGTTTTCGTGTAGATCATGAGTTAAGTTGGTAGCCTGGTTTGCAAAAGGCTCAGGTCTCGTAACACCTTTTCCTTTCTCAGGAGTATCACAATATGCGTATCTGGTTGGAAGTACATGTTCAATTTTGTTGCCAGTTTTGCTTTCTGTGAAAGACACCACGAAGTCAGTTGTGTCTCCGTCTTTGTAAAGACTAACTCGGTCAACCGGAATAATTTCGCCGTTGCCAGGAGTTTTGTTTAAGATATTTTGAATTAAAGCTTCTTTGGCGTTTTGACCTGCATTTACTTTGTCTTCAACTAACTTAGTTAAGTCAGGTTTTGGACCTTTTAGAACTTCTTCGTAGGTTAGTGGGCAGTTTTTGCCAAGTGCATTGTAGTACTCTACTTTAAACAAACACCAAACGAAGTTTAGGTGAGCTTCACCTAAATTTTTTTCAAACTCAGCAAAACGATAAAGAGAAGCCTCTTCGGCTAAAGTGTTTTTAGCGTCTTTTTGACCGTATACATCAATAGTTTTGGCTTCTTTTTTTAATTCAAGTCTCTTAGAATAGCCAAAAGTTATTTTGTTTTGAAGCAAATCAACTTCAACCTTTTTACCTGAGTTGCCACTAGAAGTGTCGCCCTTAGTTTTTACAAGAGTTGCCCCAGTGTTGCCAATTGAAAAAAACTCGCCAGGTTTTAGTTCCTTGTTCGGAAGAGTTAGTTCACTAAATTGGCTTGATTTTTTAAAATATCTAATTGAGTAGTTTTTTAGGTTTTTCGCGGAGTTTGAAATGTTTTTCAGTTCCAGCACGGAGTTTTCATAACTTCTGCCCATAATTAGTTTATGAATTATGATATCTGACTCTTGTTTAGCAATAAAAAACGCTTTGTGGCAGGCTACTAAAAAAACAGAAGTTAACAGAGTTGTTAGCATTAAAATTAGTTTTTTCATTTTTTCTCCTTTCTTTTAAATAAAATTAGAAGTTATTCGTTTATATATAAAACAACAGCCAAGTAATTGGCTGTTGTTTATTTATTTTAAAAAGTTTGTTTTGCAGAGTTTATTCGTACTTACAGTGTTTATCGTAGTAAAACTGAAGTAATGCTTGAATTCTTTTTAGACGGTCTTCTTTTTTAACACTGTTGTACGCCTCAAAAGGTTTTTTGTCTTTGCTTTCTTCTTTTGTGACAATTTCTTTGCCAACTTCTGCGTCAGTTAATACGTTTTTAATGATGTTTAGCGCAACTGTGCGGGCATTTGAAGATTTTTCGTAAGCAATTGATTGGAAAGTGTTTTTCTTGTCAAGTGTGTCTTTGATAGTTTCAAAAGATTTAGCAACTAAGCCTTCAAGTGTATTGCTTATAGTTTTATTTTCTTGAATAAAGTTTTTAATTTCTTCGGTTTCAAATACGTCTTTGCGAGGAGCTGCGTAGCCTTTTGCTAAAGAAAAGTCGCGTACGTTTTCCTTGCTGAATAAGAATTTAAATACCTCATATGCTTTTTGGTTAGAAACATTTTTATATGAGTCTTCACCTTCTTTTGCTTGGTCTAGCATCGCAATTGAAGGACCTTGGAAAATAGAAGCGCCAGATAGTTTGTCTTCATTTAAGTTAGGGTATTTAGCCTTCGCAGCGGTGTATGCTGCTTGTGCGTTGTGTTGAAGAGTTTTGAAGTCTGCGTTATTTGGGTCTGCTTTAAGTAGATCGTTTGCTTCTTTTAATTGAGTTTTTGTAAGTTGAAGTTCAGGTTGAGGAAGTGGCAGCATACCTACTTCAAATGGTTTGTTTTTATCTGGAATGTTATAGCCAACTCCACCAGATGAAGAGATAGTGAACACTATTTGTTTGTTTTTAAACGCAGTTGAGTTATATTTGTTTCCGCAAGTTGCACCAGTAGTAAAAAAGTTTTGAGCAGCATAACCTTTTAGAGTGTCTAACATTTCTACTAATTGTGCATTTTGTGTAGTGTCGTGGAAAAAAGCATCCCCTTTAAGTTCACCGTTCTTTTTCACAAAATCAGTGTAAGGAAGACCGTATTGTTTTGACATAGTGATTAGCATGTTAGCGTCTGAGTCATATCCGAACACAGCTGTACGTTCAAATTGTTTTTTAGTTTTGCCAGGTTCTTTTGGATCAGGAAGGTCAACTAATTTGTCAAATTTTTCAGTGTGATCTCCACGGTATTTTTTAGCCATTTCCCAAATACCTTCCCAAGTTTTTACTTTTTCAGTAAAGTCAGGAATTTCTGCAGCAAGTTCTTTGTTGTAAAGAATAACTTCAGTAGAAAGACCAAACGGAGTAGTGTAGATTCCCTTTTCAGAAAGAGGAGACTCTTTTACGAAATCGTAAAATTGTTCATCCCAATCTTTTTTAAAGTCTTGGTCGCTGATGTATTTTTTTTGAAGTTGAGTTCCTTCATTGATGAACTTAGTTAAGTCAAGAACATTTTTGCGGTTTTCGTTAAATGAAGCAACGTGGTCTGGATAAGCGATGACTAAGTTAGGGCGATTTTTAGTAGAAAGAGTTTTGTCAATCGCACCTTTGATGTCTTGGTATCCGCCCTTTTGTTCAAGTTTAACGGTGATTCCAGTTTTTTTAGTAAAATCTTTTAATCTTTTTTCAATGGCAGTGATGTCTTTTTTACCAAATGTATGCCAAAAAGTAACATCGTATTTGCCACATGCAGTTAAAAATAGTGTTGAGAAGATAGCGATAAGTGCTAAAAATAATTTTCTCATAATTTTTCCTTGCAGAGTTATTTAAATTCTAACCCTTAGTTCCACCGCGGGCAACACCGCGCATGATATATTTACGAAGGAAGATAAAGACAAGCAGTAGAGGGATTAAGACTATAACAGTTGCCGCCATTTGGCGCTCAACAGCGATTCGGTTAGACTCTTGGTCTACAAACGCAGAACGCAACCATACAGTAATTAGCTTAAAGTTTTGTCCGGCTACTAAGTTTGGCCAGATATAGGCGTTCCAAGAACCCATTAGTTTCAAAATTGTAATGGTGATAATTGATGAGTTGGCAAGTGGGACCATGACTTTCCATAGATACTTAAAGTCAGAAGTTCCGTCAACTTTGGCAGCATAATAAAGTTCATTTGGAATTTGTCGGAAGTTTTGGCGAATTAAGTAAATGTGAAAGACTGTGACTAAGAACGGCACCGTCATTGCGAGGAATGGAGCCCCTGAGAAAGCAGGTGCTTGGTCAGTCCAGCCAAGGCGAGAAACTGTTCCATAGTTTGTGATTACCATCATTTCACCTGGAATCATCATGGTAGACAGCATCACTTTAAAGATAGTGTCGCGACCTTTGAATTCCAAACGAGATAGCGCAAAGGCACCGATGATTGACATAAAGGTACCAACAATAGTTGAAGAAATACCTACAATTAAGGTGTTTAACAGGTATCTAGTGAAACGGTCAGAAGGCGCGTTTTCTTCACCTTCAATTTTGCCAGGTAAACCCTTTAATTCACTCGCTAGATTTTGGTATTTACGGTCAGCAACTTGGTAGGCTAAGTCTTTGTTTCTTAGTTTCAAGTAGTCTGGCGCAAAAATTTGTTCATCTTTCCAACTTGCAAATTTAACTAAATCAGCGTTGTATTTTTGAGAAAACTCATCAAGATACTTACTAATTTTGTTTAATTGAACCTGAATTTTAGCCTTTTGAACTTTAGTTTTAGCCTCTTTAAATTCAGCATTTAATTTTTCTTTTTCAACTAATTTGTCTTTATATGCCTGATATGCATATTTAGAGTTATCAAGAATATAGGGTTCAAGTGCTTGTGTGTAGTAGACGTTTGTATATAGGTTTTTAGGATCGCCTTTTAAAAGCGCTGCTAACTTGGTTTTCTCTAAGTCAGTTAAAGCAATTTTGTCGCGTTCTTTTTTAGCAACAGCCACAACTCCATTTGGACCTTCGTATTCTTTAAGTTTTTGTTGAAGTAAACGAATGTTGGTCAGTCTTGTTCCGTTAAAAGCGTATGAGTAGTTTTTCCAAGTCCAGGCGTGAGGATAGAGAGTTGGCGGTTCTTCAAGGACTTCAGATTCGTTTTTAAAAGAAGTATTTAACATCCAGTAAAAAGGTACGATAATCATTAAAGCCATAATAGTCAAAAAGATTATGGCGACAGTTTTTTGCGAGGTTGACTTAATTTTTTGATAGACTAGTTTTTTCTTAACATCAATTCTTTCATTCATTTTAAGTTAACCTCTTTTTAGTAGTGTACCTTTTTCTTAGATGCCCAAGTACTTACGAAAGTAAGCGCCAGGATAATTAAGAAAAGCACCACAGCGCCGGCCGCACCTTGGGCGTAGCCAGAGCCACTATCGGCAAGTTTGTCGTAAACATAACCAACTACAGTGTTCATGCGGGCACGAAGAGTGGGGTCGTTAAATAGACCGATAACCGCTGCGTATGTTTTGAAGGCTCCGATTAGTGAAGTAATTACAACATACAGAATCATTGGAGAAATTAGTGGAACTGTAATTTTATAAAAAGTTCGCCAAGAAGAAGTTCCGTCGATTTTAGCAGCATCGTAGTATTGCTTGTTAATTCCTTGAAGTGCTCCCATAAAAATCAAGATTTTAAAAGGAAGTCCTGACCAGGTGATGTAAAACAAGGTAACTGCACGCATTGCACCATCTGTAGCCGCTGGATAGCCGTGTTGTCCAACCGCAGCTGGATTTAGCCAGTTAGTTTTACCAATACCAAATAGGCCTAAAAATGAGTTGACAAGACCAGATTGATAGTCAAAAAGTACAGCAAACACTAAACCAATCGCGATAGTGTTGGTAATATATGGCAAGAAGAAAATAGTTTGAAAAAACGAACGAATGCGTTTAACCGACATTAAAGACACGCAAATACCAAGCGCTATCATTGTAGAAAGTGGAACTGTTACGAACACTATAAGCGCTGTGTTTTTTAAAGCCAGGCCAAAATCTGAGTGTTCAGCAAAAAGCGCACGGTAGTTGTCAAAACTAAAAGAACCAGGGCTAAGCGTTTGGATATCTCGGCGGAAAGTTGGGTCAAAAGAAATCAAAATGGTTTTAATTAAGGGGTAGAAGGTAAAAATTACCATTAAGGTCAAGATTGGAAGTAGATACACCCAACCCTTGTTGTTTTGAAACCAGATTTTTAGTTTTCTTCGTGCATCAACACGCAGTTGCATTAGATAATCCTTTCGCCAGTTTCTTCGTCAAAGACGAATACTTTTGAGTAATCCAAAGACATCTTAACTTTGCCGTCTTTTAGTTTCTTAGAGTCGTTAACATCAGAAAGAATTACTCTAAATGTACGGTTAGTAGCTTGAGGATGGGCAGCGATTAAAGTAAGGTCTCGGCCAATTGACTCAAAATATTGATAATTTAAAGTCAAACAACCATTTTCTTTGTCTACTGTGTAGGCTTCTGGTCGAATACCAACTAAGTAGTTTCTGTCTGGATACATTTTTGAGTGTTTAGCAGTAATTGCTTCGCCTTCTTTAGTTTTAATAAAGTCAAGAAAAGCAGCCGCAATTTTGTCAGGAATTACAATTGGATATTGACATGCCAAGATTGTTGAAACTGACGCAAAGAAGTAAGAGCCTGTGCGCACACCTTCATCAGTTGCGCTTTGGCCGTTGACTTTAAGTTCTTTAAGTCCAGATTCTTTAAGTAAGTCATATTGAATGAAACCAATTGCCAATGGGTTTTCAGAAATTGCTTTAATTAACTCATCGTTGTTTTGAACAGTAGTTTCGTGTAGAGTTGGCAAAGTTACTCCAAAGATTTTTTTAGGTAGACGAATAATGTCTAGTTTTTGGAAAGCAAGAGTTCTAACACCACTGCGTTTGTGGTGTAGGACTGTGTGGATTGATTTCTTCATGAAATCAATGTTTTCAGGAAGGGTTGTGTCAATTAGTTTGTCCCATTTAGTTAATTTCTTTTGGAAAATTGCTTTAAGGGTTGCAGAAGAAAGCTCAGAAAGTGGTGAGTTTGGAGCAACTACCGGAACTACGGCTTTAGCAGTGAAACGGCGAGTAAAGCGTTTAGTTGCGCGTTCAAAGTTAGGGTTAAGTTCACGGTTTACCAAACCAAGGTGGAAACGAGGGTCAATGTATGGAGAGCGGTCTGCTTCAATAGTTTGAATTTGTTCTTGAAGTAGTTTGATTTTACCCTTCGCGGTTCCAATTGCTTGTTCTAATTTTTGAATTCTTTGTTCAAGTTTAGTGATTTTAACTTCGTCAATAAAATCTTTGTTTGCTTTAACTTCCACGATTTGCGTTTCAGTTCTGGCGATTTTTGCTTGGTAGTAGTCAATTTGATAATTTTTGTATTCTATCTTTTGATTTAATTTAGCCACAGCTAAATCTTTAGTTTTTTTCGGAGCCTTACGACGGTTACCTTGAACTAAAGTGAAACCTTCAGTTGCACCGTTTAAAGTAAAGTCATAAAGGAAGCCACCTGCAATTTTAGAAAACTCAGAAAGTAGCGGTTCAATTTCTGCTTTGAGTTGACCACAACCCGCGATATGCAAAGTTACATCTGAGTTGTCTCGGTCTACTACTGGGTGATTTTGTTTTAGTTCAGCCCAAGATTTAACTACAGCCTTTGCGCCTTTGGCAGAAAGAATGTCTTCATCTCCAATAAACACACGGTCTTTTTTAATATGTGCTTTAAATAAGTTAATTGGTGGAGTACCTAAGAACTTCGCAACAAACAAGTTAGCAGGGTTGTCATAAATTTGTTGTGGAACACCGCGTTGTTGTTCAACTCCGGCTTCCATTAACACGATTTCGTCGCATATTGACATCGCTTCTTCTTGGTCGTGTGTAACGAAAACTGCAGTAATTCCGGTCTCTTTTTGAATACGTTTAATCTCTTCACGCATTTGTAGACGCAGACGAGCATCTAAGTTAGAAAGCGGTTCATCAAGTAGCAATACTTTTGGTTTTTTAACCAACGCACGAGCGATGGCCACGCGTTGTTGTTGACCACCAGAAAGTTGAGAAGGTTTGCGTTCAAGTAAGTTAGCAATACCAACAAGACGTGCAACTTCTTCTACCATATCGTCAATTTCGTTGGCAGGCACGTGCATGTTTTGTAGTGGAAACATAATGTTTTCACGGATTGTTAAGTGAGGATACAGGGCGTAGTTTTGGAAAACTAAACCAATTCCTCTTTTGTCGGCAGAAAGCGGAGTAACATCCTCATCGCCAAAAATAATTTTTCCGCCAGACGGTTCATGTAGTCCAGCAATCATGTATAGGGTGGTTGATTTTCCACAACCAGAAGGTCCAAGTAGACCAATTAGCTTACCATCGCCAACTGTGATAGATAATTTATCAACTGCTGTTGTTTCACGTTTTTGTTTGTCGACGAAAATTTTTGTAAGACCTTGTAATTTAACTTCCATACCGCTCCTTTATTGTGCCATTTTCTTCATTTTATGGCGTGTGTATATAGAGATATTTATATTATATAGAATGAAAAAAATAAAGTCAAAATATTAAATGTATACGCTTACATTTTAAAAAATGTCTTAAAATAATGTTGTTTTTTGATGTAAGTTTAATAAATTTTTAAAAAAATTGTGTTTCTTTACGACTTAGTTTAGAAATCTTGTTCTTGTTTACTTTAAGGCGTCGTATATTTTTTTAATAATTTTACCGTCGTAAGTTTTACAAATACTCTCTTTAGAAATCAACATAGGATAAAGTGGATCTTTTTTAATTAAATCAAAAAACCTTTGAAGAATCTTAAGGTAATCGCTGAATTTATCTTGTATTTTTTCACTGACTTTAATCATAAAAGGTTTGGTAAAAGTCATTCCGTTAAAACAATCATTAATTTGGGTGCAAATAAGAGCAGCGCCGCCAATTCCAACCATTTTTCCTTTTAGTTCCTCAATAATTTTAATGTGCAAAATCAAGTGTTCCAAAATATCACAATATACCAGTCTCTCTGCTTTCTGATAAGCAAATGGGTTTTTAATAGCAAATTCAGGCTTAGAAAGTTTAATTGCTTTATTTTCATCAATGTGGTGGCAAAACAATCCTTCGTTTCCTCTAGTAATTTTAATGTTTTTAGATTTACAGGTTTCGGTTAAAAAGTAATTTCCGTTAGCTTGTCCGTACTTAGCAATTAAGTGTGCGACTAAGTCTATATATGACATTTTTAACTGATCTTGATAAGTAATTGATGGGTCATATGGAACAGATGGTATTTGTTCCAAAATAATTTCTTCATCTTTCATATTGGTCTCCTAAATTTTTTTAGACAAACATAATTAAGTAAATCGGTAAAGTTATTAAATTGTCTTCTTGTTTAACTATGTTTTTATTGCAAAAAACATAGCCTTTGGCTAGTTTATATTGCCCGTTTTTATCAATTAGTTTAGGCAGAGCCCGGAAATTATTTTGGTCGTTTCCTGACTTAATTTCAATAGCAACAGCGGAAAGCAGGTCGTAGTCATTGATTAAAAAATCAACTTCACCAACTTTTCTTGAATCAAAATAAAATAAATCGTGTTCGTGCGCTTTAAGTTCAGTTGCACAAGCGTGTTCGTAGACAGAACCCAAGTTGATGTTTTTATCGGTATTTAAAATTGGCTGTATATTAGTTTTAAATAGTATGTTAGTTAATAATCCAACATCGTTGTAGTAAAGTTTAATTAAGTTTTTAGCAGTTACGACAAAAAGCGGAAACTTAGGATTAGAAACTGCTTTTACTTCCTTGCAACGCCAGCAGAAACTAAATACTCAAACTCATCTTGATATTTTTCGAAAGATGAGTTAACTTTATTTTCAATAGCTTTGAAGTTAACTCTTTTTACCTTGTTTGTCATATTAGAAACCATATCTTTATAAATTTTTGAGATCCTTAATTTAGTATTTTCTTGATATCTGGCAGCATCATCTTGATAATATGCGTAAATATAACTTTGAACTCTGCGAGTTGCTATAACATCTTTGTTTAACACGTATTCTATAACTGCATCTGGAAAGCCGCCTGCAATCAAATAATCTTTAAATAAACCTAGAATGCGTTTGTGAATGGCCTCGTTAATTGGAGTTAAATTTAGAAATGCAGACCTTAGATAGTCAATTACATCAGTCCCTACTCCGTTTGCCCACAGAAATTCTTCAAAGTCTAGTGGAAACATTTCAACTTCTTCAATTGCGCCCATCGGAATAAAAATGTGTTTTAAAGTAATTCCAAGTAGAGAATCAGAAACTATGTATCTATATCTGCGTTCTTTATATAAATCTTTTAAGAGAGTGATTAAATGCGGGTAATATTGAATTTCATCAAGAAAAATGATTGTGTTTGAAAGGTCTGCTTTTTTTAAATTAAAAATACTACTAATGTATATATAAAATGATGCAGTATCTCTAATGTTAACAAAGCGTTGTTTGTTTTCGTAGTCTGACTTTAGGTCAATTTCTATATAATTTTTAAAGTATTTTGGGGCAGTTTCTCTTATAATAAAACTTTTACCAATTTGTCTCGCACCTTCTACAATTAAGATTTTAGCGGTTTTGTCTTGGGAGTTTTTGTCAAGATTTTTTCTATTTTTCGGCTAAATATTTAAAATCTCCTTACTACGCATTTATTTTAACATATTTATTTGTTTTCTAATAAAAAATTACCTTAAAATAGTGTGTTTTCCAATAAAAATATAGGTGAAAATTGTTTGTTTTCTAATAAAAAATTACCTTAAAATAGTGTGTTTTCCAATAAAAAATGCTAAAGTTACTTTTTTCAAATGTTTTTAAAGAGTTTTAAAGAAAATAAAAAAGCCGCTTTGTGCGTAAAGCGACTTTTTTTTAGATTTTCGGAAATATTTTAGGGGTTTAAAAATTTTTCCGAATGAAAGGAGGTTAGAAAGGAGATAAAAAAATGAAATGGTGGTCCAGGGCAGAATCGAACTGCCGACACAGGGATTTTCAGTCCCTTGCTCTACCGACTGAGCTACCGGACCAGTGGCGGTCTCGACGGGACTTGAACCCGCGATCTAATGCGTGACAGGCATTTATGTTAACCAACTACACCACGAGACCTTTTTGGTTGCGGGGGAAGGATTTGAACCTACGACCTTCGGGTTATGAGCCCGATGAGCTAACCAGACTGCTCTACCCCGCGATATGAAAAAAATAAAATGGCGGAGGAAGAGGGATTCGAACCCCCGCGGCTTTTACACCCTGTCGGTTTTCAAGACCGATCCCTTCAACCAGGCTTGGGTATTCCTCCGTGTGATTGGTGGACCCAGTAGGACTCGAACCTACGACTAACCGGTTATGAGCCGGTTGCTCTAACCAACTGAACTATGGGTCCTTTGGTAGCGGCGGGGGGGATCGAACCCTCGACCTCACGGGTATGAACCGTACGCTCTAGCCAGCTGAGCTACACCGCCGTATACAAAATTTGTTTAGTTGATTTGAAATAAAAAAAGGGTAAACACTCGCTTTTTTTAAAACTAAGGTTTAAAAAAAGGATGGTACCCGGAACCGGACTTGAACCGGTACAGAGTTTCCTCCATGGGATTTTAAGTCCCACGCGTCTACCTATTCCGCCACCCGGGCAATGGTATCCCGTAGAAGACTCGAACTTCTGACACCCTGGTTAAAAGCCAGGTGCTCTACCGACTGAGCTAACGGGACAGATAGTGGTGCCGAGAACAGGAATTGAACCCGCAACCTACTGATTACAAGTCAGTTGCTCTACCAATTGAGCTATCTCGGCTCTGGTGGAGGTTGAGGGGCTCGAACCCCCGACCCTCTGCTTGTAAGGCAGATGCTCTCCCAGCTGAGCTAAACCTCCGCGTAAAAGAAACTGGCAGCTCCCTATTTTCACACTGTTGTGCTATCGTCGGCGTAAAAGTGCTTAACTGCTGTGTTCGGGATGTAAACAGGTGTTTCCACTTTGCCATCACCACCAGATTTCTT